>DATAYA010000001.1:0-3099 GCA_036272815.1 Acetobacteraceae bacterium
AGCCCCAGGTCGTTGTGGTTGTGCGTCGACAGGATCACCCTGTCGCCGCCCGGCACGCGTTCCCGCAGCATGGTGAAGATCGCCGCGATGTCCTCCGGCAGCGCGTAGCCGACCGTGTCCGGGACGTTGATCGTGGTGGCACCGGCGCGGATCGCCGCCTCGACGCAGCGGCAGAGGAAGTCGGGCTCGGTGCGGCTGCCGTCCTCGGCGGACCACTCGACGTCGTCGGTGTGCTGGCGGGCGAGGGCGACGCTCTCGGCGGTGATCGCGAGCACCTCGTCGGGCGTCATCCGCAGCTTGACCTTCATGTGCAGCGGCGAGGTGCTGACGAAGATGTGGATGCGCGCGCGGCGGGCCGGGCGCACCGCCTCGGCCGCGCGCAGTACGTCCCCGCGGCCGGTGCGGGCAAGGCCGCAGATCACCGGGCCCTCCTCGCGCCGGCCGACGCTCTCGGCGATCGCGTGGACGCTCTCGAAATCGCCGGGCGAGGCGATCGGGAACCCCGCTTCCATGACGTCGACGCCGAGATCGGCGAGCGCCTCGGCCATGCGCAGCTTCTCGGAGAGGTTCATCGAAAAGCCGGGCGACTGCTCGCCGTCGCGCAGCGTCGTGTCGAAGATGATGATGCGGCCTTCGGGCATGGCGCCGAAGCTTGGGTGCTGGATGGTCATTTCGTCCTCTGGCGGATCGGGTCTCGGGTTCGACGTGGCATCAGGGGTCCCCCTGAGCGATGCCGCGCGAACGCGGACGGGCGCTCAGGGGCAGATAAGTCGAAGGAGGAGCCCGAACCCAGAGGCGCCCGCGAGTGCGGGGGCGAAGCCGGCCAGCAGCGGAGCGGCGCGGGTCATGCCCCGTAATAGTGGCAGACCGTGCCAGACGCAAGCTGGAGGGCGCGACAGGATTTCGCCCGGGGGTTGTGATCGGGGGTTGAGATCGGGACGCCGGCCGGATTGGCCTGCCCGGTTCTTCCTCGGCGGTTAGAGGAGGTCGCGCAAGCTTCCTCGGTGGTGGCCTTCGCGGCCGGTCGTCGGCTCGGCCGCGACCATCGCATCCAGCACCGCCTCCTGCGTCGCCTCGGCGCAGGCACGGAACAGGGTGTCGATCCGCGCCTCAGCGAGCACGCGCAAGGGCAGCAGGTCCGTGCGCGCCTCGTGCGGGACGCGGTTGGCGGTGGTGAAGGCGAGTGCGATGTCGCCGCTGCCGTGGCCGAACACCGAGCCGGAGCGCGCGAGCCCAGCGCCGGCACGGCGGGCGACACGGCGGAGCTGACGGCATTCGAGCGGCACGTCGGTCGCGATCACCACGATCACCGAGCCGGCCTCGGGCCCTGGCGCCGATGGCGGGGCGGCATCCGGCTGGATGCGCCTTCCGTCCGGCAGCATGAGGTCGCCAGCGCGGCCGAAATTGGCGAGCACGAGCACGCCGAGATGATGCACCAGATGTTCGAGCACGATGCGGCGCGAGGCGCTGCCGATGCCGCCCTTGAGCCCGAACGCGCTCATCCCCGTCCCGGCGCCGACCGCGCCCGAGGCAAAATCCGAAGCGGCCGCGGCAATCGCCGCCTCGGCGTCCGCCGCTGTCACCGCCATCGCCTGGATGTCGGAGAGGAACCCGTCATTGCACTCCAGCACCACCGGATTGACCGTGCCGGTGCGCCGGCCGATCGCAGGGTTCGCACAGATCGCGCGGCGGATCAGCGCGTCCGCGCAAGTGCCGACCGCGAAGGTGTTGGTCAGCAGCACCGGCGTCTCCAGCGCGCCGAGTTCCGCCACCTGCAGGAGCCCGACGCTCTTACCGAAGCCGTTGAGCACGTCGACTGCGGCGAGTGGCTTGTCGGCAAAGATGTCGCCGCCGTGCGGCAGGATGGCGGTGACGCCGGTGCACACCTCGCCGCGACGGACGCTCGCGTGACCGACCAGCACGCCGGGGACGTCGGCGATCGTGTTGCGCGCGCCCGGCGGCAACTCGCCGCAGGCGAGGCCGGCTTCCCGCGCCCTCACCGGAGTTTCTGGTCGAGCGCGTCGCGCAGCCCGTCGCCGAGCAGGTTGAACGCGAGCACGGTGATGAAGATCGCCAGCCCCGGAAATACCGTGAGCTGGTCGGCGACGCCGAGATAGCTGCGGCCGTCGGCGAGCATCGCTCCCCATTCCGGGCTCGGCGGCTGCGCACCCAGGCCGATGAAGCTCAGGGCTGCCGCGGTCAGGATCGCGGTGCCGATGCGCAAGCTCACGTAGACGATCACGCCCGGCAGCGTTCCCGGAAGAATGTGCCGCAGCACCAACGTCACGCGCGGCACCCCGATGCTGCGGCTGGCCTGCACATAGACGGTCTGCTTCAGAGCCAGCGTGCTGCCGCGCACCAGCCGCGCGAACACCGGCACGCTGAACACCGCGACCGCATAGATCACGTTGACGACGCCCGGCCCCAGCACGGCGACGACGCCGATCGCGAGCAGGATGCCGGGGAAGGCCAGCAGCACATCGGAGAACCGCATGATGAGGCTGTCGACCCAGCCCCCGAGATAGCCCGCGAGCAGCCCGAGCACGACGCCGACGGCCCCGCCGATGGCGACCGAGATGAAGCCGACCGAGAGCGAGATGCGCCCGCCCCAGATGATGCGGCTGAAGATGTCGCGGCCGTAGCTGTCGGTGCCGAGCCAGTGCGCGGCGGACGGCCCGGCGAGCACGTTGTTGTAGTCGGGCGCGGCCGGCGCATAGGGCGCGACCCACGGCGCGAAGGCGGCGGCGAGCACGATCAGCAGGATCGCCAGGCCGGCCCCCAGTGCCACCCGCTTGCGCCGAAAGCGCCGCCAGAATTCTCCGAGCGGTGATCGGATCGCGCCGGCATCCGCAGCAACGGTCACACTCATCGCAGCCGGATCTCCGGATTGACGACCGCATAGAGTACGTCGACCGCAAGGTTGATGAGGACGAATTCCAGGGAGAACAGGAGAATCTCGGCCTGGATCACCGGGTAGTCGCGATAACTCACGCTGTCGACCAGCAGTCGGCCGAGGCCGGGCCAGGCGAACACCGTCTCGATCACCACGGCGCCGCCGACCAGCGCGCCGGCCTGCATGCCGGCGACGGTGACGACCGG
>DATAYA010000002.1:0-12786 GCA_036272815.1 Acetobacteraceae bacterium
AGCCTGCCCTCCGGCCAGCGCACGCTCGACTTCACCCAGGACCTCGCGACCTATCGCGAGCAGCAGGCTGGCCCGCTCACCCATACCGGCAACCCGCTTGACATCGCGATCGGGAGCGCCGGCTTCTTCACGGTCGGCACCGGGCGTGGTCCGCGGCTCACCCGTGCCGGGCATTTCTCGTTGAATGCGCAGCGCCAGATCGTCGACATGCAAGGCGAGGCGCTGCTCGACACCCTGGGCAAGCCGCTGACGCTCGGGCCGCAGGACAGCCACATCAGCATCGCCGGCGACGGCACGCTGAGCAGCGACAGCGGACAGATCGGCCGCATCGGCATCGTCGCCCCAGGCGATGCCAACCGCATGCAGGCCGAGGGCGGCGAGCTCTACAGCGCGGGCTCGCCCACCAACCCGGCCGCGGCCCCGAAACTGGTGCAGGGCGCGGTCGAGGGCAGCAACGTCCAGCCGGTGCTCGAAGTCACCCGCATGATGACGCTGGAGCGCGAGTTCCAGTTCGTCACCCAGTTCGTCCAGGCCGAGGCCGACCGCCAGCAGAACGCGATCGACAAGATCGCCCAGCCCATGCAGTCCTGAAGGAAGCCACGAAGATGCGTTCGCTCGACATCGCCGCCACCGGAATGCAGGCGCAGCAGACCAACGTCGAGGTGATCTCCAACAACATTGCCAACATGACGACCACCGGCTTCAAACGCAGCCACGCCGAGTTCCAGGATCTGATCTACCAGAACCAGCGCCGCGTCGGCTCCACCAGCTCGGACAGCGGTACCATCGTCCCCTCCGGCGCGCAGCTCGGCCTCGGCGTCAAGACCGCGGCGATCTACCGCATCAACGAGCAGGGCAACCTGCAGCAGACGTCGAACTCGCTCGACCTCGCGATCTCCGGCCAGGGCTACTTCCAGGTCACGCTGCCATCCGGCGACACCGCCTACACGCGCGACGGCACGTTCGGCCTCAGCCCGCAGGGGCAGATCGTCACCGCCGACGGCTACGTCGTGGTGCCCGGCATCACGGTGCCGAGCAATGCGACCGCGATCACCGTCGACAGCAGCGGCGACGTGCAGGCGACGATCGCCGGCCAGACCGCACCGACGACGCTCGGGCAGATCCAGCTCGCGACGTTTGCCAATCCCGCCGGATTGCAGGCCGAGGGCGACAACCTGCTGACAGCCACGGCGGCCTCCGGCGATCCGGTGACCGGCGTTCCCGCCTCGCCCGGCTTCGGCAACGTGCAGCAGGGCTTCATCGAGACCTCCAACGTCAACGTCGTGACCGAGGTCACCAACCTCATCACCGCCCAGCGCGCCTACGAGATGAACAGCCGCGTGATTACCGCCTCCGACGACATGCTCTCCACCCTGACCAACCTCCGGTGAAACCGATGCGAATCCTTCTTCTGCTGGGCACGACTTTGCTGCCGTTCGCACTTCATGCGGCGACGCTCAAGCCGTACACCACGCTCGACGGGCCGGTGGTGCGGCTCTCCGACTTGTTCGCCGATGCCGGGCCGGAAGCCGCGCGGGTGCTCGGCCCGGGGCCGGCGCCGGGTGGGCGGATCGTGGTCGAGGCGCCGCAGCTCGCGGCGATCGCGGCCCAGTTCGACGTCGACTGGCAGCCCGCCTCGCCCGGCGACCGCGCGGTGCTGGAATGGCCCGGCCGGCCGATGCCGCGTGCCGCGGTCGTGGCCGCGGTGCGGCGCGCGCTCGCGGCCTCCGGCGTGGCACCGGACGCGGCGATCCTGCTGCCGGGCCTGACACCGCCGCTGGTGCCGCTGCACGGCGCCGCGGCACCCGAGATCGAGCAGATCGACTACGACGCCGCCAGCGGCCGCTTCACCGCGACGTTGGCCGTGGTCTCACCGAACGCGCCGGTGCAGCGGATGCCGCTCGCGGGCGAGGTGGAGGTGATGGTCGCGATCCCGGTCGCCGCCCACCTGCTCGATCCCGGCACCCCGATCACGGCGGCCGACCTGCGCATCGCACATGTCCCGGCGGCGAGCATCCACGGGCAGGTGATGCTCCGGGTCGCGGATGCGCTCGGGCTCGCACCGCGCCATGCGCTCGCGGCCGGCGAGCCGCTGCGGACGTCGGCACTCGCCACGGTGCCGCTGGTGCAGCGCGGCGCGCGCGTGCTGCTGCGGCTGGACGAGCCCGGGCTCTCGGTCACCGGCATCGGTGAGGCGCTCGATGCCGGTGGCGCGGGCGACCAAATTCGCGTGGTCAACAGCACCAGCCATGCGGTGCTGGACGGCGTCGTGGTGGCGCCGGGCGTGGTGAGCATCCCGCCGGGAAGCGTGCCGCTGCGACCGGGACGCGGCGTCGCGGAGGTTGCGGCCCGATGAGGCGCGCAATCCCCCCGGCCGCACTTGCGGCGCTGCTCCTGCTGTCCGGCTGCGGTGCGCTGACCAGGCTCTCCGAGGTCGGGCAGCCGCCGAACATGACGCCGACCGCCGACCCGACCGCCGACCCGAAATGGCGCCCGGTCTCGATGCCGATGCCCAACGCCGAGCCGCCGCCGACCGAGGCGGACAGCCTCTGGCGGCCCGGCAGCCGCGCCTTCTTCAAGGACCAGCGGGCCGCGCGCGTGGGCGACATCATCACCATCCTGGTCTCGATGGCCGACAATGCCGACCTCAAGAACCAGAGCAATGCCGGCGTCACCAACTCCGAGGCGATGGCGGTGCCCAACTTTTTCGGCATCCCGCTGCCCAAGGTCATAAAGAACGCCAACCCCGCCGCGCTGGTCACGACCAACAGCAACAGCACCGGCGGCGGCACTGGCGAGATCAAGCGCAACGAGACCGTGCAGCTCCAGCTCGCCGGCGTCATCAGCCAGGTGCTGGCGAACGGCAATCTCGTGGTGCTCGCGCGCCAGCAGATCCGGGTCAACAGCGAACTCCGCGACCTCCAGGTGAGCGGCGTGATCCGGCCGGAGGACATCGATAGCAACAACACGATCCAGTCCAACCAGATCGCCGAGGCCCGCATCTCCTACGGCGGTCGCGGCCAGCTCACCACCGTGCAGACGCCGCGCTGGGGACAGCAGTTGCTCGACATCCTGCTGCCGTTCTGAGAGCGGGCCGGCGCACGCCCCTGCCGTGGGCGGCCCGCTTGCGGGCAACCGCGCCGCCTGGCCGCCCGTTGCGCTCGCATGACGCTGCCGATCGACCAGAGTTTTCCGCCGATGGAGGCCGTGGCCGTGGCCACGCTCCCGGACGGGCCGGGCTGGCAGTACGAGCCGAAATGGGACGGGTTCCGCTGCCTCGCCTTTCGCGACGGCGGCGCGATCGAGCTGCGCTCGAAATCCGGCCAGCCGCTCGGCCGCTATTTCCCCGACCTCGTGGCGGCCCTCGCCGCGGTCGCCGCACCCCGCTTCGTGCTTGACGGCGAGATCGTCATCCCGGTCGCGGGTGTGCCGTCCTTCGAGGAGCTGCAACTCCGCCTGCACCCGGCCGAGAGCCGCGTCCGCCGCCTGGCCGTGGCCCATCCGGCGCGGATGATGCTGTTCGACCTGCTGGTGGACGCGCGCGGCCGCGATCTCACGGGGCAGCCGCTCGCGGCGCGGCGTGCGGGGCTGGTCGCGCTGATGCCGGACTTGGCCTCGCCGGCGCTGGCACTCTCGCCGGCGACCGCCGACCGCGCGGCGGCTCAGGCGTGGCTCGATGGGCTCGAGGCCGGGTGCGACGGTGTGATGGGCAAGCGGCTCGACCTGCCCTATCGCGGCGGCCATCGCGACGGCATGGTCAAGGTCAAGCACCTGCGCAGCGCCGACTGCGTGGTCGGCGGCTTCCGGTATCTCGCGGCGCGGCGGGAGGTGGGCTCGCTGCTGCTCGGGCTCTACGACGCGGCCGGCCGGCTCGACCATGTCGGCTTCACCAGCACCATCCCCGCCTCGGAGCGAACGGCGCTGACGGCGCGGCTCGAGCAGCGCATCGAGCCGCCCGGCTTCACCGGCCGCGCCCCCGGCGGCCCGAGCCGCTGGAGCCGCACCGGCCGCGCCGCCGACTGGCAGCCATTGCGGCCCGAGCTGGTGGTGGAGGTGCGCTACGACCACGTCTCGGGCGGCCGCTTCCGCCACGGCACGACCCTGCTGCGCTGGCGGCCGGACAAGGCGCCCGCGCAATGCCGGATCGAGCAGATCGCCGCCCCGGCCGCGTCACATTTCGTTACGCAATCAGGTTGACCGGCAACATCTTTGCGGGCATGATGAAGCTGGCGCGGAAGCACCGATGATGCCGGCGCGGAAGCACCGATAGGGACCCGAATGACAAAGACGCTGCCCATTGCCCTGCCGGGCCTCGCCGCGCTCGTGCTGCTCTCCGGCTGCGCTCAGGTGCCGCTCGGGCCGACCGTGGAGGTCGTGCCAGGCCAGGGCAAGTCGTTTCAGGCGTTCCAGATCGACCAGTCGGGTTGCATGCAATACTCCGCGCAGATGGTGGCCGGCCAGGCGCAGCAGGCGAACACCTACGGCGTCGGCTCGGCGGTGCTGGGCACCGTGCTTGGCGCGGGCCTCGGGGCTGCGGTCGGCGGCGGCTACGGCGCGGGCGTGGGGGCCGCGAGCGGCGCCGTGGTCGGCACTGGCCTCGGCGCCAGCGGCTCGGCCCATGCGCAGGGCGGCATCCAGGCGCAGTACGACAACGCCTATGTCGTCTGCATGACCTCGAGGGGCGACCATTACGTGCCGCCGCAGCCTGTCCTGGTGCAGCCGGCGCCCTATGTGGTGCAGCCCGCCCCGTATGTCGTGCAGCCGCAACCCTATGACGCGCAGCCGCCCGGCTATCCGCAGCCCTCGCCCGGCTATCCGCCGCCCTACTGACCTCGGCCCGGATCGTGCGGCACTGTGCGCGCGATCCCCGGATGCTGCGCGAACGTCTCGAACCACGCGGCCAGCGCCGGCCGGCCCGGCCGCCAGGGCTCGGCGGCGAAGCGGAAATCGAGATAGCCGAGCGCGCAGGCCACCGCGATCGTGCCAATATCGAGATGGTTGGCCGGCGGCTCGGCTTCCAGCGCATCGAGCGTGCGGGTCATCGCCGCCCGGTGACGCGCCATTGCGGTCTCGCGCGCCGTCTCCCGCGGGCGGCCCTGCTCGCCGCGGCAGGCGACCGCGGCATCCATGATCCCGTCCGCCATCGCCTGCATCTTCAGCGCCCGCCAGCGCGCCGCCCCGTGCGCGGGAAACAGCGCCAGCATGTCGCCGACGCTGTCGAGGTATTCGCAGATCACCCGGCTGTCGAACAGCGCCACCCCGTCATCGGTGACGAGGCACGGCACCTTGGAGAGCGGGTTGACCGCCAGCAGCTCCGGCGGCGAGACGTGCGGGTTGCCGGGGGCGAGCGTGATCTGCCCCTCGATCCCGCGCGTGATCGCGCAGGCCAGCGCCTTGCGCACGAACGGGCTGTTGGTCGTGCCGATCAGTTTCAACGGAACCGGTCCTTTCGTGAGCGCAGTTCGGCGAGTGCCGCGACGTCGGGCGCGCGCAGGAAGGGATTGGCCGCGCGCTCGTCGGCCATTCGCGAGGGCAGCGTCGGCTGCCCCGCCGCGCGCTGGGCGCGGGCTTCCGCCGCACGCGCCTGCAATGCCGGGTTGGCGGCATCGACCGAGAGCGCGAAGCGGGCATTGCTCTCGGTGTATTCGTGGCCGCAGCAGATCAGGGTCTCGCCGGGCAGCGCCGCGAGCTTGGCCAGGCTCGCGAACATCTCCGCGGCATTCCCCTCCAGCAGCCGGCCGCAGCCAAGGCTGAACAGCGTATCGCCGCAGGCCAGCACCGCGCCGTCGGGGAAAAAGAACGCAATGTGCCCGCGGGTGTGGCCGGGTGTGTCGATCACCCGCGCGGTCGCGGCGCCGAGAGCCACGCTATCGCCCTCCCCCACCGCCCGGTCGAGCCGTGGCAACCGGTGCGCATCGGCCGCGGCCCCCACGACCAGCGCGCCGGGGAAGGCGGCCCGCACCGCGTCGGTGCCGGCGACGTGATCGGCGTGGTGGTGGGTGAGCAGGATCAGGTCGAGCCGCCCGCCCGCGTCGCGCAGCGCAGCGATCACCGGCTCCGCCTCCGCCGGATCGACGATGGCGACCGCGCCGCTGGAGGACTCGCGCAGGCGCCACGCGTAATTGTCCGAAAGGATCGGGACCGGGCTGGCGGCGACGGGCATGGCAGCCATGTAGCATCGGGCGGGCCGGCCGCAAACCGATGCGGCGCTGCCGGTGCGATCATCTATCTCGGTGGACATGGTATAGTGGCGGGCATGGCAGCGGACGCGCACGCGGCAGCCGATTTCTACGCGACCGCGCGCGGCGCCGTGGCGGCACGGGTGCTGCGCGAACGCCTGGTGCTGCTGTGGCCGGAACTGGCCGGGCAGTCGGTTCTCGGACTAGGCTATGCCGCGCCGTATCTGCGGCTGTGGCGGGAGCGCGCCGGGCGGGTGATCGCACTGACGCCCGCGCAGGTCGGGGCGATGCGCTGGCCGCCCGGTGCCGCCTGCCTCTCCTGCACCGCCGACGAGGACGCGCTGCCATTCCCGGACCTCTGCTTCGACCGCATCCTGCTGATCCACGGCCTGGAGGCGGCGGAGAACGCGCGCCGGCTGCTGCGCGAGGTGTGGCGCGTGCTCAAGGATGACGGGCGGGTGCTGGTGGTCGCCCCAAACCGGCGCGGCGCGTGGGCGCACGTGGAGGCGACGCCGTTCGGGCAGGGCGAGCCCTATTCGCCCGGCCAGATCGGGCGGTTGCTGGCCGCCTCGCTGTTCCGGGTGGAGCGGCGGGACTGGGCGCTCTACGTGCCGCCGATGGGGTGGCGGGTGTCGCTGCGGGCCGCACCGCTGTGGGAGCGGGCGGGGCGGCGCATCGTCCCGCAGCTCGGCGGCCTCGTGCTGACAGAGGCGGTGAAGGACGTCTATGCCGCCGTGCCGCATAACGCACAGCCGCGGCGGCGCGTGGTCCTCGCCGACGCCGCATAGCTGGCCCTCGCCTTTCAGGCGAGCTTTCCGGACCTCAAGGCACATTTTCCGAGGCGGGCCATCGCGGACCCGCGCGCCCGTCCGGTCCGTGATCACCGTGGGGAGTTTGCATGTCCGCCGAGCCGACCAAAGTCGCCAACCGGGGCGCCATCACCGTCTGCGTCATCCTGGCCACCCTGATGCAGGCGCTGGACACCACCATCGCCAATGTCGCCCTCCCCTACATCCAGGGCAGCGTCGCGGCGAGCCAGGACCAGATCGACTGGGTGCTGACGTCGTATATCGTCGCCGCGGCGATCATGACGCCGCCGACCGGCTTCCTCGCCGGACGGTTCGGGCTCAAGCGGCTGTTCCTCGTCTCGGTCGCGGGCTTCACCGTCGCCTCCATGCTCTGCGGCATGGCGCAGTCGCTGGTGCAGATCGTGCTGTTCCGCATCCTGCAGGGGATGTTCGGCGCCGCCCTGGTGCCGCTGTCGCAGACCGTGCTGCTCAACATCAACCCGAAGGAGCGGCAGGGCACGGCGATGGCGATGTGGGGTGTGGCGGTGATGGCGGGGCCGGTGCTGGGGCCGGTGCTCGGCGGATGGCTCACCGAGAACTACACTTGGCGCTACGTCTTCTACATCAACCTGCCGATCGGCATCGTCGCCTTGTTCGGCATGTCGACCTTCCTGCAGGAGACCGCGCGCAACCTCACCGCCAAGCTCGACTGGTTCGGCTTCGGCACCCTCAGCCTCGCGATCGGCGCGATGCAGGTGGCGCTCGACCGCGGCGAGCAGCTCGACTGGTTCGGCTCCCGCGAGATCGTCGTCGAGGCCGTTATCGCGGCCGTCGCCTTTTATCTGTTCCTCGTCCACATCTTCACCGCGCGCGAGCCGTTCGTGCGGCCGGCGCTGTTCCGTGATCGCAACTTCTTCGCCGGCGTGCTGTTCGTGGCCATCGTCGGCCTCACCTACTACGCGTCGCTGGCGCTGCAGCCGCCCTATCTGCAGGACCTGATGGACTACCCGATCGTCACCGCGGGCATCGTGATTGGGCCGCGCGGCATCGGCACGATGGGGGCGATGCTGGTCGTGGGACGGCTGATCGGGCGGGTCGACACGCGGGTGCTGCTGGGCCTGGGACTCACGCTCACGGCCTGGTCGTTCTTCGCCATGACCGGCTGGACGCCGGCCGTGTCGACCGGCACCGTGATCGGCGTCGGCGTCGTGCAGGGGATCGGGCTCGGCTTCCTGTTCGTGCCGCTGAGCACGGTGACGCTCTCGACGCTGTCGCCGGAGCGGCGGGCCGAGGGCGCGGGTCTCTACAACCTCTCGCGCAACATCGGCTCGAGCGTCGGCATCTCGGTCGTCAGCAGTCTGCTGACCCAGAACACGCAGGTGAACCACGCCGACATCGCAGCGCAGGTCACCGCCTTCAATCGCGCGCTGGAGGGGGCGGCGGTCCACCATTTCTGGAACCCGGTCACCGCGGCGGGTGCGGCCGCGCTCGACGTCATCGTGACCCGGCAGGCGCAGATCATCGCCTATATCGACGACTACAAGCTGCTGATGATCGCGACGTTGGCCGCGATCCCGCTGCTGATGATCTTCAAGCGAACGTCGCGCGGCACGAAGGTCGATCACACGATGGCGATGGAGTGATCCGCGCGCCCGCCGCTTCCCATGCGAGGCGGCGGCGAAGCGGCGGCGCTTGACATCCGCCCACTCCCGGACCCGAGGTAGGGGATGCCGTTCGATCCTTCGCCTAGGCACTTCCGCTGGCACCTCGCCGACCGGGTCGCGACGATCACGCTCGACCGCCCCGAGCGGAAGAACCCGCTCACGCTGGAGAGCTATGCCGAGCTGCGCGACACTTTTCGCGCTTTGGCGCTGGAAGGCGATGCGGTGCGCGCGGCCGTGCTGTCGGGCGCGGGCGGCAATTTCTGTTCCGGCGGCGACGTCCACGAGATCATCGGCCCCCTGGTTGCGATGCAGGAGGCGGGCGATGTGCGCGGCCTGCTCGCCTTCACCCGGATGACCGGCGCGGTCGTCTCCGCGATGCGCGCCTGCCCGCAGCCGATCGTCGCCGCCGTCGACGGCGTCTGCGCCGGCGCGGGCGCGATCCTGGCGATGGCGTCGGACCTGCGGCTCGGCACGCAGCGGTCGCGGGTCGCATTCCTGTTCGTGCGCGTCGGGCTGGCGGGCGCCGACATGGGCGCCTGCGCGATCCTGCCGCGCATCGTGGGCCAGGGACGCGCCGCCGAACTGCTCTACACCGGCCGCGCGATGGCCGGCGAGGAGGGCGAGCGCTGGGGCTTCTTCAACCGGCTCTGCGAACCCGACGCGGTGCTGGCGGACGCGCAGGCGCTGGCGGCGAGCCTCGCGGCAGGCCCCACGGTCGCCCATGCGATGACCAAGCGCTGCCTGCACCAGGAATGGAGCATGGGCATCGACGAGGCGATCGAGGCGGAGGCACAGGCGCAGGCGCTGTGCATGCAGACCCGCGACTTCGGGCGCGCGTATCGCGCCTTCGCGGCGAAGGAGCGGCCGGTGTTCGAGGGGAATTGAGTTACGTCGCCGCCACCGGCCGCAGCCGGCCCCGCTCGGCGCCGATGAAGCTCACCATTGCCGAGGCGATGAGGCAGAGCACGCCCGCGCCCATGAACGCCGCGAGATAGTTGCCGGTATCGACCCGCAGCACGCCCGCCGCCCATGCGGCCGAGGCGGCGCCGAGCTGGTGGGCGGCGGCGATCCAGCCGAACATGACGGCCACGTTCTCATCGCCGAAGGTGCGGCCGGCGAGCCGCACCGTCGGCGGCACGGTCGCAATCCAGCCGAGCCCATAGAACACGGCGAAGGCCGACAGGCCCCAGAACGAGTAGTGGAACGCGAACGGCAGGAACAGCAGCGACAGCCCGCGCAGCCCGTAATACCAGGCGAGCAGCGCCCGGTTGTCGCAGCGGTCGGAAAGCCAGCCCGATGCCGTGGTGCCGAAGAAGTCGAACACGCCCATCGCCGCGAGCAGCCCGGCCGCCGTCACCTCCGGGATGCCGTGATCGACGCAGGCCGGAATCAGGTGGGTGCCGATCAGTCCGTTGGTGGACGCGCCGCAGATGAAGAAGCTGCCGGCGAGCAGCCAGAAATCGCGCACCCGCAAGCCCTCGCCCAACGCCCGCAGCGCGCGCCGAGCCGGATTGGGCCCTGGCGGCGGCGGCGGCTCGACCGCCTCGGACCCGAACGGCGGCAACGCGAGATCCGAGGGCCGGTCGCGCATCAGGAATGCGACGGGCAGCACGAGCGCGACCGCGACCGCCGCAAGCGTGACCGAGACCGCGCGCCAGCCGACCGAAGTCGCCAGTGCCGCCATCGCGGGGAGAAAGACGAGCTGCCCGGTCGCGGTGCTCGCCGTCAGCACGCCCATCACCAGGCCCCGCCGCGCGTGGAACCATCGGGCGGCGACCGTCGCCCCAAGCACCAGAGCCACCATTCCGGTCCCGGCGCCGACGATGACACCCCAGAGCAGCACCAGCTGCCACGCGGCGCGCATCACGGTGGTCCCCAGCATCGCCGCCGCGATCACCAGCAGCGAGACGACGATGCAGCGCCGCAGCCCGAAGCGCTCCATCAGCGCCGCGTTGAACGGCCCCATCAGCCCGTAGAGCATCAGGTTGACCGCGACCGCGAAGCTGATCGTCGCGCGCGACCAGCCGAACTCCTGCTGCAGCGGCACAATCAGCACCGCCGGCGCGCTGCGCAGCCCGGCGCCGGCGAGCAACACGAGGAAGGTCAGGCCGGCAATGATCCACGCGTAGTGCAGGCGCGCAGCGCGGGGCAGGCGCGGAGCGCGGGGCAGGCGCGGTTCGGGGCGCATCGGCGGTGCTCCGTCTGCTGCGATGCAAGATAGCGCACGGGCTGCCGGCTGCCAGGGAACCCTGCCCGGTCGGCCGGGTTCTGGCTGCCGGGCTCACGCGCCCGGGAGGGGACAAGTGGCTGACATCGCGGGCGGCGCCGCCGTTGGCTGACCGAGCCATTCCGAGCACGCAACCCGACCATGAGGGCGGCATTTTCGAAACCGACGTGCCGGGGCGGCTCGACCGGCTGCCCTGGGCGCGGTTCCACACGCTCGTGGTGGTCGCACTCGGCATCACCTGGGTGCTCGACGGGCTGGAGGTCACGTTGGTCGGCTCGCTCTCGGGCGCGATCTCGGAGAGCCACAGCTTGCGCATCGGCACCGCCGGGATCGGCTACGCTGCCAGCGCCTATCTCGCCGGCGCCGTCGCGGGCGCGATCTTTTTCGGGTGGCTCACCGACCGGCTGGGGCGGAAGAAGCTGTTCACCATCACCGTCGCGGTGTACGCGGCGGCAACCGTCGCCAGCGGCTTCGCGCATGGCCTGTGGACGTTCATCCTGTTCCGCGCGATCACCGGCGCCGGCATTGGCGGCGAGTATGCGGCGGTCAACGCAACCATCCAGGAGTTGATCCCCGCCCGCAAGCGCGGCTTCACCGATCTCTGCATCAACGGCAGCTTCTGGCTGGGCGCGGCGCTCGGGGCCGTCGGCGCGCTGGTGGCACTCGACCCGCATGTCGTGCCGCCGGACCTCGGCTGGCGCATCGCCTTCGTGATCGGCGGCGTGATTGGCGCAGTGGTGCTGGTGCTGCGCCGCTTCATCCCCGAGAGCCCGCGCTGGCTGATGACGCATGGCGAGCCGGAGGAGGCCGACCGCGTCGTGCGGGGCATCGAGGAGCGGGTGCGGAACGAGACCGGGGCGGACCTGCCGCCGACGGACGAGAAGCCGCTCCGCCTGCGCCGCCATCACGGCGGCTGGTTTGCCGCAAGCTTCCACGTGCTGCTCCGCCGCTACCGGCGGCGCACCGTTGTGGGGGTCTGCCTGATGGGTGCGCAGGCGTTCTGCTACAACGCCGTCTTCTTCACCTATGCGTTGATCCTCACACGGTTCTATCACATCCCGTCCGGCCGGATCGGGCTGTTCATCCTGCCCTTCGCCGCCGGCAATTTTGCCGGACCGCTGCTGCTCGGGCGCCTGTTCGACAGCATCGGGCGCAGGATCATGATCGCGGCGTCCTACGTGCTCTCGGGCATCCTGATGGCGGTGGTCGGCTGGCTGTTCGCCCGCGGCACGCTCGACGCGACCGGGCAGACCGTCGCCTGGACGATCATTTTCTTCTTTGCCTCGGCCGCCGCGTCCTCGGCATATCTCACCGTCGGCGAGACCTTTCCGCTGGAGGTGCGCGCGGTCGCGATCTCGCTGTTCTATGCGTTCGGCACCGGCATCGGCGGCATTGCCGGGCCAGCGCTGTTCGGCGTGCTGATCGCCAGCGGCTCCCGCCGCGAGATCCTGGGCGGCTACCTGCTCGGCGGCGGCCTGATGGTCGCCGCCGGAATCGTCCAGGCAGTGCTCGGGGTACAGGCTGAACGGCGGTCGCTGGAGACCGTGGCGCCGCCACTCTCGGCCGCCTGAAACCGGGCGCGCGGCGGGCCGTTGCTGTCACAGCGGCACGAGCGCCGCTCACGAGAACAAGGGGTTCCATGATGGACAAGGATCGCACGGAAGGCGTCGGCCACCAGGTCAAGGGCGCCATCAAGCAGGGCGTCGGCAGCGTCACCGGCGACAAGAAGACCCAGGCCGAGGGCGCCGCTGAAAAAGCCGCCGGCAAGGCTCAGAACGCCGTCGGCGGGGCCAAGGACGCGGCACGCGACGCCATCGACAAGGCCTGACGGCAACAAGGCCTGAAGGGCCTGACGGAAATTGCGTCACGGCCTGCGCGAGCAGGCCGGTGACCGTCGGAACGGGGCGCCCTGGGCGCCCCGTTTGCGT
>DATAYA010000003.1:0-2415 GCA_036272815.1 Acetobacteraceae bacterium
CCGGAATCGCACCGTTCCATCCGCGTCGATTTCGGCCGCGAGCCGGCCTTCCGCCCGCATGTGATTGACGTGCGCCAGCACCTCGCCGAACGCGAAGCTCGTCTGGTGCGGGTCGAGCGGGCGCGCGAACACCACCGGCACCAGCTCCGCCGCCGAGCGTGGTTGCGCGCAGCAGGCCGTCTCGATCACCGCGCACCGTCCCTCGTGGTGGCGCACCAGGGCCGCGATGCGCGCGTGCAGGCCGACGAAGGGCAGGCCGTGGCCGGGAAGCACCAGCACGTCCGCCGCCGCCTCGCGCCGCAGCGCCGCCAGCGAGCGGAGATAGTCGCCGAGCGCGTCCGCCTCCGGCTCCATCGCGTGGACCGAGACGTTGGGCGAGATGCGCGCGATCACCTGGTCGGCGGCGAAGAACAGGCCGGCCGGCCTGTCCAGCAGCATCGCCTGCTCGAGCGCATGGCCGCCGCCGGTGAGCACGTCGAGCGCCCGGCCGCCGGCCCCCAACACCTCGCCCGCCTGCAAGCGGCGATAGACCGACGGCACCCCGGTCGTGATGCGCAGATAGTGGTGACCGCGGCTGAGCACCTGCTCGGTAATGTCAGCCGACAGTCCGTGGCGGCGGTAGAACGGGCGGTAATTCTCCGCGCCGAGATCGCCGGGCGCATATTGCAGGCCGAGGGAGAAAAGATATTCCGCGCGCGGCATCCAGAGGTCGAGGCCGAAGCGCTCGCACATCCAGCCGGCGAGGCCGACATGATCGGGATGGTAGTGCGTCACGATCAGCCGGGTGAGCCGCGCACCGGCAAGCGGACCGCCAGCGCCCGCGGCGAGCACGCGCTCCCACACCGCGCGGCAGGCGTCGTCGCCGATGCCGCAATCCAGCACCGCCCAGCCGTCGCCGTCGGCGATCAGGTAGACGTTGACGTGATCGAGCGCGAAGGGCAGCGGCAGCCGCAGCCAAAGCACGCCCGGCGCCACCTCCGACGGCACGCCGAACGCGGGCGGTGCGGGGTGCGGAAAAGCGAGGCCGGGATCGTCGTGAGCGCGCGGCATGGTCTGACCCGATGCAGGACTGCCCCGACATAGCCGGCGGGAGCGGGATGCGAAACCGGCGCTCAGCCGCCGAGCATCGTGCCGGCGGCGACCGGGCGCCCGCGCAGGAACGCCGCCGCGTCGAGCGCCGCGCGGCCGGGAAGCTGCACGCGGGCAAGGCGGATGGCGCCATCACCGCAGGCGACCGTGAGCCGGCCGTCGAGCACGGTTCCGGGCGGCCCGGCGCCGGGCGCGGGCTCGGCCGCCAGCACCTTGAGCATGACAGTCCCGAGTGAGGTGAAGGTGCCCGGCCAGGGATTGAGCGCGCGGATGCGGCGGAGCAGCACGGCGGCCGGCAGGCTCCAGTCGATGCGCCCGTCCGCGCGCGTAAGCCTGGGCGCATAGGTCGCCCCCGTCTCCGGCTGCGGCACCGGTGCGGGCGCCTCGGCCAGCGCCCGCAGCACCAGCCGCGCGCCGAGGCCGGCGAGCGCGTCGTGCAGCGCCGCCGCCGTCGTGCTCTCGGTGATCGGCACCGCCTCGGACAGCAGCATCGGGCCGGTGTCGAGGCCGGCATCCATCTGCATGATGGTGATGCCGGTCTGGCGGTCGCCGGCGAGGATCGCGGCCTGAATAGGGGCCGCTCCCCGCCAGCGCGGCAGCAGGCTGGCATGGATGTTGAGGCAGCCGCGGCGGGGTGCTGCCAGCATGGCCGGGGGCAGGAGCAGGCCGTAGGCGGCGACCACGGCGGCGTCGAGGTCGAGAGCCGCGAACGCCGCCTGCGCCGCCGGATCACGGCCCAGCCGGGCGGGGGTGCGGACCGGCAGACCGAGCGCCTCGGCCGCCGCCTGCACCGGGGCGGGCCGCACCGCCTGGCCGCGCCCGGCCGGCCGCGGCGGCTGGCAATAGACCGCGGCGATCGCGTGCCCCGCCGCGTGCAACGCCCGCAGCGCCGGGACGGCGAAGTCCGGGGTGCCCATGAAGGCAAGGCGCATCCGCGTCAGCCGGTCGCCTTCTGCCGCTGCTCCTTGGCGACACGGCGGAGGATCATGTTGCGCTTGAGCGGCGAGATGTGGTCGACGAACAGCACGCCGTCGAGATGGTCGATCTCGTGCTGCAGGCACGCGGCGAGCAGCCCGTCCGCCGAAATCTCCTGCGCCGCGCCCGCGAGATCGCGATAGCGCACCCGCACCGTGGCCGGGCGTGTGACATCGGCATACTGGCCGGGCAGCGACAGGCAGCCTTCCTCGCGCGTGGCGAGTTCGTCGGCCAGAGCCACGATCTCGGGGTTGATCAGGGTGATAGGCGCCGGCTTGTTGTCCGGCATCAGGTCGATGGTGATCAGCCGCAGCGACTGCCCGACCTGCGGCGCGGCGAGGCCGATGCCCG
>DATAYA010000004.1:0-2856 GCA_036272815.1 Acetobacteraceae bacterium
GCGGCAACCGCGTGGACCCCGACGAGCTGAAGCAGCTTGTGGCCGGGGTCTCGACCGAGAAGGACGCGGTGTCGCTGCTCGGCTCGCCCACCGCGCGCGCAACATTCGACGACAATACCTGGCTCTACATCAGCGAGGTGACCCGCCCGCGCATCGGCCGGAAGCCCGGCGAGGTGAAGCAGGGCGTCGTGTCGCTCACGTTCAACCAGGCGGGCGTGCTGCAGCATGTGCGGAGCCTCGACATGGCCGACGGGCAGCCGGTGACGATCGTATCGCGCACCACGCCCTCGCCGGGCAGCGAGGCGAGCTTCATGCAGCAACTGTTCGGCAACGTCGGCCGCTACAACCCGCTGGGCGTGGCGGGCCAGGGCATCACGCTCGGGCAGTAGCGGTCCTCTATCCGAAGAACGTGCGGAACGCGTCGAGCACCTCGTTCGGCGCCTCCTCGGCGATGTAATGGCCCGACGCGACCGGGCCGCCGGTCACCTCCGCCGTGACATACTCCCGCCAGAGTGCCAGCGGATCGTACCAGCCGCCGACGCGGCCCTTCGCGCCCCAGAGCACCAGCGTCGGACAGGCGACGCGGCGTCCCTCGGCGCGGCTGATGCGGTCGTGAACCAGATCGATCGTCGCGGCGGCGCGATAGTCCTCGCACATGCCGGTGATGGTCTCGGGCTGCCGTGCCGCTGCGAGATAGTCGGCCAGCGCGTCGGCGGCGAAGACGTCGTGCGATCCCGGTTCGCGCCGCGTATGGGCGTCGAACCAGAGGTCCGGCGCCGCATTGATGAGGTCTTCCGGGAACGGGTGCGGCTGGGCGAACCAGAACCAGTGGTAGTAGCCGAGCGCGAATGCCATGTCGGCCCGTTCGAAATGCTCGATCGTCGGCACGATGTCGAGCACCGCCAGCCGCTCCACCCGGTCGGGGAAGTCGAGCGCCAGGCGGTGGGCGACCCGGGCGCCGCGGTCGTGGCTGCCGAGGCGGAAGCGCGTGTGGCCGAGCCGCTCCATCAGCGCCACCATGTCGGCCGCCATCGCGCGCTTGGCGTAGGGCGCGTGGTCCGGAGTCGCCGCCGGCTTGAAGCTGCCGCCATAGCCGCGGAGGTCGGGGCAGATCACCTCGAAGCGCCGGGCGAGCGCGGGGGCGACCGCGTGCCACATCGCATGGGTCTGCGGGTTGCCGTGGAGCAGCAGCAGCGGCGGCCCCTCCCCGCCCCGGCGCAGCCGGATGCGGCCCTGCGGCAGGTCCAGATGTGTCAGCTCGAAGTTGTCGAAGAACATGCGAACACCCCGCTGGACGATCACGCACACACCCGATCACACACGCATCTGGCATCGGCGCGGGATCGAAGCTAAAGCCCGGACGTCCTGGCCACGAAGGAGTACGTCCTGTCCAGCCCCGGCGCCGCGCTGCCAACCTTGTCCGTCGTGATCCCAGCCTATAACGAGGCGCCCGGACTGCCGGAACTCCACCGCCGCCTGGCGACCGTGCTGGACGGCATCGGCGAGCCCTGGGAAGCACTCTATGTCAACGACGGCAGCCGCGACGCGACGCTCGCGGTGCTGCGGCAGATGCGCGAGGCCGACCGGCATGTCGCGATCGTCAATCTCTCCCGCAATTTCGGCAAGGAGGTGGCGACCACCGCCGGGCTCGACCACGCACGCGGGCAGGCGATCGTGGTCATCGACGCCGATCTGCAGGACCCGCCGGAGGTGATCCCAGACCTCGTCACCGCGTGGCGCGAGGGGTTCGACATGGTCTATGCGCAGCGCCGCGAGCGGCATGGCGATACCGCGGTCAAGCGCACCACGGCAGCCCTGTTCTACCGCATGATGCGCATGGGCCGGGTGCCGCTGCCCCCCAATGCCGGCGATTTCCGCCTGATGAGCCGCCGCGCGGTCGATGCGCTGCTGCGGATGCGCGAGCATCACCGTTTCATGAAGGGCCTGTTCGCCTGGATCGGCTTCCCGACCCGCGCCGTGCTCTACGACCGCGCGCCGCGCCATGCGGGCGAGACCAAGTGGAACTACTGGAAGCTCTGGAATTTCGCGCTCGAAGGAATCACGAGTTTCACGGTGATGCCGCTCAAGGTCGCCACCTATCTCGGCCTCGCGGTGGCGCTGTTCGCGGCAATCTATGGCGGCGTGATCGTGGTGCGCACGCTGCTGTTCGGCACGTCGGTGCCGGGCTATCCGAGCCTGATGGCGGTGGTGCTGTTCCTCGGCGGCGCGCAACTCATGACACTCGGCGTGATCGGCGAATATCTCGGCCGCGTGTTCAACGAGACCAAGAACCGGCCGCTGTATTTCGTCGAACGCTACGAGCCGCCGGGAGGCTGAGGAGACCGCGTGGACGGATTCGATCGCCTGACGGAGACGGGGCTCGACCCGGCCGACTGGTCGGGGCTGCGCGCAATCGGGCATGTCATGCTCGACGAGATGATGGACCATCTCGCCGGCATCGCGGAGGCGCCGGTCTGGCGGCCGATGCCGGAGCCGGCGCGTGCGGCCCTCGCGGGCGGCCTGCCGCGCAGCGCGGAGGGGATCGAGGCGGCGTATGCGGATTTCCGCGCGCTGGTGCTGCCCTATGCCAACGGCAACCTGCATCCGCGCTTCATGGGCTGGGTGCATGGCGGCGGCAGCGCGGTCGGCATGCTGGCCGAGTTGCTGGCGGGCGGCCTCAACAGCAATCTTGGCGGCCGCGACCATGCGGCGATCGCGGTCGAGCAGCAGGTGGTGCGCTGGGCGGCGGAGATGGTCGGGCTGCCGGCGGAGAGTTCGGGCCTGCTGGTGACCGGCACCTCGATCGCGAACCTGATCGGCGTGCTGGTGGCACGCCGCGCGGCACTGGGCGCTGCG
>DATAYA010000005.1:0-2154 GCA_036272815.1 Acetobacteraceae bacterium
CCCTGGACCCCGCTCAAGGCGGAGCCTTGAGAATCCGGTTATGGGGTGAGGGGCCCGCGGCCCCAGCGGGTCCAGGGCAGCGCCCTGGTTCTTGTCCCGCGGCACCCGGTGCTACGCTCTGCACATGCCCGACGACCGCGCCGCGCTGCGCGCCCTGCACCGCGCCCCCGATGCCGCCGCGCTGCGGCCGCTGCTCGCGCTGGCAACTCTCCCCGCGCCGCTGGCCGCGCGCATCCGGGAACGCGCGAAGGGACTGGTCCGCGCCGCCCGCGCCGCCCACCGGCCGGGTGCCGACGTCACCGACTTCCTGCGCGAATATGGCCTGGGCGAGCCGGAAGGCGTGGCCCTTCTCTGCCTCGCCGAGGCGCTGCTGCGCATCCCCGACCGCGCGACCGCCGATGCGCTGATCGAGGACCGCATCGCCGCCGCGGACTGGGAGCGCCATCTCGGCCGCGCCGACAGCCTCGCCGTCAACGCCTCCGCCTGGGCTTTCCTGCTCACCGGTCGCGTGCTCGGACTGGAGGAGACGCGGCACGTGCCGGCGGTGATCGGGCGCAGCGTGCGGCGGATGGGCGAGCCGGTGATCCGCGGCGCCTTGCGGCAGGGGATGCGGCTGTTGGCGCGGCAGTTCGTGCTCGGCCGCACCATCGAGGAGGCGCTCGCCCGCGCCGGCACTGCCGAGGGACGCCGCTGGAGCTACAGCTTCGACATGCTGGGGGAGGCGGCGCGCACGGAGGCCGATGCCGCCCGGTATTTCTCGTCCTACCGCGACGCGATCACTCGGGCGACCGGCCGCGCGGAAGACGCCGCGGGGATCTCCGTAAAGCTCTCGGCGCTGCATCCCCGGTTCGAGCCGCTCCAGGCCAGGCGCTGCGTGCCGGCGCTCGTCGCGTCGGTGGGCGCGCTGGCGCGGGCGGCGCGGGCGGCCGGCGTCGGCCTCACCGTTGATGCCGAAGAGGCGGAGCGACTGGAACCGAGCCTCGACATTGTCGCCGCGGTGCTCGCAGACCCGGCCCTGTCCGGCTGGGACGGGCTCGGGATGGCGGTGCAGGCGTACCAGAAACGGGCGCTGCCGCTGATCGACTGGGTCGCCGATCTTGGCCGCCGCACCGGCCATGTCGTGCCGGTGCGCCTGGTCAAGGGTGCGTATTGGGACACCGAGATAAAGCACGCGCAGGTGGGCGGCTTCGCCGACTATCCGGTGTTCACCCGAAAGGCGGCGACCGACGTCTCCTGGATCGCCTGCGCGCGCCGGATGCTGGCGCATCGCGACGCCATTTTTCCGGCCTTCGCCACCCACAACGCGCAGAGCCTCGCGACGGTGCTGGAACTGGCCGAGGGCGCGCCGTTCGAGATGCAGCGCCTGCACGGCATGGGCGAGGCGCTCTACGCCGGCGTCGTCGGGCGGGACTGCAGGGTGCGGATTTATGCGCCGGTCGGCAGCCACGAGGACCTGCTCGCCTATCTTGTCCGCCGGCTGCTGGAGAACGGCGCCAACACGAGTTTTGTGCACCGGCTGGTCGATCCGGCAGTGCCGGAGGATCTGGTCGCCGCCGACCCGACCGAGCGGCTGCGCGCCGAGGGCGCCGGGCGCAACCCGCGCATCAACCTGCCGGCTGATCTGTTCCCGGACCGGGCGAATTCATCCGGCCTCGACCTCGCCGACCGGGCGGTGGCCCCGGCGGCGCTGGCGGCGATCGGGCGCGCGGTGCGGATCGACCTGCCGGGCGCCGGCGCGCGGCGGGAGGTGCGCGATCCGGCCGATGCGCGGCGCATGGTCGGGACCGCGCCCGACGCGACGCCCTCGGAGATCGACGCGGCCCTCGCACGCCTCTCGCGCGGCCGGCTCGCCTGGGATGCGGCGGGCGGTCCGCACCGGGCCGCCGTGCTCGACCGCGCGGCCGACGCGATCGAGGCGGCGCGCGCCGAACTTCTGCACCTGCTGGCGCGCGAGGCCGGGCGCACGCTCCCGGACGGCATCGCCGAAGTGCGGGAGGCGGCCGACCATTGCCGCTACTACGCCGCCCGCGCGCGCGAGCACTTCGCCGGTGCGCGCGAACTGCCGGGGCCGACCGGCGAGCGCAACACCTGGGCGCTCGGCGGCCGCGGCGTATTCGCCGCGATCTCGCCGTGGAATTTTCCGCTCGCGATCTT
>DATAYA010000006.1:0-6501 GCA_036272815.1 Acetobacteraceae bacterium
CATCCGGTATTCCCGGTAGAGGTCGGGGATGTCGCCGCTCTGCCCGAAATGGTCGGGCCCGAGCGGAACCACCCGCTGCCCGCGCACCGCGCCGAGCCAGGCGAGCGTCGCCGGATGCCCGTCCAGCAGCGTCACCAGCGCCGCCCCGGGCGCGAGCGGCGCCAGCAACTCCTCGACATGCGACCGCGTACCGCGCTCGCCGCCCCGCCGCGCGAGCTGCGCCGCCAACCATCCCGCGTGCAGCCGGTCCGGGCTGGTGATCGCGAGCAGCCCGGCCCCCGGCTCCTCGGCCACGAGTTCCGCGAACGCCGCCTCGGCCTCGGGCGCGATCGGCCCCTGATAGGCGATCGCGATCCGCGCGCCCTCTGCGGGGGCGACGGCCCAATGCCCGCCCGCGATCACCGAAGCCGGGTCGAGCGCCCGCGGCCGCTGCTCCAGCGCACGGGTCGAGAGCCGCAGCCAGACCGCCGAGCCGTCCGGGCGCTGCATCCAGTCGAAGGCGTGGCGCAGCAGGATCGCCAGCTCGTCGACATGTGCCGGCTCGAAGCTCGCCAGGCGGTCCTGGCTGATGCCGATCAGCGGCGTGTTGGTCGACTGGTGCTGCCCGCCCTCCGGCGCCAGCGACAGCCCCGACGGCGTTGAGACCAGCAGGAATCGCGCATCCTGGTAGCAGGCATAGATCAGCGCATCGAGGCCGCGGTTGACGAACGGGTCATAGACCGTGCCCACCGGCAGCAACCGCGCGCCGAACAGGCCTGTGGTCAATCCCGCTGCACCCAGCAGCAGAAACAGATTTTGTTCCGCGATCCCGAGTTCGATGTGCTGCCCCTTCGGGCTCATCCCCCAACGCTGCGCCGAGGCGAGCTTGGCATCCCGAAAGACGTCGTTGCGGGTGTGCCGGTCGAAGACGCCGCGGCGGTTCACCCACGGGCCGAGATTGGTCGAGACCGTCACGTCCGGGCTCATCGTCACGATGCGCCGGGCCAACTCCGCGCATTCGCCCTGACCGCGGCCGATCTCGGCGAGGATGTCGCCGAAACCGGCCTGCGTTGACATCCGACGCCCGGCCAGCCTCGGTGCCGGCAGCGTCGCCGGGATCGCGACCGGAGGCGCCGAGAGCGCCCGGCCCTGCGGCGTCAGCACCGCGCCGAATGGGCAACCGGCCAGGAAATCGCGGAGTTCGGCGGCCGAGGCGTCGAGGCCCTCGAACTTGTCCCATTCGTGCCCGGAGCGGATGTTCATAGCGGACCGGAAGAGATCCATCTGCTCGCGCGTCATCAGCCCGGCATGGTTGTCCTTGTGGCCAGCGAATGGCAGGCCCATGCCCTTGATCGTGTAGGCGATGAAGCAGGTCGGCTGGTCGCCCTCCGCCTCGGCGGCGCGCAGCGTCTCGATGATGTACTCGATATCGTGGCCGCCGAGATTGGTCATCAGGGCTGCCAGCTCGTCGTCCGACAGCGGATCGATGATCGCGCGCAAGCCGCGCGAGCGGCCGAGCTCGGCGAGCACCGCCTGCCGCCATGCGGCGCCGCCCTGGAACGTCAGCGCGGAATAGAGGCTGTTCGGGCAGTCGTCGATCCAGCTCCGCAGGCTCTCGCCGCCCTCGCGCGCGAAGGCGGCCTGCAGCTTGCGGCCGTATTTCATCGTGACGACGTTCCAGCCCATGTCGCGGAACAGGCCCTCGATGCGGCCGAACAGGCGGTCGGGCAGCACGCTGTCGAGGCTCTGGCGGTTGTAGTCGATGATCCACCAGACGTTGCGGACGTCGTGCTTCCACCCCTCCAGCAGGGCCTCGTAGATGTTGCCCTCGTCCAGTTCGGCATCGCCCGCGATCGCGATGTGCCGGCCGGGCGCGATCTCGCCGCCCCCGAGTTCGTGCAGCCGCACGTAGTCCTGCATGAGTGCGGAAAACGTCGTCATCGCGACCCCGAGCCCGACCGAGCCCGTGGAGAAATCGACCTCCGACCCGTCCTTCACCCGGCTCGGATAGGATTGCGCGCCGCCGAGCTGGCGGAACGCTTCCAACTTCTCGCGGCTCTGCCGCCCGAACAGGTAGTTGATGGCGTGGAACACCGGCCCGGCATGGGGCTTGACCGCGATCCGGTCCTGCGGCCGCAGCACCTCGAAATAGAGCGCCGCCATGATCGAGATCACCGATGCGCACGATGCCTGATGGCCGCCGACCTTCAGCCCGTCGCGGTTCGCGCGGATGTGGTTGGCGTGGTGGATGGTCCAGGCCGAGAGCCAGATCAGTTTTCGTTCCAGCGCCCGCAGCAATGCCACCCGCCGCTCCGGCAAGTCCTCCGCACGCGCCGCGGTGATGACGTTCATGCGTCGGCCCCTGGCAGTCGTCCGGCCTTCCTTCGCTGTTCGTATGCCTTCAGATGCGCATAGGCGGTCGCGAGCAGCGTGTCGTCGAGGCCGTGCTCGCGGGCGCGCCGCAGCAGGTAGCCGGTGATGTGCTCGGCCTCGATCCGCCCGCCCGCTTCCAGGTCGCGCAGCATCGAGGCGGTGGCGGTGCTGGCCTCGCGGCTCATCATGGCGCGGACCTGGACCACGAACGCCTCGCCCGGCGGGTGCCCGGCGGCCCGCGCGATCTCGATCGTGTCCTGCAGTATCCGCCGCAGCAGCGCGCCGCCCTCGGCAGAGCCGCGCAGGATCTCGCCGATGTTGGCGCGCATCAGGCAGGTGGCCGATGCCATCGTGCCGAGCATGATGAGCTTCTGCCACATCTGCCGCAGAATGTCGGGCACCGCCGCCACCTCCACGCCGGGGGCGGCGGCAAAGGCGCGGCACAGCGCCTCGCAACGGGGGCTCGTGGGCGCGTCCTGCTCGCCGAACACGATCTCGCGGTTGTCGTCGAGATGCCGCACCCGGCCGTCGGGCGCCAGCACGGCGCCGATCATGGCGACGCCGCCGAGCACCGCGTCGCGGCCGAAGCGGGCGTTCAGCACCTCCATATGCGAGATGCCGTTCAGCACCGGCAGGATTGCGGTCTCGCGGCCGACCGCCGGCTCGATCGCCTCGATCGCGGCGTCGAGGTCGTAAGCCTTGCAGGTCAGCAGCACGACGTCGAACTCGGGCCGCACGTCGCCCGCGGCCACGCTGCGCACCTCGAGCCGCGCATCGCCGTGCCGGCTCTCGATCACCAACCCGTCGCGTTCGAGTTGCGTCCGGCGTCCGGCGCGGACGAGGAACGTCACGTCCGCTCCCGCCTGTTGCAGTCGGCCGCCGAAATAGCCGCCGAGCGCGCCGGCGCCGAGGACAAGGATGCGCATCAGCCGGCTCTCCCTACGCTCACGCTCACGCCCATCCCCGCGCCAGCCGCCGCACTGCGGTCGCGGCCCCCCGCTTGCCGTCGCCCATGTAGTCCTCGTGGTTCTGCTCGATCCGCGCTGGATCGTAGAGATAGTTCACCATGATCGTCGCACCCTCCTTCGCACCTTTCTCCGAGGTGTCCGCGAGCAGCGTGATGCGTTCCAGCCGGGCGCCGTTGCTGAGGTGGAAATGCGCCACCGGATCGCGCGCCCGGCCGTCGCGCGATTCCAGCAGCAGATAACGCGCGCACAGTCTGGTGAGCACCGGCTCGGTGGCCCGCACCATCGCCGCGTCACGGAACCAGCCGCGCCGCGCCAGGATCGCCGCGAGGGCCGCCGGCCCGGTCTCCGGCGCGGGCCCCTCGGGCGGCGCTGCGGTGCGCAGAGCGGCACTCTCTTCCTCCGACAGCAGGTGCGGCAGCGGGTGGGCAAGCGCCGCATCGAGCCAGCGACGGAAGCCCGGCACCGGCGAGAGCGTCGCGAAACGCACGAGGTTGCGGAACTCGGCGGAGAGCAGCTCCACCACCTGCTTGATGAGGAAGTTGCCGAAGCTGATCCGCGCGAGACCGGGCTGGCAGTTGCTGATCGAGTAGAAGATCGCGGTATCCGCCGTGCGCGGGTCCTGCAACGGCGCCTTCTCGTCGAGCAATGCCTGCACGCTGGACGAAAGCCCCTGCACCAGCGCCACCTCGACGAAGATCAGGGGCTCGCCCGCCATGCGGGGATGGAAGAAGGCGTAGCAGCGCCGGTCGGAATCGAGCCGGTTCTTGAGGTCGCGCCAGGAGCGGATGTGATGCACCGCCTCATAGCCGACCAGCCGCTCCAGGAGGGCGGCCGGACTGTTCCAGTCGATGCGCGCCAGTTCGAGAAAGCCGACGTCGAACCAGCTCGCCAGCAAGCGGCGCAGGTCCGCCTCCAGCGGCGCCAGCGACGGCTCGCTTCGCATCGCCTGGAGCATCGTCGCACGCAGGTCGACGAGGAAGCGCATCCCGTCGGGGATGGTGGTGAACTGCGTCAGCAGCCGCACCCGCGGCGGCTCCAGCACCGCGCGCAGCGCGCTCTTGGCGTGCGCGCGCTCGGCGGCATCGGCGGCGCCCTGCACGCGCGCGTAGGCTTCGGCCACCGTGTCCGGGTCGCTGTCGAAGGCTGCGAGCGTGCGCAGGAACTCGATCCGGCCGACGCCATCCAGCGCCAGGTACGTGCGCGCGAGCTTCGCCGCGCGGTTGCGTGCGCTGACCTCGCCGCCGCGTGCGGCGAGGCAGGCGCGCATCTGATCCGCAATGCTCTCGCCCTCCTCGCCGGAGACCGAGGCGGCCATGTCGCGCCAGACATTCGTGATCCGGCGGATCGCGCGATCGAACAAGCCGGGGGGCGCGAGGGTCTCGCTCATCGAAGGCTCCCGTGAGACGGCTGCATCATAGCGCAGATCGGTGCCCTTGCGGCGGTGCTGCGCGCATTGCGGCCTGCGGCAAAACCGATGACAGGTCCTCCGCGATCAGGCCGGGTCCCGCGATCCGCGCCGCCTCGCCATGCAGCCATGCCGCGGCGCAGGCCGCCTCCCAGGCCGGCATGTGCTGCGCCAGCAGCCCCGCGACGATCCCCGCAAGCACGTCCCCGGCGCCGGCCGTCGCGAGCCAGGGCGGGGCGGAGGCATTGATCGCCGCGCGCCCGTCGGGGGCCGCGATGATCGTGTCGCTGCCCTTGAGCAGCACGACGGCGCCGGTGTGGGCCGCGGCGGCGCGGGCGGCACCCAGCCGGTCGGTGCCGGGGGCGCCGAATACGCGCGAAAACTCCCCCGCGTGCGGTGTCAGCACGGCGCAGCCGGCCAGCTCGTCCGGCCGGCCCGCGAACGCCGAGAAGCAATCCGCGTCCGCAACCACCTGCCGTCCGGCGCCACGCAGCACGGGCAAAACGCGAGACGCTTCCGCCGGCCCGAGGCCGGGGCCGCAGACCCACACCGTGCGGCGCTGGTCGGCGAGCAAGGAGGCCAGGGCAGCCTCGCTCACGATCACCCCCGGGCTGCCGGCGCGGAAGGCGTCGGCATGGGCGCGGGCGGCGATCGTCACCATGCCCGCCCCGGCGCGCCGCGCGCCTTCCGCCGCCAATCGGCCGGCCCCGGTCATGGCACCTCCGAGCACGGTGACGTGGCCCCGCGCGTATTTGTGGTCCGACGCAAGCGGCTGGCGGAGCCGCCACAGCGCCGGCCCGTTGGCAAAGCTCCGCGGCTGCAGCGCCTTCAGGACCGAGGGAGGCACGCCGATCTCAGCCAGAAGAAGCTCGCCGCAGAGGTCGCGGCCGGGCAGCAGCAAGTGGCCCGGCTTGCGGCGGAAGAACGTCACGGTCAGCGCCGCCTGTGGCGCCGCGCCGCGCACCGCACCCGTGGCGCCGTCGACGCCGCTGGGGACATCGACCGCGAACACGCGGCGCGCCGCAAGCAGCACGTCGGCGACCCGATGCTCCAGATCGCGGGCCAGGCCAGCGCCGAACACCGCGTCTATCACCAGCTCTGCCGAGGCGGCGCGCTGCTGCGTGAACGGCACGACGGGGCCGCGGAACCGGCCGGACGCCGCCGCCGCAGCGCTGCCCGGGCGCGGCGGGGCCAGGGACGCGACCGCAACCGGCCAGCCTTCGGCCGCGAGCCGCCGCGCCGCGACGTAACCGTCGCCGCCGTTGTTGCCGGGGCCGCACAGCACGAGCGTGGGGCAGGGGGCGACGTGCTGCCGCGCCGCGCGGGCCACCGCGCGTCCGGCATTCTCCATCAGGACGGCAACCGGAACGCCGGCCTCGGTCGCGAGCGCATCGGCGCGGCCGGCCTCATCGGGTGACAGCAACTCGGGCGGGTCGTCGCGCATCGGCGGAGAGTGGCAGCCGCGACGGCGTCCGGGAAGTGCATGCAAAAAAACGGGCGGCACCTTTTTGAGGGCACCGCCCGAAGGAGTGCATCACCAAGCGATGCCAACCGGGGAGGAAACGCGAGGCGGCTGCGTCAGCGGCCTCACGCAGAGGATGACGCAAGCGGGTTAAGGAAGGTTGCACGGCCGGCCGCGCACGAGGACCTCGGCGCGATGTCGTGATCGCCGCCGGCAAGTTTCGCATTCCGGTCGAGGAGAGGCTCGCAAGTCCTTGGTTGTAGTGCGGTTGCGGTTTCAGCTAGACTGGATCCGGATGACGCGCGGGGGGCGCG
>DATAYA010000007.1:0-26320 GCA_036272815.1 Acetobacteraceae bacterium
GAGGTGGTGAAGCTGCCGAACAACACCGACGCTCGCTACTTCCTGGCCCCTGACTCGATCCTCAGCGTCGATGACGGCGCCGTGGTGGCGGCGGGCGACGTGCTGGCGCGCATTCCGCGCTAGGGCAGCAAGACGCGCGACATCACTGGTGGTCTGCCGCGCGTGGCGGAACTGTTCGAGGCTCGCCGGCCGAAGGATCACGCTGTCATCGCCGAGAACGATGGGCGCGTGGAGTTCGGCAAGGACTACAAGAACAAGCGCCGCATCATCGTGAAGAACGACGAGACGACCGAGGAAACCGAGTACCTGATACCGAAGGGCAAGCACGTTTCGGTGCAGGAGGGCGACTTCGTCCGCCGCGGCGACCCGCTGGTCGACGGCCCGCGCGTGCCGCACGACATCCTCAAGGTGCTCGGCGTCGAGGCGCTGTCGGACTACCTGGTGAACGAGATCCAGGACGTCTATCGGCTCCAGGGCGTGAAGATCAACGACAAGCACATCGAGGTGATCGTCCGCCAGATGCTGCAGAAGGTCGAGGTGCTGGAGCCGGGGGACACGACGTATCTCGCCGGCGAGCAGGTCGACCGGCTGGAGTTCGAGGCGGAGAACGAGCGCCGCCTGCGCGAGGACGAGCGGGCGGCGACCGCGATGCCCGTGCTGCAGGGGATCACGAAGGCGAGCCTGCAGACGCACAGCTTCATCAGCGCCGCCTCGTTCCAGGAGACGACGCGGGTGCTGACTGAGGCGGCGACGGCGGGCAAGACCGACCGGCTGATGGGTTTGAAGGAGAACGTGATCGTCGGGCGGCTGATCCCGGCGGGCACGGGCAGCGTGATGAACAAGCTGCGCCAGATCGCGGCCGGGCGCGACGAGCGCAACCTGGCCCAGGCGAACGCGCCGCGGGCGATCCCCGAGGCGCCGAAGCGGGAGGCGGCCGAGTAGTCGCCGCCGCCCGCTTCGCGAGCGATCAGGGCCGGCCCGGGTTCGGGCCGGCCCTTTCATTTCCGTAGCGTGGACAGGCCCGCCGGTGCCATGCTGACCGGCTGAGGGGGAGCAACCGCCCGGTCAGGGAAGGAGCCGGTCCATGCTCAAGCCGTCGCGCCACGCGGGAGGCCCGTCGGGCCGCGCGCTGGCCGCTGCCGTTGCCGTGTGCGCGGCGCTGTTCCTGCTGCTCGGAGTGCTGTACGGGTCGTACTGAAGAAAACGGGTCCGGGGCCGGCGGCCGCAGCGGGGTCGAGGGGCGGCGCCCCTCGCCTTAACCTTGGGTGTGCCCCGACACCGGCCGCTCTGCACGCCGCGGCGGCGATTGCTGCGCGAGCCACGCGATGATGTCACCGCGCGTGGCGGCGTCCGGCACCACCATCGGCATCAGCGCGCCCGGCACGTCGCGCTGCGGCCCGGCGAGCCAGCGGTCCAGGGTCGCGGCCGTCCAGACGATGCCGGACTTCGCCAGCGCCGCCGAATAGGGATAGCCGGCGACGCTGCCGGCCTGCCGCCCGACGACGCCACCGAGCGGCGGCCCGACGCGGGCCGCATCGAGCGTGTGGCAGCCACTGCATTGCGTGGCGAACAGCTTGCCGCCGGCCACGGGGTCGGGCGGCGCGTTCACGAAGCGCGAGAGGTCGGCGGCACCCTTTGGCTTTTCCGAACGGAAGAAGGTGTAGGAGAGGGTGATCTGCGTCATGTCCGCCGTGTCCGGGTCCCGTGCCATCCGGGGGTCGACGAAGAAGTCGACCGGCATCTCGACTTTCTGGTGCGGATCGAGACGTTCCTCCTGGAAGCAGAAGCACTCGATTTTCTTGAAGTAGGGACCGACCCGGCCGGGTGTCACGTTGAACGTCGCGTGGCCCACGATGGAGTGGTCGGAGAGGTTTTCCGCCTCGAAATAGACGACCGTGTCGGCACCAAGCGCGAGCTGAACCTTGGGCAGCACCGGGCGGAACCGCCAGGCCAGGCCGGGGGCGACGTTGGTGTTGAAATAGACAGTCACGATGCGGTTCGAGACGGTCGCCGTATCGGCCGCGACGCGGCGTGTCGTGCCGCCGGCGCCGGTGACCTGGCAGAACAGGCGATAGAGCGTGACGGAATAGGAGACGAGCGTGGTCATGCCGCCGACCGCCACCAGCAAGGCGGCGAGTGTCGCGTAGGTGCGGATTGTGTGACGGCGGCTCACGGCGTTCTCCGCGCGGCTTTTGCCCCGGCCTCCGCCGTGCTGCAAGCCCTGTCAGGACGGCGGGGCTCACGCCCCGTTTCAGTAGCGCCACACATAATAGCCGCCAGCGGGGAAATATTCGTAACCCTCGCGGAGCGGCGCCGGATACGGAGTCCGCCACCGCTCCAGTTCCGGGACCCGCAGCGGCGGCGGCGGCCGGCGCCAGCGCGCGGCGGCGCCGTGCGCGACGGAGACGTGCGCGAGGGAGACGTGGCGGCGCGTGCGCGGATGCCGGGCCGGCGGCATCGGCGGCACCGGGAGGGTTACCGCCACCGCCTCTGCGGCCAAGGCGGGGTCGGCTGGCAGGTAAGTCGCGTGCCCCACCGCTGCCACCTCGAGCTCGCCCGGGGGTGCCACCGCGGGGGGCGCCATCGTCGCGACCGCGACGCGAGGCGGCGGGCCGAGCCACTGCAGGCAGGCGGCCGACGCGGTCCCGGTCGCCAGCAGCCCGGTCCAGAACCAGGCAAGCGGAGGCATTCTCGGGGTCGGCAGCATTGTCGCGGGCTCCGTTGTCGGCGCAGAGGCCGGTCCTTGCGCGCGCCGATCCTAAGCCGGCGGCTGCCGCGCGAATAGAAGACGCGCGATCACGGCATTGACGCCGCGCGGTTCGCGGTCACGTGTCAGGCCGCGCCCGCCGGATGCTCCGGTGTGCCTGGACGGACAGGTCCGCGTGTTCGACCGCCGGCAGCGTTTCCCGAACCGCCACGGCATCGCCGCGGCACGGCGTGGCCACATCGTGTATCGGTGAGACGCCATGTCGTCGTGATCGGCGCCGGTCCCGACGGGCGCGCCGCCGCGATGCTGCTGGCGCAGCTCGATGTCGAGATCACCGTCGTCGAACGGCGCGAGGTGGTCGGCGGCCGGTCCGCCTCGATCCATGGTGGACCTCGCCGGGCTGGCGTCGTGCCGGATGGCGGCTACGGTAGCTGGGCGCCCTGCACGTCGACATAGAGCGCATAGACCGAGGTGCCGGCGGTCATGAACAGCCGGTTCCGCTTGCGGCCGCCGAAGCAGAGGTTTGAACACGGCTCGGGCAGCCGCACGCGGCCGACCAGCGTGCCGTCGGGCGCGTAGCAGCGCACCCCGTCCTGCGACGGGTCCGCCCAGCCCATCCCGGCCCAGAGATTGCCCTGCGTGTCCGTCCGCACGCCGTCGGCGAAGCCGCCACCGAAATCGCCGGCGAAGACGCGCCCGTTCGCGAGCCGCCCGTCCGCCGCGTCGAAGGCGCGGATATGCGACGGGCCGCCATGCGTGACGCCGCTATCTACGACGTAGAGCACGCGCTCGTCCGGTGAGAAGGCGAGCCCGTTCGGCCGCACGAAATCGTCCGCGACGACGGCGGCCTCGCGCGTCCGGGGATCGAGGCGATAGACGTGGCACGGCAGCTCGGGCTCTGCCGCGTGTCCCTCGTAGTCGCCGTCGATGCCATATCCGGGGTCGGTGAACCACAGCGAACCATCGCTCGCCACCACGACATCGTTCGGCGCATTGAGGCGCTTGCCGTCGAAGCTGTCGATCAGGACGGTGATGCGGCCATCGCGTTCCGTGCGCGTCACCCGGCGGGTGTCGTGCTCGCAGGTGACGAGCCTTCCCTGCCGGTCGCGGGTGTTGCCGTTGGCGTAGTGCGAGGGCTGGCGGAAGATGCTGACATGCCCGTCTTCCTCCAGCCAGCGTAGGATGCGGTCGTTGGGGATGTCGCTCCACAGCAGATAGCCGCCATCGCGGAAATAGACCGGGCCTTCCGCCCAGCGGCAGCCGGTGGCGATGCGCTCCACGCCGGCATTGCCCTGGCGGCGGAACCGGCGGTCGAGCACCTCGACTCGGTGGTCCGGATAGCGTGGCTCGGGCAGCGGGCCAAGCGGGGAGTGGATCGGGTCGGGCATCGTGCTGCACCTCCGTCATAGAAAGCAAACGATCGCGAAACGCGCGCGCCGGTGTAACTTAGTCGCGGCCGAAGCCGAATGGCACTGCGACACCGGAGACACGGGGCATGACGCTTGCCCGACGCCACCTCGCCGCCGTATTTGCCACCGCCGCCGCCATCGGCGTCGCCACCGGCGTCCCGGCGCAGGCGGGGGTGCCCGACGTCGTTGCTCTACGCTTTGCCGCAGGAGAGCCAGGTCACGCGGCATGTCTGCCGACCGCGCTGCATCCGCAGACGATCATGGCATTCAAGCTGCCGGACGAAATCCTGCCGCAGCGCTACGGCTACCCTTTCAAGATTCGTATTCCGACCAAGCTGGGCTTCAAGAACCCCAAATTCGTCACGACGATCTGGGTCACCAACAACCGGCCACGTGGCTTCCGGACGGATCGGGGATACAACTGGTTCATCGGGATTGAGAATGATACCAACCGGCGTGGAGCCTGACCCTTCCGTGTCACCCTCGGCGAATTATTCCTCGTCATCCTCGGCGAAGGCCGAGGATCCACGCCTGGCTTCGGTTCGGCATGAGGAAAGGCGTGGATGGTCGGCCGTCGCCGACCGTGACGAAGTATGACGCAGCCGGGCCTGTGCGCGATCGCGGTGATGGCCAAGGCGCCGGTGTCCGGCCGCGCCAAGACCCGCCTCGTGCCGCCCCTCTCGCCGGATTGCGCTGCCGCGCTCTCGGCCGCTTTCCTACGCGACGTCGGCGCCAACCTGTCGCTCGCCGCGCAGACGGCGCCGATCCGGCCGGGCTTCGCCTATGCCCCCGCCGGCGCCGAGGCGGCGTTGCGGCCGCTGCTGCCCGATGGCGGATTTCTCGTACTGGCCGACGGCGCCATCGATGCCCCGTCCGAGGTACGCGGCTTCGGCCTCTGCCTGCTGCATGCCGCCCGCGCGGTGCTGGCGGAGACCGGGGCCGGGAGCGTCTGCCTGCTCAATTCGGACAGCCCGACCCTGCCGACGGCCCGGCTGCGTGAGGCGGCGTGCGCGCTGGCCGCGCCGGGGGAGCGCGTGGTGCTCGGCCCGGCGGAGGATGGCGGCTATTACTTGATCGGGATGAAGACCGCCCACCCGGCGCTGTTCGCCGACATCGCATGGAGCACCGCCACGGCTCTGGCCGAAACCCGCGAGCGCGTCCGGCAAGCCGGTCTCGAAATGGTCGAGCTCGCGCCGTGGTACGATATCGACGACCGCGTGTCGCTGGAGCGCCTGCTTGATAATTGGGCGGCGGGGCCGCGGTGCGACGGGGCCGCGCCGTTCGCGGCACCCGCGACGGCCGAGTGCGTGCAGGCATGGCACCTGCGCGAGGTGCTCGCACGGGCGGCATGAAGACGGGCGGCATGAGGATGCTTGCGGCACTCGGTGCGGTGCTGGTCGCGTCGGTCGCGGCCGGGCTGGCGCTGCATCCGCCCGTGGCCGCGAGCCTCGGCTCCGTCGCGCGGGCGAATGTGTTCGTCGCGGTCCTGGCGATGGCAGGCGCCGCCTATCTCGGCGCCGTCGCCGCGGTGCTGCGCCGACCGCTGCCACATGGCGCGGTGTGGCTGGTGCTCGGCGTCGCGCTGGCGATGCGGCTCGCGGTGCTGGCGGCACCGCCGTTCCTCTCCAGCGACGTCTATCGCTACGTCTGGGACGGGCGGATGCAGGATGCGGGGATCGATCCCTACCGCTTCGTGCCCGCCGACCCGGCGCTCGCGCGCTATCGGGACGCCGCGATCTATCCGAATATCAACCGCGCCGCGACCGCGCGCACCATCTATCCGCCGTTTGCGGAGGCGGTGTTCGCGGCCGTCGCCCGCGCCAGCCCGACCGTGCTCGCGATGAAGGCGGCGATGATCGGCTTCGAGCTGGCGGCGATGGCGGCGCTGGTCGGGCTGCTCGACGTGGCGCGCCTGCCGCGGGCGCGGGTCTTGATCTATGCCTGGAACCCGCTCGCGGTGTGGACGCTTGGCGGCAACGGGCACGTCGATGCGATCGTCGTCGGCATGGTGGCGCTGGCGCTGCTGACGGCGGCGCTTCGGCGGCCGGCGCTGGCGGGCGTACTGCTTGGGGGCGCGGTATTGGCGAAATTCCTGCCGGCGGCGATCGCGCCCGCACTCTGGCGGCGCTGGGATTGGCGCCTGCCGGTGGCGTGCGCGGCGGTGATCGTGGCGCTCTATGTGCCGTACGTCGTGGGTGCTCACGGGCATGTGCTCGGCTACCTGCCCGGCTATGCGGCGGAGGAGGGCATCGGTCGCGGCGGCGGTCTCTGGCTGCTCGCGGGCTTGGCCGAGTTCGGGCCGCTGCCGCGCGCGGCGGTGCCGGTCTATGGTGCGGTTGCGGCCGTGGTGCTGCTGGTGCTCGCCGTGCGCGCCGCCCTCGCCCGCCGCTCGGCCGACCCGGCGCGCGATGCGGTGCGGATGGCGCGCGACGCCGCGATCCTCGCCGCCGCCACGATCGTCGCGATCAGTCCGCATTATCCGTGGTATTTCGTCTGGCTCGCGGTGCCGTGCTGCCTCTGTCCGCTGCGCTCCGTCGTATGGTTGTCGGTGGCGCCATTGCTGCTCTACCTCGACCCGCTGCACGAGCGCTTCGTTTGGCCGGCGCTGCTGTATGGTCCGGCCATCGTGCTTGCCGTGGTTGACGCCCGCACCACGCTGCGCGCGCCGGCACCGGCCGCCGTTGGAAGGAGTGCCTGATGTCCGCCGCCCTTCGCGACCCGCGCCGGTATTTCGAGCAGATCCCCGAGCAGCGGGACGCCCGTGCCGCATCCCCCCCGGTCTGTCTCTATCTGGAGGTAACGAATCGCTGCAACCTGCTGTGCGAGACCTGCCCGCGCACATTCGAGGAACTCGAGCCCCCGGCCGACATGGACTGGGAGCTGTTCACGCGCATCGTCGATCAGGTGCCCGACCTCGCGCGCGCGGTGCTGCACGGCGTCGGCGAGCCGATGCTGGTGCGCGAGCTGCCGCGCATGATCCGCTATCTCAAGGACCGCGGCGTCTATGTGCTGTTCAACACCAACGGCACGCTGCTGAACGCGAAGAAGTTTCCCGGGCTGGTGGAGACGGGGCTCGACGAGCTGCGCGTCTCCCTCGATGCCGCCGACGCGGCGAGCTACAAGGCCGTCCGCGGCAAGGATTTTTTTGCACGCATCGTGCGTGACGTCGGGCGATTCGTCGAATACCAGCGCACGGTCGGGATCGACCGGCCGCGTGTCTCGCTGTGGCTCACCGGCCTGCGTGAGACGGTGCAGCAATTGCCCGAATTCGTCCGTCTGGCCGCGCGCATGGGCGTGCGCGAGGTGCATCTGCAACGCCTCGTATTCGACGACGCGGGCTTCGGCATGGCGCGGCCGGACAGTTCGCTGTTCGAGCAGACGCGCGCTGAGGAGACGGCGGCGATCGACGCGGCCGTCGCGATCGGCGCCGCGCTTGGCGTGACGCTCGATGCGTCGGGTGCGACCGAGCCGGGCCTGAGCCTGAAGCGCGGCGTCGGGGACCAGCCCTGGGCGACCTGCCGGCGGCCGTGGTCGCTGATGTATTTCACGGCGCATGGACGGGCGCTGCCCTGCTGCATCGCGCCGTTCTCGGCGCGCGGCTACGAGAGCTACACGCTCGGCGATGCAACCCAGCAGACGCTCCGGGAGATCTGGGACGGCCCGGCGTACCGGCAATTCCGCTCCGGCCTGCTGTCGGACACACCGCCGAAGCCGTGCCAGAATTGCGGGCTGCGCTGGAGCCTGTGACACCGACCGGCATGAAGCCGCGTGTCGTCGCGATCATTCCTGTGCTGAACGAGGAAGGCGCGATCGGCGCAACTGTGGCCTTGCTGCCGCGCGCGCATGTCGATCATGTCCTGGTGGTCGACGGCGGCAGCCGCGATGCGACGGTCGCCGAGGCGCGCGCGGCCGGCGCCGAGGTGCTGATCGAGACCCGGCCCGGCTATGGCCGCGCCTGCGCCACCGGCGCCGAGCGGGCGCGGGCGCTCGGGGCGGAGGTCGCACTTTTCCTCGATGGCGATGGCGCCGATCCGGCCGAGAGCGCCGCGGCGCTGGTCGGCCCGGTGCTGGCGGGCGAGGCGGATTTCGTGCTGGCAAGCCGGACGCGGGGGCCGCGCGAGCCGGGCAGCATGGGCGCCCACCAGGTGCTCGCCGGGCGGCTGATCGGGGCCGCGATCGGGTTTCTCGGCGGTGTGCGCTACAGCGACATGAGCGCTTTCCGCGCGATCCGGCTCGATGCGCTGGAGCGGCTCGGGTTGCGCGAGATGAGCTATGGCTGGAACCTGGAGATGCAGCTTCGCGCCGCGCGCGCGGCCTTGCGCATCCGCGAGGTGGTGCTGCCCTATCGCCGCCGCATCGCCGGGCAATCGAAGGTGGCCGGCACGCTGCGCGGAACCTTGCGCGCCGGCACCCGCATCATGGCGACGCTGCTGCGGGCTGGGTTGGCGCGTCGCGCGAGGTGACGGACGCCGCCTCCGCCACGTGCAGTGCATCGAGGCAGGCCTCCACCGCCTCGCGCAGCGAACTCGTGTAGTAGTCCGCACCGACCGCGTTCCGCAGCCGGTCGTCGCGCAGCAATGCCTCCTCCGAGGGCCACAGGCCGACCAGCAGCGTCGCATTCGGCAGCCGCAGCCGCAGCCGCCGCACGAGGTAGCGCAGATGCGAGGGGCTGCCGGTCAGCTCCAGATACGAGACGCAGACCATCGCGATGCCGCCGACGTCGAGCCGGCCGATGTTGGCGCGCGACACCATCTCGTGGTCCGCGAGCCGCGCGCCGAGCCCGTGCTTGGTCAGCAGTTGCGCCAGCATCTCCGATGCCGCGGCGTCCAGCGGCCCGCGGCCGGAAACGCAGAGGATCGGCGTGTCGGATTGCCAGGCTTCCGGCCGTTCCTCGGGCTCCGGCGCGAACCCTTCCGGGGCAGGCTGTCGCGGCAGTGCCGCTTCCGCGCGGGAGGGGGCGGCGGTCGCGTCCTCGCTTCCGGGCGGGTGCGGGTCGACGTCCTCGTGGTTGTCGAAATCGTGGACGAGGGCGGCGATGGTGCTGCGGATGCGTTCGAGCTGCGCGGTGGTGAGCACGCCGCGCACGCTGTCATTGGCGGCAAGCTGCAATCCCTTCAGCGCCACCTCATCGTAATAGGACGACAGCGCCCGGTCACGCAGCAGCATCTCGGCCTGATCGAGCGCCTCGTCGGCATCGCCCGCCAGCATCCGCTGATAGAAGCTCTCGATCGGCGTCAGCGCCGGTCGGTCGCCGAGCAGCACGTCGAGGAATTCGAGCCGGTCGACGTGGCGGCCGAGCACGACCATGCAGAGCGTGAGCGGCGTCGACAGGATCAGGCCGATCGGCCCCCACAGCCAGGTCCAGAACGTCGCTGCCACGATCACGGCGAATGGCGACAGGCCGGTGCTGTGGCCGTAGAGCATCGGCTCGACCGCCTGCCCCGTGACCAGCTCGACCACGAGATAGAGGGCGCCGGTCTCGAGCACCATCGACCAGCCGGGCGAGACCGCGGCGGCCAGCGCCACCGGCAGCAAGGCCGCGAGCGGCGAGCCGATATAGGGGACGAAGCGCAGCAGCGTCGCGACCACGCCCCAGAGCAGCGGACTTGGAACACCGAGGAAAAAGAGTCCGGTGCCGATGACCACGCCGAAGCCGGTGTTGATCGCGAGCTGGGTGAGGAAATAGCGGCTGAGCCGGCGCGCGGCGTCATCCATCGCGACCGTCGTGCGGTGCAGGTCGCCCGAACCGAACAGGCGGATCAGCCGGTCGCGCAGATCCTCGCGCTGCAGCAGAATGAAGATGGCGACGACGAAGACGATCGCGGTCGTGAACAGCGGGCTTATCACCGGCACCAGGACGCGCTGCGCGATCTCGAGCGGGGTCAGGGTCGGCTGATGCACCTCGACCGGCACCGGGGCCGGCGCGGTGCGCAGGTGTGGCCACCGGCTTCGCTTGCGTCTGCGGGCGGGCGACGTTGCTTATCTGCTCGGTCAAGGCTGTCGCCATGCGCTGCAGACGGCCGATCGTCATGGTGCGGACGGTGTCGATCTTCTGCTGCACCGTGTACTGATAGCGCGGCACGTCGCTCGCGAGGCCCGCGACCTGCGTGCCGATCAGCCCGGCGACGGCGAGGATCACGCTCACCGCCAGCACCACGGCCAGGATCGCCGACATCACGCGCCCGAGCCGCGCCCAGCGCAGCAGGTTGGCCAGCGGCGCCAGCAGGAAGCTCAACAGCACCGCCAGCGTGATCGGGATCAGCACCTCGCGGGCGAGGTAGAGCCCAGCGATGACGACGACGGCAATCGCGAGCGTCAGCAGTCCGGTAAGGCCCGGGGTTTCGGCCGCCGCGACGCGCGCCGGGGCCTGGGCCGGCAGCGGGTCCGTGGGCGGGGGGGCGTCACTCATCGCTCGTCTCCAGCCCGTCATGCGGGATGCGCATGCATCCGTTGCTGGCAGACAATTTCCGCCGAGGCAATCCGATGCTGCATAAATCAGCGGTTGAGATAATCGACCAGCGTAAGGCTGAACAGGATCGCGACCCAGAAGAAGCCGAGACCGCCGAACAGCCGTGTGATGCCCGGCTGCTCCAGGATCTCCATCGAGAACAGCAGGATTATCACGATCATCGTCACCGTGATGACGACCTCCACGATCCAGATGAGGCCGTGCGGATCGAGTGCGCCGAGCAGGATATTGGTGCTCAGCAGCAGCAGGCACGCGACCATGACGAGCAGCGGCGTGCGGGCGCGGGCGCGCAGTGCGGGCGGGATGCCGATCATCGGTTCAGCAGATAGAGGGTGGGGAACACGATCAGCCAGATCAGGTCGATGAAATGCCAGTAGAGGCCGAGCACCTCGACGCGGTTCTGGTGCCGCGACAGGAACCCCGCGCGGCGCCCGAAGAACGCCATCCCGAGCACGAGGCAGATGCCGACCGTCAGGTGCAGCCCGTGCAGCCCGGTGATGATGAAATAGAGGTTGGTGAACAGCCGCGAGGCCGGATCGCCGTCGAGCACGTAGGGGCGGCCGGGCAGGAACGGCATCATGTGTTCCGCCCAGTCGCGATAGTACTCGTAAGCCTTCAGACACAGGAAGAGGACGCCGAGCGCGGCGGTCGCTACCAGGAAGCGGAGCATCGCGCGTCGCAGCCCGGCTTTCGAGGCTTCGATCGCGAGCGACATGGTGAAGCTGGACACGATCAGCACCGCCGCGTTGGTGGCGCCGATCCAGAACTTCAAATGCAGCGCCACCGCCGTCACGCTGGCCGGGTGCAGCACGCGTAGGACCAGGGCAACCAGGAACATCCCCGAGAACAGCAGCAGCTCGGTCGCGAGGAACACCCACATCCCGAGGGTTGCGACATGGCGCTGCTGCTCGGCGGAGAAGAACTGCTCCTCGACCTCCACGCCGACGGTGGCAGCGTGCTCAGCCACCTTCGGGCGCCCGGCTCGGATAGTCGTAGGGATCGAAGTCGACGATCGGCGGCGTCTCGAAGTTGTGCGGCGGCGGCGGCGAGGTCGTGGTCCATTCGAGCCCGCGCGCATCCCACGGGTTCGGGCCGGCCCGTTCGCCGTAGAACAGCGAGTAGATCAGGTAGATCATCGGGAAGATGTAGGCCGCCGCGAGAATGGTCGCACCGGCGGAGGAGACGACGTTGAGCACCTGAAACTGCGGATCGTAGGTGTTATAGCGCCGTGGCATCCCGAGATAGCCCAGGATGAATTGCGGGAAGAACGTCACGTTGAAGCCGATGAACGTCAGGAACGCCGAAACCCGGCCCCAGGCCTCCGAATACAGCCGGCCCGTCATCTTCGGCCACCAGAAGTGCAGCGCACCGAGGAATGCCTCGACCGTCGCGCCCACCATGATGTAGTGGAAATGCGCCACGACGAAATAGGTGTCGTGAACGTGCCCGTCGATCGCGAGCGAGGCCAGGAACAGGCCGGTGAGGCCGCCGACGACGAACAGCCCGATCCAGCCCATCGCGTAGAGCAGCGGCGTATCCAGCCGCACCTCGCCCTTGTGGATCGTTGCGGTCCAGTTGTACACTTTCACTGCCGACGGCACGGCGATGGTGAAGCTCAGGATCGAAAACGTCAGGCTCGCACTCTCGCTCATGCCGTTGTAGAACATGTGGTGGCCCCAGACGAAGAAGCTGAGCGCCGCGATCGCCATGCTCGAATAGGCGATGAACCGGTAGCCGAACACGCGCTTGGAGGCGAAGGCGGTGACGAGTTCGCTCATTACCCCCATCCCAGGAAGCACCATGATGTAGACCGCCGGGTGCGAGTAGAACCAGAACATATGCTGATAGAGCACGGGATCGCCGCCGTTCGCCGGATCGAATACCGCGAACCCGAAGGCGCGTGATGCGATCAGCAGAACCAGCGTAATGGTCAGGACCGGCGTTGCTAGCAGGATGATGAGGCTGGTCGCATAGAGCGACCAGATGAACAGCGGCATCCGGAACCACGTCATGCCCGGTGCCCGCATCGTATGCACCGTGACCACGAAATTGACGGCCGTCATGATCGATGAGAAGCCGATCAGCACGACGCCGATCAGCGCCGGCAGCACCCAACTGTTCGAGTAGAACGTGCTGTAGGGCGTGTAAAACGTCCATCCTGTATCGACCCCGCCCAGCACCACGCAGATCAGGGTGAACAGCGCGGCGACCATGTAGAGATACCAGCTCATCAGGTTCAGCCTCGGAAAGGCGACGTCCTTCGCGCCGATCATGAGCGGGATCAGGAAATTGCCGAACGTGTTGGGGATGGATGGGATCAGGAAGAACCAGACCATGATGACGCCGTGCAGCGTGAACATCTTGTCGTAGAAATCGTTGCTGAAGATGCTGCCGTTCGGCACCAGCAGCGACAGCCGGATCAGCCCGGCCGCGATGGCGCCGAGGATGAAGAAGAACGTGATCGAGACCAGATAGAGGATACCGATCCGCTTGTGGTCGGTGGTGAAGAACCACGACGACAGGGTCTGCTTGGCGTGCAGGTAATCCGGCTGGCGCGCGATCGTCGCCTCGGGGACCACCGGATCGCGCAGCGCGAGATCGCTCGGGCTCATCAGGCTCCTCCTCCGCTCTGTCCGAGCGACTGGACGTAGGCGATGATGCGGAGCAGGTCGGCTTCTGGCATCTTGCCCGCGTATCTCGGCATCACCTGCTTGTACCCGGCAATACGGCGCTTGCCCGGGTCGAGGATCTTGTCGCGGATATAGGCGGTGTCGGCGACGAGCACGCCGCCGCCCTGCATCGGCACCGGGTGGCCGTAGAGGCCGATCAGCGATGGCGCGCGCACCGTGGAATTCGGCCCGTGGCAGCCGCTGCATCCGTAGCTTGAGAACAGCATCTTGCCGGCAGCCGCCAGTGACGGCTCGGCGCCGGCGTGGGCGAGCCACGCTTGATAGGCGGCCGGCGTCATCACGATGAGCGAGCCCGCCATCTCCGAGTGGTCGGTGCCGCAGAACTCAGCGCATTCGAGCAGGAACTGCCCGGTCCGGTCAGCCTTGAACCAGAGCTGCGTGCGCCGGCCCGGAATCGTGTCCATCTGGATGCGCAACGCCGGGACGTAGAGGTCATGCACCACGTCCTGCGAAATCATGTCGATCAGGACGGGCGTGTTTTCCGGCACGTGTAGATCATTGATCTCCCATTGACCGCCCGGGTGCTGGAATTTCCACATCCACTGCCGGCCGATCGCCTGCACCACCATCGCGTTCGGCGGCGGATGCTGCTCGATGTCGTAGAGACGGGCGGCCCAGACGAAGAACACCAGCGTGATGGCAAACGGGATGAGCATCCAGCTCAGTTCGATCTTGACGTTGCGGCTTTCGCGGTGGCTGCGGTCCACATTCCGTCCGCGCCGATATTTCCACGCCCAGTAGGTGAAGCAGACGAAGATCGGCACCACCAGGAACAGGGTGACGATGGTGAAGGCGATGATGAGCCAGTCGACCTGGTGCGCCATCCCCGATGCGGCACCGGGCCAGAGCTGGAGGGTGTAGTCCTGGGGGTTCATGGCGGCGCGTCCAGCGAGCGGCCGGCGGCGATTTGCATCGCGCGTCCGACGGGGATGCGCGCGCGGCGGTGCGCGGGATCGACCCAGGCGTAGCTGTCCAGCAGCCGTTCCTGGCGCTGCTGCAATTGCGCGAGGTCAGCGAATGGGTGCGTCTGCAGATGCGGCGGCGGCGGAACGATGCGCGCCACCTGCTGCGCCGTGAGCGGCGGCAGGCTGGCACGGTCGAGATGCGCGAACAGCGCCATCAGGCCGAAGACGATGCCGGTCAGCACTATCGCCATCACCGCCAGCGCGGCAAGCGTGCCGGCAGCGCCGGGCGCGCTGAGGTCCTTCACCTCGTAGCGGGAGGCGAGCGAGCGGGTGCTGGGCCGGAAGGTCGCGCGGCCGCGGCCGGTGCTCCCGGGCAGCAGGTTGGGGCGGCCGGTCGCGCGTGCGAGCGCGGTCTGCCCGGTGCCGCGCGCCACGGCCCAGGTCCCGGCGAGCAAGGCGGCCGCCGCACCGGCACGCGCGGCGCCGCGCAGCCACGGGAGACGATGCGGACGGTCAGCCATGCTGCGCCTCGGGTCGCCGGGCCACAGGTCGTTGGGTCACGGGCCGCGGCCGCATCAGCAGCGCCGCACCCAGCGCGATGCCGCCGACGCCGACCAGCGCCAGGATGTCGCTGCCGCGCAGGCTGAAATGCCGGCGGAACACCGGCGTCACCAGCCACAGCATTTCGAGCGCGTGCGCGAACAGCATCAGCAGTGCGACGAGTGCCACGACCGAGAGCGACTTTCGCAGCGACGCGGACACCAGCAGGCAGACCGGCACGAGAAAGCCGGCGAGGAACACGAGCCATTCGACGAAGCGTCCACCATCGGCGTCGCGTTGCAGATACCAGAGCACCTCGTCCGGCTTGTCCGCCGACCACATGGTGAGAAACTGCATGAACTGGAAATAGAGCCAGATGCTGCCGATCACGAGCAGCAGCGCGCCCGGCTGCGGCAGCCCGGTTTGCGCATCCGCCTCGGCGCCCGCGATCAGCACCGCCACCGAGAGGGCGATGCAGCATTGCACGGAGATGAGCAGCAGTCCGAACAGGCTCGACGACCAGCGCGGGTCGAGCGACATCGTCCAGTCGACGGCGGCGAGCGTCGCGATCACGAGATGTACCGCGAGCCCGAGGCCCGCCGCCATGCGTCGCCGGCCGCGCCGTTCGGGTGCGGCGGCCCGCGCGAAGATCAGTGCCAGCGCCGTCCAGATCACCAGATAGATGATCGCGCGGACGATGAACCAGGTGGACTCGAGCCAGTTGGCGCCGGCCGGCCCGTGCGAGGCCACGCCGCGCGACCACGAATAGAGCCCGTGCAGGCGCAGCAGCACCGGCACGATCAGGATGGCGGCCACCGGGACCAGCAATACGAGCCGGCGCAGCGCCGGCAGGAGTTCGAGCGACCATGCGCCGCCGACCAATTCCAGTGCCATCAGCAGCGGCAGCGCGCCGATCGGCAACGCGGCCCAGAACAGCCATGCGGCGAGGTAGGACGGCATCATCGGGACGTTCGCCGCATAGGCCAGCAGCAACGCCAGCAGCAGCGCCGCAGCGCCCACGCCGAGCACGATCGCCGGCGCGCGTCTCATCGCGATGCCAGCGCCTGAAGCCGCGTGCGATCCTGCGGCGAGAGGCTTGCAACCGGTGCGTCCTGGCTGATCTGCAAGGCCCGGAGATAGGCGACGACGGCCCATCGGTCCGCGGGCGCGAGCCGCGCCGCATAGCCGTACATCACGCCATGCCCGTGCGTGATGACGTCGAACAGGTATTTTGCTTTCGCGCGGCGCAGTCGCGCGATGTGGAACGAGACCGGCTGCGGATAGCCGCGCGAGGGGATGATGCCGCCGCCGTCGCCCGAGGCGGCGTGGCACGTCGCGCAGAAGATCTGATATTGGCTGCGGCCGCGCGCCAGCATCGCGGCGGTGATCCGTGCCGGCTGCGGCACCGGCGCGTCCGCCGGATTGCGCGCGACCGTCCCCGCCTCGGGGTGCAACATCGAGGTCTGATTGTCGAAGAAGCTGCTCCGGTCCCAGGTCCGCACCTTCGGCTGGCTCGCCATGTCGGCACGCTTGCAGCCGGCGAGCGCCAGCGCCGTCATCACCAGCGGGGCGATCATCAGCACTGCGGGACGCGCGCTCATCGTGGCACCGCATCGATCGAGAGCGGCGGCGTCGGCAGATGCAGCAGCAGGCGGCGCGCCGCGTCGGCGTCGAAATGCTCGCCCGACGCCTCGATGCTGAGGAAGAAGCGGTCCTGCGTCGCACGTTCGAAGCCGGGGACGTGAAACATCGGGTGATTGAGCTGCGGCAGCCGGTTGAGCACCACGAGCGTCAGAGCCATCGCGACGGCGCCCCAGAGCGCGCCAATCGATACGCTCGGGATGACATAGGCCGGCCAACTGAACAGCGGCCGGCCGCCCACGTTCAGCGGATAATCCGCGATGGTCGCGTAGGCGGCCATTCCGAAGAACCCGAAGCCGCCGATCAGGACGCCGATCAGCGTGGTCACCGGCAGCGGCGGCCGCGCGAGACCGAGCGCCGCGGTGAGTCCCGGCACGGGCACCGGGGTGTACGCGTCGACCCGGCCGAGGCGCGCGCGACACGCGGCTTCGGTCGCCGCAAGCAGTGCTTCGGCATTGTCGAATGAAGCGGCGATGCCGAACAGCGGCGGGGGGGCCATCTCAGCCAAGCTCCGCCGCCTCCGCATCCTCGCGCGCGAGCAGGCGCAGCTCCGTGATCGAGACCGCCGGCAGGTAGCGCACGAACAGCAGCCACATCAGACCAAACAGCCCGATCGAACCCGCGAAGGTCGCGACCGCCCAGAACGTCGTGCCGTACGCGCGCGACGACGAGGGCAGAAAATCGTGCTGCAGCGTGACCACGATCACCATGAAGCGGTCGCACCACATGCCGATCAGCACCAGCAAGCCGACGGTCCCCAGCACGACGCCGCTGCGCCGCAGGCGGCGGAACCAGAGCAGATGGATGGGTACCAATGCGCAGGCGACGATCAGCCAGAAGCTCCAGGCATAAGGGCCGACGAGCCGCCGCACCGCGGTCGCGCGCTCGAACGCATCACCGCCATAGGCCGTGAACAGGAAGTCGGCCGCATAGCAATAGGTCGCGAGCAGGCCGACGGCGATCAGCAGCCGGCCCACAATGTCGACATGCTCGTCGGTAATCAGCCCCGACAGCGGCAGCAGCCCGCGCGCGACGGCGACACCGAGGCCGATCACCGCAACGCCCGAGAACGCCGCGTCGATCAGGTAGAAAGCTGGCAGCAGCGTGTCGTGCCAGCCGGGCTCGAGGCTGCCGGAGAACATCACCGCAGCGCCCGATTGCAGCGACACCACGACCAGGACGCAGAGCAGCGCCAGTACGCGCATGGCCTGCTGCCATCGCGCCCAATGCACCGCCGAGCCGCGCCAGCCGAGGGCTGCGACGCCATAGGCGCGGCGGCGCCACACGCCGTCGGCGCGGTCGCGCAACGCGCCGAGATCGGGCAGCATCGCGACCGACCAGAACAGGATGGTGATCGCGAGATAGCTCAGGATCGCCATCGCGTCCCATACCAGCGGGCTGCGGAATTGCGGCCAGAGCCATAGCGAGTTCGGATACGGCAGATTCCAGTAGAAGAACCAGGGGCGGCCGAGATGGATGATCGGATAGATCGCGGCCGCGATCGCGGCGTAGAGTGCCGTGCTCTCGGCGATCCGGTTGAGCGCGCTGCGCCAAGTCTGATCCAGCAGCAGCAGCACCGCCGAGACCAGCAGCGCGCCGGTCGCAATCCCCATCCACCAGTCGTAGGCGACGATGTCGAGCGCCCAGGTGACCGGGATGTTGTTCCCCCAGATGCCGACGCCGCGATAGAACAGCCAGCCGATACAGACGATCAGCAGCGTGACGAGGGCGAGGCTCGCGACAAATGCCAGCAGCCAGCGCCGCTGCACCGGATTTCGCATCGTGGGACGGCGCAGCGTCGCCTGCGCGACCTGCTCGCCGATCGCATCGTAATCCTGCCCGGGCGGCACGAAGCGCTGCGTGGGCCGGACGATCTCGCTCGGCATGTCAGCCTTCCGGCTTCGGCGGCGCCGCCGGTGCGAGCGTCGCGAGATAGGTGGTGTGCGGCCGCGTGTTCAGCTCGCCCAGCAGCGCGTAGTTGCGCGGATCGGCGAAGGCGTGCGCGACCGCGCTGCCGCGATCGGCGAGGTCGCCGAAGGTGATGGCGCGCGTCGGGCACGCCTGCTGGCACGCCGTCCGCACCTCCCCGTCGCGGATCGGACGGCCCGCCTGATCGGCCTCCACGCGGGCCGCCGCGATCCGTTGGACGCAGTAGGTGCATTTCTCCATCACCCCGCCGGCGCGCACCGTCACGTCGGGATTGCGCTGTGCCTGCAAGGACGGCTCGGCACCGGCGCTGTAGTCGTGGAAGTTGAAGCGCCGCACCTTATAGGGGCAGTAGCCCGAACACGCCCGCGTGCCGACGCAGCGGTTGTAGACCATCAGGTTGAGGCCCTCATGGTCATGCACCGTGGCCTCGACCGGGCATGCCACCTCGCATGGCGCCTGCTCGCACATCATGCAGGGCACCGGCATGAAATGCGTCTGCGGGTCGTCGAGCGGGCCGCCGTAGTAGCGGTCGACGCGCAGCCAGTGCATCCCGCGCGCCGCCAGCATCTGCTCGCGGCCGACCACGGGGATGTTGTTCTCCGACTGGCAGGCGACGACGCAGGCGTTGCAGCCGATGCAGGCGTCAGTGTCGATCACCATGCCCCAGGAGCGGCCGTCGGTCTGCAATCGCGGATAGAAACTCGGCTGCGTGAAGGCGGTGTTGTCGCCGACCGGCGGCGCGCCGAGAGGCTGGATGCGGACGAAGTCGTGCCCCTCCATCGTCGAATGGAGCTGCGTGGTGGCGAGCGGCGTGCGACCGCCGTGGCGCCGCAGCACGACGCCCGAGGAGATCCACGGCGAGGCGGCCGTGCGCAGTGCATAGGCGTCAAAGCCGACGCCGTCGGCGACGCTGCCTGCGCTGCCGCGGCCATAGCCGAGAGTTATCGTGGCGGCGTCATCGGCCTGCCCGGGCGTGATCCAGACCGGGCCTTGCGTGCGACGCGGACCGGCGACGATCTCGACGATCTCGCCATTGTCCAGATGCAGCCGCTCAGCGGTGCGGGGGCTGATGGCGACCAGATTGTCCCAGGTCATCTTGGTGAGCGGCTTCGGCAGCTCCTGCAACCAGCCGACATTGGCGAAGCTGCCGTCCCACACGCTCGGGTCGGGGCGGATCAGCAGGTCGAGGTCGCCGGTTGTCCGGGCGAGGGCGCTCGCGGCGGCAGCCGGCGGCGTGCGCACGGTCTCGGCCGGGAACGCACTGCCGGGGATGAAGCCGTCGCGCAGGGACTGGTCCCAGCCGGGGAAGAACGCGGCGGCGCTGCGCGAACCGCGCCAGAAATCCTGCAGGATTGCGAGCCCGCTGCGCGAAGCGGGCTCGAAGATGACGCTCAGCAGTTCGCCGGCGGAGCGGGTGTCGTAGAGCGGCATGATCGTCGGCTGCTGCATGCTGATCGTGCCGTCGAAGGCGCGCGCGTCGCCCCAGGCTTCCAGCGGATGCGACAGCGGCAGGTGCCAATCGGCGGCGTTGGCCGTCTCGTCCACATGCAGCCCGGCATGGATCTTGAGCGGCACGCGAGCGAGTGCCGCAGAGAAGTCGAGATCGGCGGGCGCGGTGTAGACGGGATTGGTGTCGAACATGAGCACCGCCGAGACTGCGCCCGCCGCCATCGCGGCGACCAGCGATTCAATCGGCTCGGCCGGTGCGGTTGCCGGCGTTAGGTGGAGAACGGTCGTGCCGGTATTGCCGAGGGCGGCATTGATGCGATGCGCCGCCAGATGCACGGCGGCCGGCTGCGCGGCGCCCGCCACGACGATGCCGCGCCCGCGCGCCGCGTGCAGTGCGGCGGCGGCCCGCGCACGCCATTGCGAAGCGGGATCGGTGCCGGGCGCCGCACTGCTTCCGGCAGCGATGTCCGCGAGTAGCCCGTCCGCGAGGGCCGCCATCCCGCGCGACGATGCCACGACCGGAAAATCCGCTTTCGCGCTGGTCAGCGTCGGGCTCGGCGCTGCCGCGTGCAGCACGAGCAGCCGGCCGGTTGCGAGGGATGCGCGGCGTGCATCGCTCCAGCGCCGTGCCAGGCCGACCTGCTGCGGCCCTTGGTCGAGGAAGTCGGCGTCGAGCGCCACCACGACTTCGGCACGGTCGAAGCGCGGAATCGACTCGAGCGGCCGGCCGAACGCCGTAGTTGCCGCGTCGCGGACCGCCGCGCGTGGCACCGTCTCAAGTACATGCCAGTGCATTTCGGGGAAGTCGGTGCGCAGCGCCTCGATCTGTGCAGCCAGCGACGGCGACGTGACCGGCCCGGTGAGCAGCCGCAGCCCGCGCCCGTGCTCCGCACGGATCGCCGCCACGTGCCCCGCCATCACGCCGCCAAAAGTCTGCCAGTCACTGATCCGCCCGAGACGGCGCACGGTCTGCGACCGGTCGGGATCGTAGAGCTGCAGCACCGAGGCCTGCGCGAAGACGTCGGTACCGCCGCGCGACCACGGATGCGCCTCGTTGCCCTCCACCTTGACCGGTCGCCCGTCGAAGGTCGTGACCTGGATGCCGTTGGCGAAACCGTCGAGCAGTGCCGCCGATGCGTAATACGTCGGCAGCCCCGGGACCAGCCGCTGCGACTCGCGCACGTTGGGGACGATGCGGCTGTTGCCGCCGCCGCGCCCGCAGGCGGCGAGACCGCTCATCGCGAGCGACGCCGCCATCAGTTGCAGGAAACGACGTCGGTCGGGCGCAGGCGCGGGCAGACTGCAGGCGGGAAATTCCGCCGCGAGATAGGCGCGGAATTCCTCGGTGTCGGCCGCTTCTTCCAGGCTGCGCCAGAACGGCCGTCCGGGTTGGGCGGCGAGCCGCGCCCGCAGCACCGCGAGGTCGAGCGGCGCGGCCTTCATCGGTGGCATATCGAGCAATCGGTCAAGCGGCCCACCTTCTGGTCGATGTGGTATTGCTGCGCCAGCGCGCGCCCGATGCGGGCCTGATCGGCGGGCGGATGCCAGGCCATGTTGAAGATCTCCTTCTTGGGCCTGACGAAATCCTGCGGCGCGCGGTGGCAGTTCAGACAGAACGACATGCTGAACGCATGCACCGGATAGGTGAGCTGCATCCGGTCGATCCGCCCGTGGCAGGAGGAGCAGCCGATGCCCTTGGCGATGTGGATGCTGTGGTCGAAATAGACATAGCTAGGCAGCTGGCTGACGCGAACCCATTGCAGCGGCCGGTCATCGGCGAGGCTCTGGCGGACCGGTGCCAGCATCGGCGCGCCGGCCCAGACCTGCGAGTGGCAGGTCATGCAGGTCCAGGTTGGCGGCATCCCCGCGGTGGCCGCGATCTCCACGGTCGTGTGGCAATAGCGGCAGTCGATGCCGAGTTCGCCCGCGTGGTGCTTGTGGCTGAACGGGACCGGCTGCTGCGCGATCGTGTCGACGCCGCTGAAATACCCGGAATGCGCGATGCCGCCGACCACCAGCAGGGCCGCGACAATACCCACGCCCACGACCAGCAGCACGAACCGGAAGATCGCATCCGCGCGTGGCGTGAAGAGTTGGGCCAAGGTGCTAGCCTAACGCGCCGGGGCGCGTCGGCGCCGGGCGCCCATATCGCGAGCGTTCTGTGCCAGACCTCTCCGCACGTCTCGCCGACCCCCTCGACTGCACGCCGCCCCGCATTCAGGCAGCCGCACACCGCAACGGTCAAGCAAACGTCGGATGGCGGCGCCCTCACAAGCCGGTGACGCTGCACCGCGAGGAAAGTTCCACGGTTACGTGCTTTGACGATCCATGACGATCGGAATATCGAAGAGCCCGTGGCGCGTCTTGTCGTCCTTCGCGATCCGCTCGTGCGGCTACACGGGCTTGGCGATCCGCGGGCGCGGCTGCCCGGCTTCGACCGCATGGAGCTTGGCGCTTATGCGATCATGCTCGCGGCCGGCACGCTGCTTGCGTGGGCATCGCGCGACCACCCGACCGCGATGCCGCTCTGGGCACCGTGGGATTTCTCATGGGCCGTGTTCGTGCCGACCGGGCTTGCCGGCTGGTGGTATGCGCGCGGCCTCGTCCGCACGGCGGGCGGCTGGCGTCCGTCGCGCACGCGGCAGGCCGGGTTCTGGCTCGGGCTCGGCGCGATCTACGCTATGTTGCAGACGCATTACGAATATGCCGCGCTGCATCTGTTCGCGCTCAATCGGTTCCAGCATCTCGCGCTGCACCATCTCGGGCCGTTCCTGATCGCACTCGCCTGGCCGGGCCCGACGCTGGCCCGCGGGATGCCGGCGGTGCTGCGGCGGGCGATCGGCGCGCGCGCGGTGCGGGGCGTGCTGGATCGGGTGCAGCGTCCGGTGCTGGCGGGCGTGCTGTTCGTCGGCCTGCTCTATCTCTGGCTGATCCCGGTGGTCCATCTGCGCGCCATGCTCGACCCGACGCTCTACGCGGTGATGAATGCGAGCATGGTGATCGACGGCATCCTGTTCTGGACGCTCGCGATCGACCTGCGCCCGTCGCCGCCGGCCCGCCTCTCCTATTCCGTGCGGATGCTGCTCGCACTCGGCGTGCAGGTGCCGCAGATCGTGCTCGGCGGCTTCATCTGCTTCGCAGGGCGCGATCTCTATCCATTCTACAGCCTGTGCGGCCGCATCATCGGCATCACCCCGCTGCTCGATCAGCAGATCGGCGGCTTCATCGTATGGTTTCCCGCCGGCATGATGTCCGCGATCGCCTTTATGATGCTGCTGCACGCAATGGCGACGGACGAGACGCGGCAGCTTGCGCGCGGGTGATGTTCGCGCTCGCGCGTTCGTGTCATGGCGGGATGCCGGATCGGGCGTTCTTGCGCCGTGCGACACCCCCGTTCAAGCATCGCCGAGCTGATCGTGCTGCTTCTCCTGGCAGCGCCGGGGCTGGCAACCGCGCGGGCGGCATCGGCGAAGATCCCGAGCGAGAAGATCACGATCGGCGTGCTCGACAGCGGCGGCGGCGACAGCAGCGAGCGGCGTGCGCGCAGCGTTCTGGTGGCGGCGGAGGTCGCGGCGGAGGAGTTCGAGACACACTCGGGCCGCACCGACACGGAGATGCTGTACTCGCCCGACGGCGCCGATCCGGCGCGCGCGCCCGCTCTCGCCGCGAGCTGGCTCGACCACGACGATGCGGCGGCGATCGTCGACAGCTTCGGCGGCGCCGGCGACGACGCCATCGCGCGGGACGCGGCGGCGCGGCATCGCGCGATGCTGGTCTCCAGCCTGCTCGGTGATGCGCCGCCGGCGCTGTGCGGCTCGGACGTCCTGCGCTGGGGGCCGGACCTCGGTGCCTATACCGCGGCTCTCGTGGCGGCACTGGCGCCGCAGCGCGGTCGGCGCTGGTTTGTGATCGCGGCGGCCGATGCCGTGGGCGCGGCCGTGCAGCGCGACATCGCGACTGGCGCACGGTCGAAAAATCTGTCCCTGGTCGGCACGGCCACGACGGCGCCGGGCCAGCGCGATTACACGCCTGCTCTGCTGCAGGCGGCAAAGGCAGGCGCGCAGGTGATCGTGCTGGCCCTCGGCGGTCGCGATCTCGCCGACGCCGTCCGGGATGCCGCGGCACTCGGGCTCACCACGCGCGCGACCGTCGCGGCGCCGCTGGCGCGCCTCGACGACATCGCCGCGATCGGCCTGGCGGACGCGGAGAACATCGTGGTGCCGGCAAGCTTCTTCTGGGACGAGAACGAGGCCACGCGCGCCTTCGCACGGCATTTCGCCGGCCGCACCGGCGATCGCCTGCCGGATGCGAACCAGGCCGCGGTCTATCAGCTCGTCGCAGCCTATCTGCGTGCCGCGAAGGCCGCCCGCAGCATCGATGCGGCCGCCGTCCTCGGCCGTCTGAAATCCGCGCCGATCCCGGGTGCGTGGTCCGGCAGTGTTGCCGCCCGCCCCGATGGCACCGTTCCGCAGCCGATCGGCATCTATCGCGTCAAGCGCCCGGAGCAGTCGCGCGGTCCGGGGGACGACTACGCACGGATCGCGATGATCCCCGTGGCGACCGCCTATGCGCGGCCGGAATGTGGTGGGCCCTGATCCGCCTCAGGCGAGGCGTTCGACGCCGCACCATTCGGCGATCAGGAGTGCGATCACGCGCGTCACGTCGTGCAGCGAGTCGAGACCGACGCTCTCGTCGATGCCGTGGATCGCATTCGCCTCCGGCCCGTAACAGGTCGCCTGCGTGGACTGATAGTTCGTGTAGAACCGCGCATCGGTCAGCGCCGGCACCGCCCAGGACCGCAATTCCTCGCCGACGACGTCGCGGTGCAGCGCCGCGACCGCGCGCGAGATCGGCTGCCCCTGCGGCATGATCGCGCCGTCGGCGACGAAGCCGCGGAACGCGACCGCGACGTGCGTGCCGCGCAGTCGGGCATCGCCCGCCGCCTCGGCGACGACCTGCTCGATCTCCGCCCGCACCGCGCGTGCGGTGCGCCCCGGCATCACGCCGACGCGCAGGCCGATGCGCGCGCGGGTCGGCACCGAGCTGTTCCATTCGCCACCCTCGATAGTGCCGAGATTGACGTTGATCGGGTGGTTGTCCGACGCGAAGGCCGGGTGCCGGTGCTCGGCGCGGTTCATCGCCGCCTCGTAGACGCGGAACTTTTCCGCGATGACATAGGCGGCGTCGATCGCGTTGATCCCAGCGTGCATCTCGCGCACATGCGTGGGCCGCCCGGTGACCGTGACCCAGGCCCACACCACGCCGACCTGCGCGGTGTACAGCGCGGAAAAACCCGGCCCCGGCTCGGGGATCAGGCAGGCATCCGGTTTCGGCAGTGCCTGCATCACCGCGAGCGCGCCATTGCCGGTGCATTCCTCCTCGATCACGGCGGCGAATTGCAACTCGGCGGCCGGTTGCAGCCCGGCCGTGCGCAGCGCCCGCCACGCCACGACGATGGCGGCGAGCCCGGCCTTCATGTCGCCAGCACCGCGGCCGAACATCCGCCCCTGACGGATCGCGGGCTCGAACGGCGGCGTGGTCCAGAGTTCGGCTGCACCCTCCGGCACCACGTCCACGTGCCCTTGCAGCATCAGGCTGCGGCCGCGCGGCGGGCCGGACGGGCTATGGACGGCGACCACATTGTCGCGCCCGGCATAAGGCGCCAGCGGCGGCGAAAAGCCCGGATGGTCCGCGAGCGCCGCCTCGTCGACCGGCACGTGCGCGGGCACGAGCCCGGCTTCGCGCCAGATCGCGGCCATCTCGGTAAGGCAGGACTGCTCCTCTCCGAGGAGGCTGCGGTGGCGCACCAGGCGCGTGAGGAGGGCCGTCTCCTCGCCCCGCATCGCATCCACCGCCTCGATGATGGCGCGACGCGCGCCAGGGTCTATCATGTCGGTCTCCTCGGGATCGCCTCAAGCCAAAGTGAGGCAGGTCCGCGGAGGCGGGCAACCCCGGCGGGACGTTCGTTGAGCAACACCACGGATTTTGGGAGACGGAACATGCGCATGATAGCACTCGGAGCGGGCCTGGCCCTGCTCGGCGGCATCGGGATCGCACAGGCGCAGGTGCCGCCCACGCCGGATAGCGGTGCCGGCGGTGCCACGCCGTCCGGCCGGCCGGTGCTGCTCCTGCCGCTCCCGCAGGGTGGCTATGCGATCGCGCAGCCGACCGGATCGACAACCGGCCAGGCGCCGGCGCTGCCCGGGGTGGCTGGCCAGCCGCAGGGCGAGCATCAGCAGCAGGGCGAGCATCAGCAGTGGCAAGGGCGGATGCGGCCGATGACGGGCGGCGCGATGGGCAACGAGGCGCTGCGCGGCCGCATGGGGCAGGACTGGCAGCGCCACCGGATGCAGGGCCAGGGCGGTGCGATCTTCGCCTTCCGGCGAGGCCCGGCCCACATCTTCATCCGCTGCGCCGCGGATGAGCCGATGCAGGCCTGCGTCACCGCGGCGTCGACGCTGATCGACAAGGTGGCGGGCCTTCGCCGGGGCGGTGCGACGCCGGGCGGCGCCGGGGCGACGCCGGGTTCCGGCAGCAGCAGCGGCTCTGGGAGCAGCAGCGGCACCAGCGGCTCCGGGAGC
>DATAYA010000008.1:0-19018 GCA_036272815.1 Acetobacteraceae bacterium
ATCCGGTCGAGGCCGAAGGCGACAACGTCGCGGGCGGTGCGGTACAGCTCGGCGGCAAGCTCGGTGCCGGTGGCGCCGCCGCCGATGATCGCGATGTGGAGCTGGCCCGGCCGCACCGGCCCCGGTTGCGCGTCGGCGCGCAGGCAGGCGTCGAGCAGCCGGCGATGGAACCGCGCCGCCTGATTCGGCGTGTCGAGCGGCACCGCGAACTGCGCCACCCCCGGCGTGCCGAAATCGTTGACGACGCTGCCGATCGCGATCACCAGCGTGTCGTACGGCACGGTCCGCGGCGGGGTGATCTGCCGCCCGTCCTCGTCGCAGGTCTCGGCGAGGTGGACTTCCCGCGCGCCGCGGTCGATGCCGTCCAGATCGCCAAAATGATAGCGGAAATGGTGCCAGTGCGCCTGCGCGAGATAGCTGGTCTCGTGCTCGTCGCGATCCAGGCTGCCGGCGGCGACCGCGTGCAGCAGCGGCTTCCACAGATGCGTCCGCGAGCGCTCGACGAGGCCGATCTCCGCCCGCCGGCGCCTGCCGAGTGTGTTGCCAAGCGCAGTCACGAGTTCGAGCCCCCCGGCGCCGCCGCCGACCACGACGATGCGGTGCAGGGCATCCGCGGCGCGCGGATTTGTTCCGGGCGTCGTCTGGGCCATCCTCGGTCCTTGCGCTGCCGGCCGCACCCCGCCGTGGCTGGGCGCGCAACGGCCCAGCATGAAGCTACCCGGCCGTCAGCGCCATCAGATAGTTGACGCCGAGATCGACGCCGACGCGCCACTGTCCGCGCACCGGATCGAGACCAAGGCCCGCGCTGTCCGACACGCGCAGCCCGGCCTCGCGGGCGTGCGCGGCGAGTTCGGACGGGGTGAGGAACCGCCGCCAGTCATGCGTCCCCGCCGGCAGCAGCCGCAGCACGTATTCGGCGCCGATCTTGGCCAGCAGCAGCGAGCGCAGGGTGCGGTTCAGGGTCGAGAGCATCACCAGCCCGCCCGGCTCCAGCAGACCGCCGAGCACGCGCAGGAAATGCGCCGGGTCGGGGACGTGCTCGATGACTTCGAGCGCGGTGATGGCGGGAAAGCGGGCGCCCTCGGCCAGCAGGGCCTCCGGAGCTGCGACCCGGTAGGCGAGGGGGAGCGCCTGCCCGCCGGCGTCGCATCCGGCGGCGTGATGTTCGGCGGCGGCGATGGCGGCCGGCGCGGCGTCGATGCCGAGCACGCGATGGCCGCGCCGTGCCAGTGCCTCGGCAGCGATGCCGGCGCCGCAGCCGACGTCGAGCAGGTCGAGCCGGCGGTCACCGAAGCGGGCGGCCAGCCGCTGCTCGATCCAGCCGATCCGCGCCGGGTTCATCGCATGCAGCGGCCGCATCGGCCCGCGCCTGTCCCACCAGGAGGCGGCGAGCGCATCGAACCGCGCGACCTCGGCCGCGGCCGCGGTGCCCGCCGCCGGACGCTGGACCCGTGCCATATTGCCCCTGCCCATCCCGGCCGGTATGTGATCCCAGGACGCCGCTGCCGCAACCGCGGGGCGCGCGGCGCCCTCCCGGGAAGGACCGATGGCGCGCATCGTGATGAAGTTCGGCGGCACCTCCGTCGCCGACCTCGACCGTATTCGCAACGTGGCGGCCCGCGTCAAGCGCGCCGTCGCCGCGGGGGACGAGGTCGCGGTCGTGGTGTCGGCGATGGCGGGCGTCACCAATCAGCTCGTCGCCTGGTGCCAGCAACTCTCGGCCCTGCACGACGCACGCGAATACGACACGGTGGTCGCGACCGGCGAGCAGGTCACCGCGGGACTGCTGGCGATCGCCTTGCAGGCGGCGGGGATCGAGGCGCGCTCCTGGGCCGGCTGGCAGATCCCGATCCGCACTGACGACAGCCACGGCAAGGCGCGGATCGAGACGATCGAGGGCGAGGAACTGGTCCGCCGGATGCAGCACGGCCAGGTGCCGGTCGTCACCGGTTTCCAGGGCGTGAGCCAGGCCGGCCGCGTCACCACGCTCGGCCGCGGCGGGTCGGACACGTCGGCGGTGGCGCTGGCCGCGGCGCTGCGGGCGGACCGATGCGACATCTTCACCGACGTCGACGGCATCTACACCACCGACCCGCGCATCGTGCCGGGCGCCCGCAAGCTCGAACGCATCGCCTATGAGGAGATGCTCGAACTCGCGTCGGTGGGGGCGAAGGTGTTGCAGACCCGGAGCGTGGAACTCGCGATGAAGGAGCGGGTGCGGGTGCAGGTTCTGTCGAGCTTCAGCGACGCGCCGGGCTCGCTGGTGGTGGACGAGGAGGAGATCATGGAAAAGCCGATCGTCTCGGGCATCGCCTATTCGCGCGACGAGGCGAAGCTGACGCTGCGCCGCGTCCCCGACCGGCCCGGCATCGCCGCCGCGCTGTTCGGGCCGCTGGCAGCGGCGAACGTCAATGTGGACATGATCGTGCAGAACGTCTCCGCCGAGGGCACCACCGACATGACGTTCACCGTCGGCCGCGCCGATCTCGCGCGCGCGCAGGCGATGCTCGCGGAGATGCGCGAGAGCCTTGGCTACCGCGAGGTGATCGCGGATGCCAACGTGGCAAAGATCAGCGTCGTCGGCGTCGGGATGCGCAGCCACGCGGGCGTCGCGAGCACGATGTTCCGCACGCTGGCGGAGAAGTCGATCAACATCCAGGTCATCTCCACGAGCGAGATAAAGGTGAGCGTTCTGATCGGCGCCGAATACACCGAGCTCGCGGTGCGCGCGCTGCATACGGCGTACGGTCTCGATGGTGCCTGATCGCATCACGCCGGATCGCATCACGCCCGGTCGCGTCACGCCGGGCGCGCTCGACCGGCTATGGGCGCGCGGCACCGCGTTCCTCGGCACCAGGCTCGCGATCCTGGGCGGTGCGATGAGCTGGGTGAGCGAGCGCCACTTGGTTGCCGCCATCTCGAACGCCGGCGGCTTCGGCGTGATCGCCTGCGGGGCGATGGAACCGGACCAGCTCGCGGCCGAGATCGCCGCGACCCAAGCGATGACCGCGCGGCCGTTCGGCGTCAACCTCATCACCATGCATCCGGCGCTGGACGACCTGATCCGGGTCTGCTGCGAGGCGCGGGTCGGCCATGTCGTGCTGGCGGGCGGGCTGCCCTCGGGGGCGGCGGTGCGGGCGGTGAAAGACGGCGGTGCCAGGCTGGTGTGCTTCGCCCCGGCGCTGCCGCTGGCGCGGCGGCTGGTGCGGCTCGGCGCCGACGCGCTGGTGATCGAGGGCTCGGAGGCGGGCGGCCATATCGGGCCGGTGTCGCTCACCGTGCTGGCGCAGGAGATCCTGCCCTCCTTGCGAGAGGTGCCGGTGTTCGTCGCCGGCGGGCTCGGCCGCGGCGAGGCGATCCTTGCCTATCTGGAGATGGGGGCGGCGGGCGCGCAGCTCGGGACGCGGTTCGCGGCGGCGGTCGAATCGATCGCGCATCCGCGCTTCAAGCAGGCTTTCATCCGCGCCGCCGCCCGCGACGCGGTGCCCTCGGTGCAGCTCGACGCGCGCTTCCCGGTGATCCCAGTGCGCGGCCTCGCCAATGCCGGGACGCGGCATTTCCGCGCCCACCAGGCCGAGACGCTGAGCCGGTTCGATGCCGGCGAGCTGTCGCGTGAGGCCGCACAGCTCTCTATCGAGCGCTTCTGGGCCGGGGCGCTGCGCCGCGCGGTGATCGACGGCGACGTCGAGGAAGGGTCGGTGATGGCCGGTCAGTCGGTCGGCATGGTTACCAGCGAGCAGCCGACCGCCGAGATCATCGCCGAGCTGGTGGCGCAGGCGGAGGCGGCGCTGGCGGCGCGCCCGGTTGCGGCGTGAGCGCCGCTTGAGCAGCACCCCGCTTGGTGCCCGTCCCGCGGCGGCCGGCATGAGTTCCGCCCGTCGCCTGCTCGCCGGCCTGCGCGAGACGATGGCGCGCGGGACGGCGCCGCTCGGCGAGCTGGTGCGGCTGGTCGCTTCCGAGCTGGTGGCGGAAGTGTGCTCGGTCTATGCGATGCGGCCGGGCGACATCCTTGAGCTGGTGGCGACCGTGGGCTTGCGGCCGGGCGCGGTCGGGCGCACGCGGCTGCGGGTGGGCGAGGGGATCATCGGTCTGGCCGCCGCCACCGGCGAGCCGCTCAACCTGCCGGACGCACAGAATCATCCCGCCTTCGCGTACCGCCCCGAGACCGGGGAGGAGCCCTATGCCTCGCTGCTCGCGATCCCGGTGCGGCGCGCGGGGCGGACGGTGGGTGTGCTCTCGGTGCAGAACCGGGCGCCGCGGCTCTATGCCGAGGATGAGGTGGAACTGCTCGCGACGGTTGCGATGCTGCTGGCCGAGGTGCTGGTCGCCGCCGGGGCGACCGGCGGCGCGGAGGAGGGGGTCAGTGCGACCTTGCCGCGCCAGTTCGAGGGCGCGGGCCTCGCACCCGGCCTCGCGATCGGCCCGGTGGTGCTGCGGCGCGTCACGCCGCACGCGCGCCGGCTGCTGGCCGAGGACGCCGACACCGAACGCGGGCGTCTGCGCCGGGCCGCCGAGACCATGCGCGAGGGGCTTGATGCACTGATCGAGCGCGCGCCGGAGGGCGGAGCCTCGCGCGACGTGCTCGACGCGACGCGGCTGCTCGCCGCCGATGTCGGCTGGCTGCACCGGGTCTCGGAGGCGATCGGCAGCGGGCTGACGGCCGAGGCTGCCGTGCAGCGCGTCGCGGGCGAGCTGCGCGAGCGGATGCGCCACATTGCCGATCCCTATCTGCGCGAGCGGCTCGCCGACATCGAGGACCTCGCGAACCGGCTGCTGGAGGCGCTGGACGGCGACACCGTGGTGCTGCCGGACGTGCCGCCGGGGGCAATCCTGCTAGCCCGCCGGCTGGGTCCGGCGCAGCTTCTCGACTGGCACGGCCGCGGCATCGTGGGCGTGGTGATCGAGGAGGGCGGCCCGAACGGCCACGCCGCGATCCTGGCGCGCGCCCTCGGTCTGCCCGCCCTGGGGGCTGCGCGCGGCGCCGTCGATGTCGCGGAGACGGGCGACGAGGCGGTGCTGGATGCCGACGAGGGTCTGCTGATCCTGCGCCCCGAGGCGGAGTTGTGCCAAGCCTATCGCCGCGCGCTGGAGGCCCGAGAGGCGCGGGCGGCGGGCTGGGCGGCGTTGCGCGATCAGCCGGCCCGTACCGCCGATGGCGTGCCGTTGCAGCTGATGCTCAACGTCGGGCTGCGGATGGAACTGGACCAGATCGCCGCGACGGGGGCGGACGGGATCGGGCTGTTCCGCACCGAGATCGCCATGCTGGCGCGCGGCAGCGTCGCCGACATCGCCGAGCAGGCGTCGCTCTATGCCGACGTGCTCGACCGGCTGGACGGCCGGCCGGTGCTGTTCCGCACACTCGATCTCGGCGGCGACAAGCTGCTGCCGGGCGCGCCGCTGCCGGAGGAGGAGAACCCGGCGATGGGCTGGCGCAGCCTGCGCGTCGGGCTCGACCGGCCGAAGCTGCTGCGGCGGCAGATGCGGGCGCTGCTGCTCGGCGCCCGCGGCCGGCCGCTCTCGGTGATGTTCCCGATGGTGGCGACGGTGGCCGAGTTCCGCGCCGCCCGCGCGCTGCTGCTGGCGGAGGCGGCGCAGGCCGACCCGGCACCGGCGCAGCTCCAGATCGGCACCATGCTGGAAGTGCCGTCGCTGCTCTGGCAGCTCGAGGCGCTGCTCGCGGACACCGATTTCGTCTCGATCGGCTCGAGCGACCTGATGCAGTTCGTGTTCGCGGCCGACCGCGGCAATGCGGCGCTGGCGCAGCGCTACGACCTGCTCTCGGCGCCGATGCTCGACCTGCTGGAGCAGGTGCGGTTCGCGGCGGTCGCAGCGGCCGTGCCGCTTTCGCTCTGCGGCGCGGCCGCGGCGCACGGGCTCGATGCGCTGGTGCTGGCGGCACTCGGGATCACCTCGCTCTCGATGCCAGCGACCGCGTTCCTGCCGGTCAAGGCGGCGCTGGCTGCGGTTGATCTCGGCGGGTTCCGTGCTGTGCTGCGTGCGCTCAGGCAAACCGGGGCGGCCGAGCCAAGCCTGCGCGAGCCGCTGCTCGCGTGGTGTCGGGAGCGCGACGTTCCGGTCTGATCTCGGCCGGCAACAATCTGCGGTTGAGAACGCGTCGGACCGTTGGCAAGTCCTATCGTCTCAGGTTAGATGCGGCAACGCGCCGGCGGGGCCTTGCCCGCACGGGGGACGAAGTGGCTGGTGTCCGTATGAGCAGAAGGCCGGCGCCCGAACCGGGCGAGACCATGGCGGCAGGCTTCCGGGTGGGCACCGACCTGCGCGCAGCGCGGGAGCGGCTGGGCTGGGACCTGGCCGCGGTCGCGGCAGGGTTGCGGATCCGGGAGCCGTATCTCGTGGCGATCGAGGAAGGGCGGCTGGAGGATCTGCCGGGGAACGCCTACGCGATGGGCTTCCTGCGCACCTATGCCGGCTGCCTCGGGCTCGATCCCGACGAGGTCTCCCGCCGGTTTCGCGCCGAGGCGGCGGACGTCAACCGCAAGACCGAGCTGACCTTCCCAGCTCCCGTGCCGGAGCGTGGCGTGCCGGCGGGCGCGGTGGCGCTTGTCGGTGTGGTCCTCGCGATCGGCGCCTATGTCGGCTGGTATCACTTCTCCGCCGCCGACCGGCAGGCGGCGCGCGTGGTGCCGGACGTCCCGGCGCGGCTCGCAGCTCTCCCTGGCGTCGGCGGCGATGTGGCGACGCCATCACCGCAGGTCGCCTCCGTGCTGCCGAGCCATGTCACGGCGCCCCCGACCGCGCCCCCGGCCGCGGCGGCGCCTTCTGCTCCGGCGGCGCCACCCGCACACATGGGCGCTGCGCCGCCGCCGCTGCCCGACGTGTCGCCGACCCAGGCCGCCGCGGCCACCCCGCCGTCCGCGGCCGAACCGGCATCGGTCCCGAGCCAGGCCCCGGCGCCCGCCGCCACTGCGAACGAAACCCAGACCGGCACACCCCAGACCGGCGCACCCCAGACCGGCGCAACCCAGACCGGCGCACCCCAGACCGGCGCACCCCAGACCGGCGCAACCCAAACCGACGCAACCCAGCCGGCCGTGACCCAGCCGGCCGTGACCCAGAACACCACGGCCGTGGCCACACCGGACACCCCCCACGTCCTGCTGCGCGCCACCGCCGATGCCTGGGTGCAGGTGCGGGAGAAGAAGGGCCGCGTGCTGCTCAACCGTGTCCTGCGGCCCGGCGAGACCTGGCCGGTGCCGTCCGATGAGCCTCAGCTGCTGCTGACCACCGGCAATGCCGGGGGCACTGAGCTGGTGGTGGACGGCGTGGCGACCGCGCCGCTCGGGTCGTCCGGCGCCGTGCGGCGCGATCTGCCGCTTGATCCTGCGTTGATCCGGCAAGGGGTAATCGCCCCGGCGGCGGTTCCGGGCGCGCCCAATTCGACCACTCGGGCGCCGCCGCGGTAAAAGCGGCCGATCGACTCCCCATCTGCCGAAGCCAGGGCACCGCCGGAGCATTCCGCATGAGCTATCGTCCGTACCAGCACATCGAACGCCGCCGCTCGCGGCAGATCCATGTCGGGCGCATCCCCGTGGGCGGCGACGCCCCGATCACGGTGCAGACGATGACCAACACGCTGACCACCGACGTGGCCGGGACGGTCGCGCAGATCCGCCGCGCGCAGCTCGCCGGCGTTGACATCGTCCGCGTCTCCTGCCCCGACCGGGAGAGCGCGCTGGCACTGCGCGAGATCGTCGCCGAGGTGGACGTGCCGATCGTGGCCGACATCCACTTCCACTACCGCCGCGCGATCGAGGCGGCCGAGAGCGGCGCCGCGTGCCTGCGCATCAATCCGGGCAACATCGGCAGCGACGAGCGGGTGCGCGAGGTCGTGAAGGCGGCGCGCGACCACGGCTGCTCCATGCGCATCGGCGTCAACGCCGGCAGCCTGGAGCGGAATTTGCTCGAGAAATACGGCGAGCCCAATCCCGAGGCGCTGGTGGAAAGCGCGCTCTATCACGCGAAGATCCTGCAGGACCACGACTTCCACGAATTCAAGATCAGCGTGAAGGCGTCCGATGTCTTTCTGGCGGTCGCCGCATATCAGCAACTGGCGGAGGTCTGCGACCACCCGTTGCATATCGGCATCACCGAGGCCGGTGGCCGGCGCATGGGCACGGTCAAGAGTGCGATCGGCCTCGGCAACCTGCTCTGGGCCGGCATCGGCGATACGCTGCGCGTCTCGCTCTCCGACGAGCCCGAGGAGGAGGTGCGCGTCGGCTGGGATCTGCTGAAGACGCTTGGCATCCGCCATCGTGGCGTCAAAGTGATCTCCTGCCCGTCCTGCGCGCGGCAGGGCTTCAACGTGATCGAGACGGTGCGCACGCTGGAGGACCGGCTCGCGCATATCGAGACGCCGCTGACGCTCTCGATCATCGGCTGCGTGGTGAACGGGCCGGGGGAGGCGCTGATGACCGATATCGGCGTCACCGGCGGCGGCGCCGGGCGGCACATGGTCTACAGCGCCGGCAAGCAGGATCACCCGATCGAGGCCGCCGCGATGATCGAGCATGTCGTCGCCCTGGTCGAGGCGAAGGCGGCCGAGCTGAAGAACGCGCCGCGCGAGGCAGCCGAGTAGCGCCGCACGGGCCGGGGAATGCGCGAGGCCGTCGATCTCCTGGTGATCGGCGGCGGCATCAATGGCGCCGGCATCGCGCGCGACGCGGCCGGGCGCGGCCTGTCCGTGCTGCTCTGCGAAAAGGGCGATCTCGCCGAGGGCACCTCGTCGCGGTCGAGCAAGCTGATCCACGGCGGATTGCGCTATCTGGAGTATTACGAGTTCCGGCTGGTGCGGGAGGCGCTGATCGAGCGCGAGGTGCTGCTGCGCGCGGCGCCGCACATCGTCTGGCCGCTGCGCGTCGTGCTGCCGCACTCGCCGGAGCAGCGGCCGGCCTGGCTGATCCGCACCGGGCTTTTTCTCTATGACCATCTCGGCGGCCGCCGCCGGCTTCCCGGCACGCGCCGGCTCGACCTGCGGCGCGCGCCGGAGGGCGTGCCGATCCGCGACGGCTTCCGCATCGCGTTCGAGTATTCCGATTGCTGGGTCGAGGATTCGCGTCTCGTGGTGCTGAACGCGCTCGACGCGGCGGCGCACGGGGCCGAGATATTGGTGCGGACCGCGGCAGTCTCGGCGCGGCGCGAGGGCGAGGCGTGGCGCGTCGCGCTGCGCGACGAGGCCGGGGCCGAGCGGCGCGTGCAGGCGCGCGTGCTGGTGAATGCGGCCGGCCCATGGGCGGCGCAGGTGATCGGCGACGTGATCGGTGCGGACCCCACGCACCGGGTGCGGCTGGTGAAGGGCAGCCACGTCATCGTCCGCAAGTTCTGGGACGGTCCGCAGGCCTACATCCTCCAGAACGACGACCGCCGCGTGATCTTCGTCATTCCCTATGCGGGCGACCTGGCGCTGATCGGTACCACCGACATCCCCTATGACGGACGGCCGGAGGACGTCGCCGCCAATGCAGAGGAGTGCGAATACCTGCTGCGCGCGGTCAACCGCGTGATGCGCACGGGACTGAGTGCCGCCGATATCCTGCACGTCTATTCCGGCGTCCGGCCGCTGCACGACGATGCGTCGGCCAATCCATCGGCGGTGACGCGCGACTACGTCTTCGACGTTTCCGGCGAGCCGCCGGTACTGTCGGTCTTCGGCGGGAAGATCACGACCTCCCGCAAGCTTGCCGAGCACGCGCTGGACCGGCTCCGGCCGGCTTTCCCGCAGATGGGGGCGGCCTGGACTGCAGCCGCGACGCTGCCCGGCGGCGACATGCCGGGGGCCGATTTCGATGCCTTCCTGGGCGGGCTGCGGGCGCGGGCGGCGTTCCTGCCGGCCGATCTGGTGCACCATTATGCGCGGCTCTATGGTACCCGGGCGTCGGCGCTGCTCGGGTGTGCGCGCGGCATGGCCGATCTCGGCCGGCATTTCGGCGGCCTGCTGTACGAGCGCGAAGCGGAGTTTCTGCGCCAGACTGAATGGGCGCGCACGCCCGAAGACATCCTGCGGCGGCGCACGAAGCACTACCTGCATCTCTCGTCCGCCGAGTGCCGCGATTTCGCCGACTGGATGCGAGCGCCCGCGGTCGCATGATGCCTGTTATCCGCCATGATGGAGCAGCAAGTGACCTCGCCCCTCGATGACGCGCGCCGCGCGGCCGCCGGCTGCAAGGCCTGCGCGCTCTACGCGAACGCCACCCAGACCGTGTTCGGCGAGGGTCCGGAGGACGCGCGCATTATGTTGGTGGGCGAGCAGCCGGGCGACCAGGAGGACCTGGCCGGGCGCCCCTTCGTCGGTCCGGCCGGCAAGATGCTGGACGCGGCCCTGGCGGAGGCCGGGCTCAAGCGCGCGCAAGTGTACGTGACCAATGCGGTCAAGCACTTCAAGTTCGAGCCGCGCGGCAAGCGGCGCATCCACCAGAAACCCGACGCCGCCGAAATCCTTGCCTGCGGCCAGTGGCTGTCGCGCGAGCGGGAGGTGGTACGGCCGGTGCTCACCGTGCTGATGGGCGCGACGGCGGCGCGCGCCGTGCTCGGCCGCGCGGTTGCGATCGGGCGCGAGCGCGGGCAGCCGATCGCGATCGCGGGGAACGCGCAGGCATTGGTGACGGTGCATCCGTCCTATCTGCTGCGCCTGCCCGACGCGGCGGCGAAAAAGCGGGAATACGCGGCCTTCGTCGCCGACCTGCAGCTCGCGGCACGACTCGCCGCCTGAGCGCTATCGCGCGGGCCGCGTCGCGTCCAGCAGGGCGCGGATATAGCCGTAGCAGAACGCGAACGCAGTCCCGGTCGGATCGCGCCCGTCGACCTCGGGCACATGGTCGGGCATCACCATGTAGCGATAGCCGACCTCGCGATAGGCGCGCAGGGCGGCGGCCATGTCAACGTCGCCTTCGTCGGGGAAGGTCTCCATGAAGCTCAGCTTGCGGCCGCTGATGTTGCGGAAATGGACGTTGAATATCTTGTCGCGATCGCCGAACCAGCGAATCACGTCGAAAATCTCGCGTGCCGGGTCGTCCAGCATTTCGGCGATCGTGCCCTGGCAGAAATTGAGGCCGTGATACTGGCTCTCGTGCATCTGCACGAAGCGCTTGAGCCCGTCGACGGTGCCGAGCACGCGGGTGACGCCGCGATAACCTGGCGGCGTGTACGGATCGTGCGGATGGCAGGCCAGCCGCACGCGGCACGCCGTCGCGACCGGCACCACGCGCGCGAGGAAGTGGTCGATGCGCGCCCAGCTCTCCTCCTCGGATACGGTGCCGGCGAGGCCGGGTGCGGCATCCTGCTCGGCGAGCTCCCAGCGGAACGCGGCGTTGCGCGAACCACCGCGGCCGCGTTCGGGCGGCGTGCGCGGGATGCCGATCAGGTTGAAGTTGTATTTCACCGCCGGAATGCCGACCGCCGCGACATCCTCGATCAGCCCGCAGATGGAATCCAGTTCGCGCTCCCGCTCCGGGCTGCGGCCGAGCAGGATGCCCGGGCTGTGTGCGCGCTCGACCGGCCGCGACGACAGAGGCAACTGCACCATCTCGAGCTTGAGCCCGAAGCTCTCGACGTGCGCCTTGTGGCGCGCGAGTATCTCGCGGGTCCAGTCGTGCGGATTGCCGGGCGGGTCGGCGCAGAGGTGGTTCACTCCGAGCTGCGCGCAAAGCTGGAAATCCGCGTCGTCGCGCATCGCGACCTGGGTGCCGAGCTGCATCTGCGCGTCCCTCCGATCCGGCTTGACCCCACCGGCCAACATGCCATCGTGTCATGCGACGACTGACGGACGCAATCGGCGGCCGCACAAGCAGGGCGAGACAACAATGACGATCGTGGAAGAAGGCAACCTGCCATGACGGTGCGCGCGGTCGTCTCCTGCGCGGGTGCGCGGCAGCTCGCGGTCGTGACACTGCCGGAGGCGCGCGTCGAACAGCGCATCGCCGTGCCGGCCGGCGGCGAGGCGCCGGCGGGCAGCATCCCGCTCGCGGTCAGCCCGGACGGGCGCCGTCTCTATGCGGCGGACCGGTCGGAGCGTTTCTCGGTCTCCAGCTACGCGATTGCGCGGGAATCCGGGCATCTTGCCCATCTCGGGACCGCGCCTCTCCCCGACAGCATGTGCTATCTCGCGACCGACGCGAGCGGGCGATGGCTGTTCGCGGCATCCTATCCCGGCTCGCTCGTCTCGCTCAGCCGGATCGATGCGGATGGCGTCGTGCGTGCAGCGCCGGTGCAGGTCGTGCCGACGCCGCCACGTGCGCATTGCATCCTGCCCGATCCTGCCAACGGCTTCGTCTATGCGGCCTGCCTCGGCGGCGACGTCGTGCTGTGCTGGAAGCTCGGAGCGGACGGGCTCGACACGCGTTCGCTGCGCACGACAGCGGTCCGGCCCGGCGCCGGGCCGCGGCATCTCGTCTTCGGCGATCAGGGGCGTCGTGTCTATTTGCTGAACGAGCTTGACGCGACACTCGACGTCTTCGCATGCGACCCGGCGAACGGCGCGCTCGCGCACCGGCAGACGCTGGCGATCCCCGGGCTCGGCGCGGGGCGCGCGGCCGCGGCCGACCTGCATTTGCATCCCTCGGGCCGGTTCCTCTACGCGAGCGAGCGCACCACGCATCGGCTCGCCGTATTCGCGGTCGATCCGTCGCAGGGCACGCTCGCGCTGATCGAGACCGTCGACAGTGAACAGACGCCGCGCGGCTGTGCGATCACGCCCGACGGTAGCACGCTGCTTTGCGCGGGACTGACCTCGGACGATCTCGGCTTTTACGCGATTGATGCCAACACCGGCCGCCTGATGCGCGGCGCGCGCGTCGCGACGCCGGCAGGTCCGAACTGGATCGAGATCATCACGCTCACGCCGCCGGGCTGACGGCAGTACCCGCAAGCTGCCGCAGCGGCGCCTCCTCGCGCGTGAGCGGAAAATGGCAGGCAGCGGCACGTCCCTCGCCAAGGTCGCGCAGCAGCGGCACCTCCACGCGGCATCGCGCTTCCGCCTTCGGGCAGCGCGGGTGGAAGCGGCAGCCGGGCGGCGGCGCGGTCGGGCTCGGCACCTCGCCTTGCAGCGGGATGCGCACGCGCTGCGCTGCAGCGTCGGGATCGGTCATCGGCACGGCGGAGATCAGCGCGCCGGTATAGGGGTGCGCGGGCGTGCGGAACACCGTCTCTGTCGGGCCGAGTTCGACCAGCGAGCCGAGATACATCACCGCCGTGCGCGTCGCGATCTGACGCACCACGCTCAGATCGTGCGCGATGAAAACGTAAGTCAGTGACAGGCGCTCCTGCAGATCCATCAGCAGGTTGACCACCTGCGCCTGCACCGAGACGTCGAGCGCCGAGACCGGCTCGTCGGCGACGATCAGGCTCGGCTCCAGCGCCAGCGCGCGCGCGATGCCGATGCGCTGGCGCTGGCCGCCGGAGAATTCATGCGGGAAGCGGTCGAGATGCTCGGGTGCCAGGCCGACCAGGCCCATCAGCTCGATCAGCCGCGCACGGATCTCGCGAGCGCTGCGCCGGCGTCCGTCGTCACGCGGATGCACCCGCAGCGGCTCGGCGATCAGGTCGCCCACACGCCGGCGCGGATTGAGCGAGGCGTACGGATCCTGGAACACCATCTGCAATCGCCGTCGCACCGGACGCAAGGCTGCGCGGCTGGCGCGGGTGATGTCCGCACCGTCGAACAGGATCTCGCCCGCGGTGACGTCGTAGAGGCGGACGAGGCAGCGGCCGAGCGTGGATTTTCCGCAGCCGGATTCGCCCACAAGTCCAAGCGTCTCGCCGCGATGGACGTCGATCGAGACGTCGTCGAGCGCATGCACGGTCTGCCGCCCGCCGGGTTGCAGGCGTCCGCCGACGGCGAAATGCATGCTGACGTGACGTGCCGACAGCAGCGCCCGGGTCACGACGCTGCCTCCAGCGTGCTCGCCTCACCGCGTTCCTCGATCAGCCAGCATGCGATGTCCTGCCCGCTTCCGTCCGGGGCGTCGCGACGGAACAGCGGCGGCCGTTCGGCGCAGCGGTCGTGCCGGTGCGGGCAGCGCGGCTGGAACGGACAGCCGGGCGGGATGCGGGTGATCGAGGGCGGGTTGCCGGGGATCGAAGCGAGCCGGTGCGGTTTCTCGCCGAGCATCGGCGGGATCGAGTTGAGCAGGCCCACCGTGTATGGGTGGCCAGGGCGGCGGAAGATGTCGCGCTTGTCGCCACGCTCGACGATGCGGCCGGCATACATCACCATCACGCGGTCGGCGACCTCGGCGACCACGCCCATGTCATGCGTGATGAGGATGATCGATGATCCAAAGTCGGTGCGCAGCCGCTCGAGCAGCCGCAGGATCTGCGCCTGTACCGTCACGTCGAGTGCTGTCGTCGGCTCGTCCGCGATCAGCAGGGAGGGATTGCAGGACAGCGCCATTGCGATCATCGCGCGCTGCCGCATCCCGCCCGAGAGCTGGTGCGGGTAGCGTCCGATTGCACTCCGCGGGTGCGGGATGCCCATCTCGCCGAGCAGCTCGACCGCGCGGGCGCGCGCGGCGCGTCGCGAGATGCTGGAATGTGCGCGGATCTGCTCCTCGATCTGCCAGCCGATCGTGTAGACCGGCGTGAGGGCCGTCATCGGGTCCTGGAATATCATCGCGATCTCCTCGCCGCGCACCCGGCGCAGCGCCTCGCGCGAGAGGCCGGTCAGCGGGCGACCCTGGTAGGAGATCTCGCCGGTAATGACGGCGTTCGGGTCGGAGATCAGCCCCATGATCGCAAGCGAGGAGACAGTCTTGCCGGATCCGGATTCGCCCACGATGCTGACGATCTCCTGCCGCCCGAGATCATAGCTGACGCGATCGACCGCGCGCACGCGACCGTCGGCGGTGCGGAAGTCGATGCAGAGGTCGCGGACGGCGAGGATGGGCGGATCGGGTTCAGCGTCCATGGCGCACCCTTGGGTCGAGTGCTGCATAGGCGATGTCGACAATCGCGTTGGCGGCGACGACGAAAAACGAGGCATACATCACGGTCGCCATGATGACCGGAAGGTCAAGATTCTCAAGCGCGTTAAAGGTGAGATAGCCAACACCCTGCAAGCCAAACACCACCTCCGTCAGCAGCGCGCCGCCGCCGACGAGCGCGCCGAAATCGAGCCCGAACATCGAGACGAAGGTGATGAGCGACGTGCGCAGCGCGTGGCGCAGCAGGATGCGGCGTTCGGTCAGGCCCTTGGCGCGCGCGGTGCGGATGTAATCCTCCTGGTATGCCTCGATGATGCTGGCGCGCAGCACGCGGCCGTACAGGCCGATGAACAGGATCGCCAGCGTGAACCAAGGGATGAGCATGGTCTTGAACCACGCGAACGGCTCGACTGTCAGTGGCTTGTAGCCGAGTGCGGGCACCCAGGAGAACGCCCAGGTGTCGTGCAGCCGGCTCTGCGTCAGCAGATTCGCGACCTCGCCCACCCAGAACACCGGCATCGAGATGCCGATCAGGCCGAGGATCATCAGCGCCCGGTCGACCACGCCGCCGCGATTGGCCGCCGCCAGGACACCGACCGCGACGCCGCCGACCACCCAGATCACCGCCGCCCCGAGCACCAGAGAGAGCGTCACTGGCACCGCCTCCTCGATCGTCGGGATCACTTTCTGGCCGCGATTGACGAAGGAGGTGAGATCGCCGGTGACGAACAGGCGCTTCATCAGAAGTGCGTATTGCACCGGCAACGGCCGGTCGAGCCCGAACTCGTGGCGCACCTGCGCCAGCACTTCGGGCGAAGCGTTGCGCCCCGCAATGCGCGCCGCCGGATCGGCGCCGGGGGTCGCGAAGAAAATCAGGAAGACGATGACGCTGATGCCGAACATCACGAACACCATCTGTGCGAGCCGTCGCAGCAGAGTTCCCAACATCAGGCGCGAAACCGCAGCTTCGCGCGTGGATCGAGCGCGTCTCGCACGCCATCGCCGAACACGTTGAGCACCAGCACGGTGAGCGCGATCGCGACACCGGGTGCGATCGCGACCAGCGGGCGCGTGTAGATCAGCGTCTGCCCGTCCTGGATGATCGTCCCCCAGGAGGCAGCCGGCGGCTGCACGCCGATCGAGAGGAACGACAGCGCACTCTCGGTCAGCATGTTGAGCGCCATCATCAGCGGCGCGAACACGATCAGCGTCGTCAGCACGTTAGGCAGGATGTCGCGCACCAGGATGCGGCGGTTCGGCACGCCGAGCCCGATCGCGGCGAGCACAAACTCGCTCTGCTTGAGCGAGAGCACCAAACCGCGTACGGGCCGCGCGACGTAGGGCACATAGACGATGCCGATGATCCCGATCGGCAATGCGAGGCTGTCGGAGCTGATGGTGATCGGCCCGATCGTAAGACCGCGGCTGATGAGCACGATCGAGAGCGAGATCGCCAGCAGGTAGATCGGAAAGGCCCACAGGATGTCGAGCAGCCGCGAGAGTACCGCATCGGTGATGCCGCCGAAAAACCCGGCGACGATGCCGACGATCGCTGCCACCGTGAGGCAGATCAGCGTCGACAGCGAGGAAATGAACAGCGAGTTGCGTCCGCCATAGAGCAGCCGCGCCATCACGTCACGCCCCTGGCTGTCCGCGCCGAGGAAATACGGCGCGCTCCAGGTCGGCCCGACCGGCGTGACGCCGAGGCCGAGTCCGCCCTGATCCGGCTGCATCACCTGCACGCTCTGGCCGCCGAGAGTGAAGCTGCCATCGACGTTCGAGGCGAACGGGTCGGTGCGTGAGACGTAGCGCGCATAGACCGGCGCTGCGGCGCAGGCGAGCACGATCAGCGCCAGGGCGGCGAGGCAGATCATTGCCGCCCGGTCCTGCACGAGTTTTCGGAACGCCGTCGCCCAGGGGCCGCGCCCGGTCCGTGATGACGCCTCGGACGCGGCCTCGTCTGCCTCGGGCTGCAGCGTTGCCGACATGCTGACTACTGCACCCAGACCCCCTACTGCACCCAGACTTTGGAGAAGATCATGTGGAACTGATCGCTCCACGTGTAGTTGCCGAGCCGCGTGGAGACGAAGTCGAGGTGCTTCGGCGCGAACAGCGGCGCCACCGGAGCCTGGTCGGTGACTTGCTGATCGATCTTCGCCCACATCCCGAGCGCCGCCTCCGGGTCGGCGACCGCGGTGCTCAGCGCCTTCTGCATGTGCGCGTCGATCCCCTTGTCGCAGAACCCCGAGATGTTGATGGAGCTGTCGGAGCCGGGATGGAAGTTGGCGCAGCTGAAAAGCACGTTGAGGAAGTCCGACGGCGCCGGATAGTCCTGATACCAGTCGGTCAGGCTGATCTGCACCTGGTTCTTCGTGTTCTGGATGTAGGTGAACTGGATGTTGGGCGAGATAGCCTTCAGGCTGGCGGCGAACCCGAGCGAGTTGAGCATGCTCTGCAGATAGCCGCCGATCGCGCGGTCGGCGGCGCGGTCGATCACGATCAGCGTCACCTTCGTGCCGGGCGCGACGCCCGACTGCTGCATCAGGGCCTTGGCTTTCGCGAGGTCGGGTGCCGTCCAGGTCTTGCCGGGGTTCTTGGTCCACGGGCAATACGGCTCATATCCGGGAAAGCCGGGAGGCAGAATCTGGCAGGTCGGTTGCGCCAGCCGCGGGCCGCCGTAGAGGTTCACCGTCGCGCGCCGGTCGGTCGCGAAGTTCACCGCCTGCCGCACCTTCAGGTTGTTGAACGGCGCCAGGTTGGCGTTCATCGCGGCATAGTAGAATGCGAACAACGGCCGGATATAAATCTGCTTGGCGTATTTCGTACCGAGTTCGCCCAGCCGGTCGGTCGGCGGCTGGTTGAACATCCAGTCCGCCTGCCCGTTCTCGACGGCGGTCACCGCGGCCTCGTCGCTCAGGCCGTAGTTGAAGTCGATCTCATCGACGTAGCCGGCCGGCTGCGCCTGGGCACTCCACTGTTTGAAATAGGGGTTACGCACCAGCTTCATGATCCGGTTGGGATCGTATTGCGAAATCATGTAGGGGCCGGTGGTCGGCGCCGGCGTGGTGCCAAGGTCCTTCGCCGCCGTGTCGGCCGGCAGGATGGTGCCGAACGGCACGGCAAGCTTGTCCATGAACTCGGCATCCGGCGCCGTCAAATGGAAGGTGACTGTATTGGCCTTGTCGTCGGCCACCACGCCACCCGAAAGCGTGCAGGTCGCCGGCGTCTTGAGGCAGGCATCGGCACCGACGATGACGTTGTACCAGGTGCCGGCGTTCGGGTTCGACACCTTGAACAGCCGCCGGAACGAGGCCACGACATCATCGGGCGTCACGGTCTTGCCGTTGGAGAACTTGATGCCGCGGCGGAGCGTGAAGACGTAAGTCTTGCCGGCGTCCTGCGGCTTTGGGATCTCGGTCGCCAGATCGGCGACGATCGTGTTGCTGTCCGGGCCGCTGGTCTTCTCGAAGCCCACAAGCCCATCATAGGTGACGAAGAACACCTGCCAGTACATCGAGGTGTAGTTGATCTGCGGGTCGATGGTGCCCTCGGAAGCGACGGACACAAGCTTGAGCGTGCCGCCCGTATGGGCCGCGGCGGCCTGTGCCCGCGGCGCCGCGGCCGCACCGAATGCCAGCGCGCCGGCGGCCAGCATCGCGAGTGATCTCATCCGCATTGAGGGTGTCCTTTCACAATTTGGGGCTCAGGCGTGGCGGTCGAGGAAATCGGCGACACGCACCATGCACGCCTCGCGCTCCTCGATGTGCGGCATGTGGCTGGAATATTCGAAGACCTGCCACTCGGCACCGCCGATGCAATCGGCGAAGGGACGCACGCATGCCTCCGTCGCCTCATCGTGCCGGCCGGACATCATCAGCGTGGGCGCCGCGATTCGGTCCAGCCGGTCGATGATGGTCCAGTGCCGCAGCGTGCCGGTGACGAAGAATTCGTTCGCTCCGTTCATCGTCGTATAGACGGTCGGGTCGTTCTCGATCGCCGCGAATGTGCGCGCTACGTCGTCCGGCCAGGGGTCGATGCGGCATACATGGCGGTCGTAGAAGACGCGCGTTGCTTTCTGGTAGTCG
>DATAYA010000009.1:0-2312 GCA_036272815.1 Acetobacteraceae bacterium
CCTGCCTGCGGCAATCACCAGAAAGCTGCCGGAGACCTCCAAGCATCCCGGCAGGAAGGCGTCTTTCCTGGTCGGCCACCGACCTGGACCCGCGACATCTACCGGCAATGGCGGCCAGTTCGAAATTAAACCGAAATGCAACATCGTAAATTCAGCGTGTTAGACAGCTGGCGGAGAGGGTGGGATTCGAACCCACGGTACGCTCACACGTACAACGGTTTTCGAGACCGCCCCGATCGACCGCTCCGGCACCTCTCCGCGCACCCGTGGCCTGCGGCCCGGGCGGCGCGTTATAGGAGCGCGCCGGCGGGGCCGCAATCGGCGCGCGTTGACATCGCGGCGCCTCCGTCTATAACCCCGCGCCTCGGCGGCGATCCGCCCAAACCGACAAGAAGCGCCACCGGCCGCCTGCGCCGTGCGGCGGGAGCCCATCCGATGTTCGCAGTCATCCGCACCGGCGGAAAGCAGTACCGTGTCACGCCGGACGCCGTGCTCAAGGTCGAGACCCTGCCCGGCGAGCCCGGCGAGACCGTGACCTTCTCCGACGTGCTCGCGATCGGCGCCGACGAAGGCGCGGTGACGATCGGCACCCCCACCGTCGCCGGCGCAGAAGTCACCGCGACGGTGATCGCGCAGGACCGGCTCGACAAGATCATCATCTTCAAGAAGCGCCGCCGGCAGAACAGCCGCCGCCGCGCCGGGCACCGCCAGCACGTCACCGTGCTGCGCATCGCCGGCATCAGCGCGCCCGATATCAGCGCGCCCGGCATCGCCGGCGCCGCCGCTTCCCCCGAAACCGCCGCGTAGAGGAGAGCGGGGCATGGCACACAAGAAAGCCGGCGGCTCGTCGCGCAACGGGCGCGACACCGAGGGCCGCCGCCTCGGGCTGAAGAAGTTCGGCGGCGAGGTCGTGATCGCGGGCAACATCATCATCCGCCAGCGCGGCACGCGGTGGAAGCCGGGCCGCAATGTCGGCCTCGGCCGCGACCACACGATCTTCGCCCTCATCGACGGCCGCGTGACCTACGAGCGCCGCGCCGAGGGGCGTGTCCATGTCTCGGTGCTTCCCCCCGAGGCTGCCGAGTAGCCTGCCTGCCGTTCCCCCGCGCGGGTGGGGGCGGGGGAGGGTGCGTCCCGATGAAATTCCTCGATCAGGCGAAAATATACATCCGCTCCGGCGACGGCGGGAACGGCGCGGTGGCGTTCCGGCGCGAGAAATACGTCGAGTTCGGCGGTCCTGACGGCGGCGACGGCGGCCGCGGCGGCGACGTCGTGTTCGAGGCAGTGCCCAACCTCAACACGCTGATCGACTTCCGCTACACCCAGCATTTCCGTGCCCGCAAGGGTGGCAACGGCGCCGGCGCCGACCGCACCGGAGCGGCGGCGCCGACGGTGCTGATCCGCGTGCCCGTCGGCACCGAGCTGCTCGCCGAGGACCGCACGACGCTGCTCGCCGACCTCGACCGGCCGGGGGCGCGCGTGCTGCTCGCCCGCGGCGGCGACGGCGGCTTCGGCAACGCGCATTACAAGTCGAGCACCAACCGCGCGCCGCGCCGCGCCGATCCGGGGTTCCCCGGCGAGGAGCGCTGGGTCTGGCTGCGGCTGAAGCTGATCGCCGATGCCGGGCTGGTCGGGCTGCCGAACGCCGGCAAGTCGACGCTGCTGGCGGCCGCCTCCGCCGCGCGGCCGAAGATCGGCGACTATCCGTTCACCACGCTGCATCCGCAGCTCGGCGTCGTGCGCCTCTCGGCCGCGGAGGAGTTCGTGCTCGCCGACATCCCCGGCCTGATCGAGGGCGCGCATGAGGGGGCCGGCCTCGGCGACCGGTTCCTCGGCCATGTCGAGCGTTGCGCGGTGCTGGTGCATCTGGTCGACGGCGCCGCCGGCCATGTCGTGCAGGCATGGCGGACGGTGCGGGCGGAGCTGGCGGCGTATGGCGCGGGGCTGGAGACGCGGCCGGAGATCGTCGTGCTGAACAAGGCCGACGCGATGGCGCCGCGCGAGCTGGCGGCGCGGCGGTCGGCGCTGGCAAGGGCGTGCGGGCGGATGCCGCTGGTGATCTCGGGGGCGAGCGGGCAGGGCGTGCCGGCGCTGCTGCGCGCGGTCGCCGATGCGATCGCGGCGGAGCGGCGCCAGCGTCCTGCGGCAAGCGCGAAGCGCGACCAACGGGCGCTGATGGCGGCCGGACCGGGATGACGCCGAGCCTCGCCGAAGCCCGGCTTCTGGTCGTCAAGGTTGGCAGCGCGCTTCTGGTCGATCCCGTCGCCTGCGCACCGCGTGCGGCATGGCTCGACGGCCTGGCCGCCGACATC
>DATAYA010000010.1:0-32003 GCA_036272815.1 Acetobacteraceae bacterium
GTATCTCGGCGTGGCGCCAACCGGGCGGCATGTGTCGTTCAATTCGACCGACATTCTGCAAGTCGCGGACGGGAGATTTGTCGCGCATTGGGGGGCGGCGGATATCGCCGGCTTGATGGCGAAGTTGCGGGATTAGAACGATGGCGGAGCTCGGCGGCGGCGCGCGCCGGCCCGGCTTCCCGGAGCACCGAACGCACCGTTGCGGGCAGCGAGCCATGTCGGTTGCCGCCGCAGCGGGCAAGGCTTAGTGTCGCATGTCGGACGGATTCCGGAACGAATTGCATGGATCACGCATTACTCTCGCGCGGCGTCCGCGTGCTGGTGCAGCCGGAGGACGGCACCGGGCCGGTCACGGCGCTGATCGCGGGGGCACGCGCATCGGTGCGGGTGAAAATGTTCACCTTCACCGAGCCCGTGCTGATCGACGCACTGGCGCAGGCGCAAGCGCGCGGGGTTGCGGTCCGGGTGATGCTGAACCCGGCGCGATCATCCGGCAGCCGCACCAATGACGAGACGCGGGCGACGCTGCGCGCGGCGGGGGTCGATGCGCAATGGAGCAATCCCGCCTTCGCCGTGACGCATGAGAAGTCGATGGTCGTCGATGACCGGATGGCGCTGGTTGCGACGTTCAATTTCGTCGACAAGCATTTTTCTCTCACCCGGGATTATGGACTGATCCTCGAAGCGCCGGAGGTCGTCGCGGAGATTGCCGCCTGCTTCGATGCCGACTGGCGGCGCGAGGCTTTCACACCACCCGAAGCGAGCGCGCTCCTGTGGAGCAACCGCAATGCGCGGCGCGTGATGAGCGCGTTCATCGACGCCGCCGAGGCGACGCTCGCGATCCAGCATCCGAAGTTCGTCGATGCGGTCATCCTCGACCGGCTGCTGGCGGCGCGCGCACGCGGGATCATGGTGCGCGTGCTGTGCGGCGGCCGGCACGGGATCAGCGACTACGACCTGCTCGACACGTTCGCGTCGCTGCGCATCATGCGGCGGGCAGACATCCGCGTGCGCAAGCAGCGTGGCTTGCGGCTGCATGCGAAACTGCTGGTGGCGGATGGGGCGCGGGCCCTGGTGGGCTCGATGAATATCGACCGCAGCGCGTTTGATCTGCGGCGCGAGCTGGGAGCGGTGATCGATGGCCGCGATGCGGTTTGGCGGTTGCGGGAGCGCTTCGACGCCGACTGGGAGGACGGGCATCGCTACGACGCGCCGGACCCGCTGCTGGCGCACGCGCTCACCGAGGACGATCATCCGCACGATCCCGACCTGCTGCATGAATGAGGCACCCGCTCCCGCGGATCGATCGGTACCGCTCTCGGATCTCGCACGCACCTCCAACCGGATCGCACTCGCGAGTTTCGGCGGCGGGCTCTCGGCGCGGCCGCGCGAGGTCGCGGTGCGGACGACAGATCGCTCGATCGCGCAGGCGGCGCTGACGGTGGCGGCGACAGTGGTACTGTCGGCGAGCGGGGTCAATCCGCTGATCGCTGTTGGCACTTGCGGATTTGCCGGGTGGGTGCTCGAGGCGTGAAGGCCAGGGGCGCGGCCCCTGGACCCCGTTCAAGGCGGAGCCTTGAAAATCCCGGGGTTTCCGTGGAATGGGCCACGGGGGAAGCCCGACCTTCCTTACAGGCTCGCGAAATGCCGTAGCATCCGCTCCGCGTCCGGCGCGCGTCCGGTGAACAGGCGGAACGCGCCGGCGGCCTGGAACACCGCCATGCCGCCGCCATCGAGCGTGCGACAACCGCGTCCGCGTGCCGCACGCAGGAGTTCGGTTTCCAGCGGGAAATAGACGATTTCAGCAACCCAGAGGTCCGCACGCAGCAACGCGGCCGGCAGCGGCAGTCCGGGATGCTGCGCCATGCCGACCGGTGTTGCGTTGATGAGGCCGTCGGCATACGCGAGCGCCGCGCCGGCGCAGCGTGCGGCGACCGCGCGGCCGGCCCCGAAGCGCGCGACGAGAGCCGCCGCGAGATGCGATGCGCGCGCGGGCTCGGCGTCGGTGATCGTGAGCGTCCCGGTGCCGAGTGCCAGCGCCGCGTGCGCCACCGACGAGCCCACGCCGCCGGCGCCGAGCTGCACCACGCGATCGCGTGTGACGTCGGGAAGCGCGCGTCGGAAGCTCTCGGCAAACCCTGTGACATCGGTGTTGTGCCCGATGCGCGCGCCATCCTTCAGCACGACGGTGTTGACCGCGCCAACTGCGCGCGCGTCGTCCGACAGGTCGTCGAGCAGGGAAACAACGGCCTGCTTGCAGGGATGGGTTATGTTGAGGCCGTCGAAGCCGAGGCGTTGCGCGGCGGTGAGCAGCTCGGGCAGAGCGCGCACGTCGAGGCCGAGGCTGTCGAGGTCGATCAGGCGGTAGATCGCGCGCATCCCGTGCGCTGCCGCCTCGTGCTCGTGCAACGCCGGCGCGCGCGAGCCCTGGATCCCGGCGCCGATCAGGCCGAGGAGCAACGATCGTGTCTGCATTCACTGCGAGGCGATGTAGCGCCCGCACACGAGGCGTGGTGCGCCGGGGTCGGCATCGAGATGCAGCGCGCGGCGGTCGGCTTGCGGAAGTGCGACGGTGATCTGGGTGCAGGGGACGGGGAAATCTCCGTTCGCGCTCGCGTGCAGCCGCACCTCCTGCGGCGTCCAGGAGAGGTGGAGCGTGATCTCGGTACGCGGGCCACGCGCGGTGATGCCGTCATCCTCCACCAGCACGAAGCGGCTCGCGCCGTCGGCGATGCCGGGAAAGATGCGGACGCAGCGCGAGGGCTCGTCGTGCAGACGGGCGAAATCGTCCGGCGCGTCGGTCATCGGCACGATCGCCCCGCTGGGGACGGCGAGCGGCAGGCGGTCGAGGGGGGCGGCGAGGATCGCGTCGGCGCCGGCGGGAAGCATCTCCTCGGTGTGGAAATCGAACCAGCTCTCCACCCCGTCGGGAAGGTAGAGCGCGCGCGCGCGATCGCCCGCCGCGACGACGGGGGCCGCAAGCAGGAACGGGCCAAGCATCAGCTCGTCGCAATCCTCGGCGCAGCGTGGGTCGTCGAACTCGAGGAAGGTCGGGCGGATGATCGGCACGCCTTCGGTGTGGGCGCGGTGCATGAGGGAATAAAGAGTTGGCAGGAGGCGGTAGCGCAACCGGATCGCGCTGCGGATCGCCGGCAGCGCGGAGGAGTGCAGCCACGGCGACGTGGTGATCCCGTCCGGTTTCCACGAGTTCATCAGGAACCGCGGATGCAGCACGCCCGCCTGCGTCCAGCGGATCAGCAATTCGGGCGACGGCACGGGGCCGGCGAAGCCGCCGATATCGTGGCCGGTGTTGTGCAATCCGGAAAGGCTCATCTGCAATCCGGTCCGCAGATTCCAGCGCAGGCTGTCCCAGCTCGTCGTGTTGTCCCCGCTCCAGCTCTGCGCATAGCGCTGCACGCCGGGGCAGCCGGCGCGGGTGATGGTGAACGGGCGGATGTCCGGTGCTGCGTCCCGCTGGCGTTCGAGGGTCGCGCGCGTCATCAGGAGCGCCTGGACGCCGCGCACGAGTTCGAGCGGGACGGGGCGGTCGAAGCCGTCGCAGGTCGCAGTCTCGTCGGGGAGGCTGTATTCGTTGTTGTCGTTCCAGCCAGCGTCGATGCCAGGGCCGAGGATTTCGCGCGCAAGCCCCTCCTGCCAGAACGCAATCCCCGTGCGGCTGGTGAAGTCGAGATAGGCGCCCTCGCCGTCCCAGAACTGCGCGCGGACTGGATTTTTCGTCGTCGCGTCGCGGATGAAGGCGCCTGCTGCTTCGGCGGCGGCGTAGCTCGGATGGTCATCGAGCAGGCACGGTTTGATGTTGGCGACGACGTGCATCCCGGCGTCGTGGAAGCGGCGCATCAGGCCGGGCGGATCGGGGAATTTTTCGCGGTTCCAGGTGAAGACGTAGCGGCGCGGCCCGATCATGCTGTAGCCGGAGCCAAAGTGGAACGCGCTGACGGAAACGTCCTCGGCGGCGCAGCGGTCGATGAACGTCTCCATCTGCGTCTGCGCGTCGGGTGCGTCGGCGATCGCCATCGCGGTCTGGGCGTAGCCGAGCGACCAGCGCGGCGGCAGCGTGGTGCGGCCGGTCAGGGAGAGGAATTTCGGCGTGACGTCGCGCAGATGCGGGCCGAGGATCAAATAGAAATCGAGATCGCCGTCGCGCGCCGTGTAGCTGCGATACGAACCAAAATAGTTATCGTGTTCGCAGCCGAGATCAAATGCCGCTTCCGCGCCGTTGTCGTAGAACAGGCCATATCCGGTTTCTGTCGCCGCGTCGCGCACCAGCAGAAAGGGCCAGTGCTTGTAGAGCGGATCGCCCGATTGCGGATCGTAGCCGAGACTGTCGCGCATCGCGATGCGCAGGCGGCGGCCGTGCAGATCAAGTTTTCCGGTCTTGTCGCCGAGGCCGTAATAGCGGTCCTGCTTGTGGCGCGTCTGCGCGTGCGCGAACGCGGCTGAATTGCGGGAGAAGGAATACGGATGGCTGTCGCGGTCCTGCGCGAAGACACGGCCATCCGGCAGGCGCCAGGTGAGGCGGAACCGGTCAAGCGCAATTTCCAGCGTCAGCGCGTCCGTGGCGAGCCTGATGCAGTCTGTATCCTGCATGACCGAGAAGCGCGGGATCGGCCAGCTTGCGACGTCGCTGCGGTCGCGGCCTTCCCAGGGGACGTCGTCGGCACCGTGCGCCGGCACCATCCAGGTGCGGTCGAGACGCAGGCCGGTCGCGCGCGCGAAGGTGACGCGCACGAGGCCGGCGTCGAGCAGGCTGATGGTGCAGGTGATACCGTCGTCGCAGGCGAGCACCACGCCACGCTCGGTCCCACGAGCCGCGCGCGCGCGGCGGAGCGGGGTCACGCGGGCGAGCCCGCCAGCGCCGCCGTCGCCAGCGCCGGTACGGTGCGGCCGGTCTCGTCGAAGACGTGCAGGCAGGCGGGCGGCAGGTTGAGGGTCGCCGACGCGCCGAAGGCGAGCGTGGTCTGGCCGGGAAGCTGGGCCGTGATGTCGGGCTCGCCGAGGCGGATCGTGCTGAGGCCGCCCAATTGTTCCACGATCGCGACCTTGCCGGTGACCGTATTTGCCGGAGCCGGGCCGAGGCAGACATGCTCGGGCCGGATGCCGACCGAGGCGGCGGTGCCGACAGGAAGCTGCGCGGGCGCGTGCAGCCGGCCGACGCCTGGGATATCGATGCCGATACCGGCCGCGGCGCTGCGTGTCACGCGGCCGTCGAGGAAATTCATCCGTGGTGAGCCGATGAAGCCGGCGACGAAGCGGTTGGCGGGGTGGTTGTAGAGGTCGAGCGGCGGCCCGACCTGCTCCACCGCGCCCGCGCGCAGCACGACGATCTTGTCGGCCATCGTCATCGCCTCGACCTGGTCGTGGGTGACGTAGATCATCGTCGTGCCGAGCCGGCGATGCAGTTGCGCGAGTTCGGCGCGCATGCCGACCCGCAGTTCGGCGTCGAGGTTCGACAGCGGCTCGTCGAAGAGAAAGATGCGCGGCTCGCGCACGATCGCACGGCCGATCGCGACGCGCTGCCGCTGGCCGCCGGAGAGCGCGGTCGGGCGGCGCTGGAGATAGTCCTCGAGCCGCAGCATCCGCGCGGCCTCGGCGACGCGGGCGGCGATCTCGGCCTTTGGTGTTTTCAGGTTCTCCAGCCCGAACGCCATGTTCTGGAACACGCTCATGTGCGGATAGAGGGCGTACGACTGGAACACCAGCGCGAGGCCGCGGCGGGCGGCGGAGATGTCGTTGACGCGGGTGCCGTCGATCAGCACGTCGCCGGAAGTGGCCGCTTCGAGGCCGCAGATGATGCGGAGCAGCGTGGACTTGCCGCAGCCGGAGGGGCCGACGAAGACGACGAACTCGCCGTCGGCAACGTCGAAAGAGACGCGGCGGATCACTTCGGTCTCGCCGAAGCGTTTTTCGACGTCGCGGAGCGCGAGCGTTGCCATCCTATTTCACTCCCGCGGATGCGATGCCCTGGGTGATGTAGCGTTGCAGGAAAAGGAAAATGACAGTGATCGGCAGCAGCGTGAGCACGGTCATCGCGAGCAGATAGTTCCACTGCGTCGCCAGCTCCCCCTGGAAGGAGTTGAGTGCCAATTGGAGGGTGAACTTGCTGCTGCGGTTGAGCACGACCATCGGCCAGAGGAACTCGTTCCAGCGCCACATCACCGAGAAGATCGCGAGCACGGCAAGCGCCGGGGCCGAGAGCGGCAGCACGACGCGCCAGTAGATGCGCCACTCGCTGGCATTGTCCATGCGCGCCGCCTCGATCAGCTCGTCCGGGAGCGTCAGCATGTATTGCCGGAGCAGGAACACGCCGGTCGGTGTCGCGACACCGGGCCAGATCACGCCCCAGAGCGAGTTGGTCAGGCCGAGCTGCGACGCGATCAGGTAGTTCGGCACGAGCACGATCGTGGGCGGGATCATCAGCGTCGCGAGAATGAGAAGAAACACGGCACCCCTGCCGGAGAAGCGGTACTTGCTGAGCGCGAAGGCCGCCATCGAGTTGAACAGCAGCGTGATCACGGTCGCGACGACGGTGATGAAGACGGTGTTCCAGAGATAGAGCGGGAAATCGAGCTTGGTGAGCAGGGCGCTGTAGTTGCTCCAGGCTGCGTGCAGCCGCAGCACCGGGCGGCTGTCGCGGAACGGGACGTGGATGACCGTACCGCCATGCGCGGGGTCGACCATCTGTGCCATCAGCCCGATGCGCCGCACCTGCGCCAGCTCCCGCCCGGCGAGCGGGCCGGCGGTAACGCGGTAGAGCGGCAGCGTGCGGTCGACGCCCGGGATGTGGACCTGCGCGCGCTCATACGGCAGGAAACGCGGCGGGTAGATGTCGAGCCCGGCCCGCGACTTCAGCGAGCTGACGCCGAGCCAGAGCACCGGGCCGAACATGAGAAAGACGCCGAAGGCGAGATAGAGATAGGTCGCCCAGTCGGTCCAGTCGAACCGGCCGCGTCCGCGCGTCGCGGTCAGCATCGCGAACACGCCGCCCCGCTCAGCCACGTTTCGCACTCCAGCGCGTGAGGCCGAGCTGCGTCAATGTCAGGACCAGCAACACGGCGGCGAGCAGCAGCGAGGCGGCGGAGGCGAGGCCGTATTGCCGCACTTGCTGCGCAAAGCCGGTGTTGTAGATGAATTCGACGAGATAGGTCGTGGCACTCCCCGGGCCGCCGCCGGTGAGCACGAAGACCTCGTCGAAGATCTGCACCGCACGGATCAATGCCAGGACCAGCACCACGAGCAGGTTCGGCATCAGCAGCGGCAGCGTCAGCCGCCAGAAGACGCGGCCCGGCGGGGTCGCGTCCATCGCCGCGGCCTCGTAGATGTCGCGCGGAATCGCCTGCAAGCCGGCGAGCAGGATCAGCGTGTAGAACCCCATATGCGCCCAGATGCTGACGAAGACCGTCCAGCCGAACGCCCAATGCGCATTCAGCAGCCAATCGACGGGATGCGCACCCACGCCTTGCAAGGCCGCGTTCAGCACGCCGAAGCGTTGCAGCATCCATTTCCAGATCAGCGCCACGACGACTGGCGAGAGCAGCACGGGGTAGAAGAAAACCGCGCGGAAGAAGCCGCGGCCGATTATTTTTCGGTTCAGCACCAGCGCGGTTGCGAGGCTGAACACGATCATCAGCCCGACCTGGAACAGCACGAACCACGCGGTGTTCCAGACGCCGTACCAGAACTGGTCATCGTAGCAGGAGGACGGGTGCAGATAGTTCTTGCACGCGAGCAGTTGTGCGAGGTTCTGCGTGCCGACGAACGGCCGCTGCGAGGGCAGCAGCGCGGTGCCGCCGGTGAGCGCGAACACGACGTCGATCAGGATCGGCAGGAAGGTGAACAGGCCGAAGACGATCAGGTTGGGACCGACGAACAGCCAGCCGAGCCGGCCGTCGCGCAAGCGCGCCTGCGCCCAGCGCATCGGCCGCTCCGGCAGGTCCATCGCCGCCGCATAAGCGCCCCAGGCGAGCCGGCCGAATGGCCCGCGTTCGCGGTTGCGGGCGGCGGCGCCGGACATCGCGTGCGCGCCCGAAGATTACTGCTTCGCCGCCGCGAGCTGCTGGCGCAGATCGGACGCGATGCGCGCATAGGCCTGCGGCAGCGTGATCTGCCCCGCGATCGCCTGGGCGAGGCGGTTGGCGGTGGTGTTGAAGATCACCTGATTGTACTTGTAGCCCTGTAAATGGTACGCGATCGGCGAGAGCGATTGCACCGATTGGAGGAACACCTGCAACGCCGCGTTGCCGGCGGCGGACAGGCCGTAATGCAGCGATGCCTTCTGCAAGCTTGCGGAGGCGGGGATGTTGCTGGTCCGCTCCATCATCGCCTGGTAGACCGGCTGCTGCGCCAGATAATCCAGGAACGCCGCGACGGATTTCGGGTGCTTGGTGCCTTTTAGTCCGACCAGTGCCGCACCTCCGGGCATCCCGGTGCAGGCGGCGGGGCCGCACGGATTGGGGACCGCGACCCAGTCGAAGCTGTTGCCCACCTGCTTGTCCATCCGCGTGAGCTGCCAGCTTCCGGAGAGGTAGAGCACGATCTGGCCGTTGGCGAAGGAGGCGAAGGCGTCGCGGTAGCCGGTGCCGGTGGCGGCCCAGATGTCCTTCTCGACGGTGCCGTCCTGGTTCCACTTGACGAAGCGGCTCGCCATCGCCTCGAAGCCGGGGTCGACCACCGCGGGCGTGCCGTCGGCGGCGAAATACCTGGCGCCGTAGGAAATCGCGGGGCCGGCGAAACGGTGGCCGGAGCGGTCCCAGGCCATGCCGAACGGCGTCTGCGTCGCCTTCGCGACCTTTGCCACGGCAGCGGCCCAGTCGTCCCACGTCGCCTTCGGCCCAGGCAGGGGCACGTTGGCCTGCTCGAACAGGGTCTTGTCGACGAAGGGGCCGGTGATGGTGAGCTGCGTCGGCAGGCCGTAGATGCCCGTATCCTTCGGCCCCTGGCGCATCCAGTCGAGCACCGGGCCGAATTCGCGCGTCCAGTAGGCGGCGTCGGGCAGCAGCGGGCGGAGATCGAGGAGATACTTGCCGGTCGCGCCGAAATCGGTGACGCGCGCGATGTCGGGACCGTGGCCGGCGGCGAGCTGCACCGGCAGGCTGGTGGTGATCTGCGCGTACGGCACGGTGTCGATCCGCACCTGCACGTCAGGGTGCTGCTTCTCGAAACCCTTTGCAAGGTCCGCGTAGACGGCGCACTCGTTGCCGTCGGAGTAGCACATGACGCGCAATTCCGCCGCGTGCGCCGCAACGGCCGGTGCGAACGTGGCGGCGAACGTCAGGGCCGCCAGGCCCAGGACGGCAAGGCCCGGGACGGCAAGGCCCAGGACGGCAAGGTTGGGCCGGATCATGGGTTCCTCCGATCGGTTCGGCGCTGTGCGCGCGCCGTTACCGCAAGTCTGCCCCGCGCCCGGCGGCCGGTCCAGCGCCGGATTATCCCTCGGTTCCGATCGCGTGCAGGGCCAGGAGGCGCCGATGCGGGCTGGTGCGGTGCTCGCAGAGATAGACGCCCTGCCAAGTGCCGAGCCGCAGCCGCGCCGCCGCGAACGGGATCGAAAGCTGGGTTGCGGTGAGTGCTGCGCGAAGGTGGGCGGGCATGTCGTCCGGCCCCTCCGCGGCGTGGCGATAGTGCTTCGCGCCGTCGGGAGCGAGGCGGCCGAGAAAGGCTTCGAGGTCGGCGCGCACGTCGGGGTCGGCGTTCTCCTGGATCAGCAGGGAGGCCGAGGTGTGGCGGCAGAACACCGTGAGCAGGCCGTCGCGGAGGTTGCTTTCTCCAAGAAAGGACGCCAGGCGCGCGGTGATGTCGTGCATCCCGCGCCCCGGCGTTGCGATGCTGATCTCGCCCTGGTGCTGGCGCAGATCGCTCACGGGGCGAAACGGGCGAGGCGGACCGCGGTGTGGCCGCGGCTCGGCCGCAGGCTCGGCATCACCAGCAGGCAGTCGTCGTGCGGCGTGCGGATCTCCGTATTGCCGTCCATCGCGATCAGCGTGTTGCGCCGCGGGACCACGTCGCCGCCGCGATAGGGCTGCACGAAGGCGAAGCCGCCGGTGCTCGCCGTCACCGCCTGGGTGACGCTGGCGAAGCGGAGCGCGCGGTGCGATGCGGCGCCGGCTTCGCGTCTCGGCGGCGGCGGCAGGGCGGGATGGCTCGCGACCTGGCGCGTATGGTGCAACAGCCCGGCGATTGCGGCGAGCGTGGTCTCGACGGTCGCCGGCTCCCAGTGCTGGCCCGCCTCCACCAGCACGGCGCGGCCGGCACCGGTCTCGCCGAAGCGCGCATAGTCGATCAGGCGCGGCCCGCTGGCGTGGCCGGCATCGGCGACGACTAGTGGCGGCGCGCCGGTCGCCTCGGCAAGCTGCCGGCCCTTCGCGGTGCGCCCGCACAGCAGCAGCGGCTCTGATGGCCAGAGCATCGAATGCAGGTCGAGCAGCACGTCGACGCTCTCGATCAGAGGCCGCATCGCACGCGCGCGGTCGAGTTCGGCCGAGCGGCGCGGGCCGTCGAGCAGGTCGGGGTCCCAGAGGCGGTTGAGGTCCTCGTCGACGAAGCGGCTCGCGGTCGGCGCAGCGTGGTCGAAGCGGGCGAAGGCGTCGAGATTGGCGAAGCCGAGCGTGAGCCGCCCGCGGGCGGGCGCGATGCCGGCGCGCAACAGGCGGTCGAGCGCGATCGCGCCGCCGATCTCGTTGCCGTGGACGAGTGCGACGATGGCGACGTGCGGGCCTGCGGCGGCGGCGGCATAGCTGGTGAAGCCGCGCAGGCCGGTGTTGCCCTCGAGCCAGGGATCGAGCGCGGGCGGGGCGACGCGCACCGCGAAATGCGGCAGCGGCGGCTGCCCGGGCGGGGGCGGACCGGCGGCGACGCTCATGCCGCGAGATGTCCGGCGATGCGGCGGATGAAAGCGTCGCAGCGCGCCAGCTCGCTCTCGGCAATCCACTCGTCGGGCTGGTGCGCCTGCGCGATGTCGCCCGGGCCGCACACGATCGCCGCGATCCCGGCCTCCTGGAAGATGCCGGCTTCGGTGCCGTAGCTCACCTTGCCTGCGCCGTTCGCCCCCGTCGCCTGCCGCACCAGGTCGGCGAGCCGGTGCGCCGGCGGCAGCGACAGGCCGGGCAGGGCATCGAGCAGCGCGATGTCAAAGCCGGTCGCGGGATCGACGGCGTGCATCGCGGGCTCCACATGCGCTGCCAGATGGGCGCGAAGCGCTGCCGCGCGCGCCGGGCCGTCGTCAGCGGGGATGGTGCGCCATTCGACGAGGAAGGTCGCGCGTTCGGGAATGATGTTGAGCACGGTGCCGCCCTCGATGCGGCCGACATGGATGGTGGTGTGCGGCGGCTCGAAGCCGTCCTCGAACGGCCCTTGCGTGGCGCTGCGACGGGCCTCGGCGGAGAGCCAGACGATCGCCTCCGCGGCCGCCGCGATCGCATTCACCCCCTGTGCCGGACGGCTGGAATGGCCAGGGCGGCCGCGCGCCGTGACTTCGGCGGCGGTGCGGCCCTTGTGCGCCACGATCGGCTGCATCGAGGAGGGTTCGCCGACGATGCAGAGCGCCGGCCGCAGGCCGCTCTCTGCCATGTCGGCGACGAGGCGGCGGGCGCCGGCGCAATCCACCTCCTCGTCGTAGGAGATGAAAATGTGCAGCGGGGCGGCGAGCCGCATCGCGACGAGGTCGGGGAGGGCTGCCAGGCAGCAGGCGACGAAGCCCTTCATGTCGGTGGCGCCGCGGCCGATCAGCCGCCCGTCCTGCCGGCGCAGCGCGAACGGGTCGGCGGTCCAGGCCTGTCCGTCGACGGGGACGGTGTCGACATGGCCGGAGAGCGCGATCCCGCCATCCGTTTGCGGGCCGATGATGGCGTGGATGTTGGCCTTGCTGCCGGCTTGATTGGTGCTGACGCGGTAGGGGACGCCGTGCGCGTCGAGGATGCTGCGGACGTAGCCGATCAGGGCGAGGTTCGCGCGGCTGCTGGTTGTGTCGAAGGCGACCAGGGCGGCGAGCAGGTCGGCGGATGCGGAGGGCATCGGACCATCCTAGCCACGGCGCGCGCGGCGGCAACACGACCCGCGGGCGAGCGGGCCGTATTGCCGCGTGCCGGCTACAGGCTCGCCTGCGTGACGAACTTCGTGTTGAGATAGCTCTCGATCGCCTCCGACCCGCCCTCGGAACCGTAGCCGCTGTCCTTCATGCCGCCGAACGGCACTTCCGGCAAAGCGAGGCCGTGATGATTGATCGACAGCATCCCGCTCTCGACCCGGGCGGCGAGCGCCTGCGCGGTCTTGGCCGAACGCGTGTAGGCGTAGGCGGCGAGACCGTAGGGAAGACGATTCGCCTCCGTCACCGCCTCGTCGAGGTCATGGAACGGCATCATCAGCGCCACCGGGCCGAACGGCTCCTCGTTCATCGCCCGCATCTCGGGCGTCGCGTTGGCGAGCACCGTCGGCTCGAAGAAGTTGCCCTTGTTGCCAATGCGGCTGCCGCCGGTGCGCAGCTCCGCCCCGTGCTGTCTTGCGTCGGCGATCAGGCTCTCCATGGCGGCGACGCGGCGGGGATTGGCGAGCGGTCCCATCTGCGTCCCGGCTTCCAGCCCGTCGCCCACATGCACGGCCTTCGCCGCCGTCGTGAAGCGGTCGACGAAGGCGTCATAGACCTGCTCCTGCACCAGGAAGCGGGTGGGCGCCACGCAGACCTGGCCGGCGTTGCGGAACTTGTTGGCGGCGAGGATCTTCGTCGCCACGTCCATGTCGGCGTCCTCGAACACGATCGCCGGCGCGTGGCCGCCCAGCTCCATCGTGATCCGCTTCATGTGCGATCCGGCGAGTGCGGCGAGGTGCTTGCCGACCGCCGTCGAGCCGGTGAAGGAGATTTTGCGGATCACCGGATGCGGGATCAGGTATTCGGAAATTTCCGAGGGTACACCGAAGACGAGACCGAGCACGCCGGCCGGCACGCCGGCGTCGTGGAATGCGCGCACCATCGCGGCGGGCGAGGCGGGCGTCTCCTCCGGTGCCTTGAGGATGATCGAGCAGCCCGCCGCGAGGCCGGCCGAAATCTTGCGCACCGCCTGGTTGATCGGGAAGTTCCAGGGCGTGAAGGCCGCGACCGGGCCGACCGGCTCCTTGATGACGAGCTGCCAGACGCCGTCGGCGCGCGCGGGGATGACGCGGCCGTAGGTGCGGCGCGCCTCCTCGGCGAACCACTCGATCACGTCGGCGGCGACCCCGATCTCGCCCTTCGCCTCGGCGAGCGGCTTGCCCTGCTCCTGGGTCATCAGGTTCGCGATCGCGTCGGCGCGCTCGCGCATCAGGGCGGCGGCGCGGCGCATTATTTTCGACCGCTCGATGGCGGCGGTGTGGCTCCAGGTATGGAAACCGCGCTCAGCGGCGGCAAGCGCACGATCGAGGTCGGCGCGGCCGGCATGGGCGACGCTGCCGATCTTCTCGCCGGTGGCGGGATTGACGATGTCGATCGCCCGGCCGTCCTTGGCCGGGGTCCATTCGCCGTCGATGAAGAGCGAGACCTGCGGATACATGGCCGGTCCTTTCGGAGTTTGGGGGCGGACTATTGGTCCGGGCGGCGGGAGAAGCAAGGCGAGGGGATTTCGAAGGCTCTGCCTTCGACGGGGTCAAGGGGCAGAGCCCCTTGCCTTCGCCGCGATCACCCTGCGGAACAGGGGGCAGAACCCCTTGCCTTCGCCGCGATCACCCTGCGGAACAGCGCGATCTGACCGTCGGTCGTCTCCTGCCAGCCGAACCGCTCGGCATAGGCGCGGGTGGCTGCCCGGCCGGGCGGATCGGCGAGCAGGTCGCGGGCTGCCGCGGCGAGCGCCTCGGGCTCGCGGGCGCCCGCGATGACGCCGGCCGCGCGCTCCTGCACGACTTCGGAATTGCCGGGGATCGGGGCGGCGACGACGGGCGTGCCGCAGGCCATCGCCTCCAGCAGCACGTTGGCCCAACCCTCGCGCGATGACGCCAGCACCAGCAGGTCGGCAGCACCGTAGAGGGCGGGCAGCTCGGCGTGCGGCAAGGCGCCGAGCAGGCGGACGCGGGCACCGAGGTCGAGCCGGGAGATCAGCGCCTCCAGCGGCGCCCGTTCCGGGCCCTCGCCCGCGATCAGCAGGTCGCAATCGGGGAGCAGGCGCATCGCCTCGATCACCCGGTCGTGGCCCTTCCGCTCGATCAGGTGGCCGACGGAGAGCAGCGTCGGCCGGGCGAGGCCGAACCCCGCGCGGGCCGCCGCGCGGTCGGGGGGCGGGCGGAACAGCGCGGTGTCGACACCGTTGCGCAACACCGAGACGTGGGCGGGCCGGGCGCCGAGGGCGAGCATGGCCTCGCGCAGCGCGGCGCTGACGGCGATCGCGGCGTCGGCGCGGGCGAGCGCGCGGCGGATCAGCCGGCGGGGGATTGCGAAGTCCGGGAACTGCGTGATGTCCGACCCGCGCGCGGTGACGACGACGGGCAGGCCGAAGCGGCGGCCGAGTGCGACCGCGGCGACGCCGTCGGGGAAGAAGTAATGCGCGTCGATGGCATCGAAGCGCTCTCCGGCGGCAAGCAGGCGGCGGATCACGCGCGACGCGGCGGCGGCCAGCAGAGCCGGGGAGAGCGCCATGCCGAGCTTCGGGATGGCGAGGAATCGCGGGTGGTGGACGGCGAGGCCGTGGCGGCTTTCCGCGGCGGGGACCGGGCCGGGGTCGCGGCCGGGGAAGCCGGGGAGGGGGAAGATCGGCACCGGGGCGAGCACGGTCGCCGCCACCGCGCCGCTGCCCACGAGGTGGCGGAGCCGGTTCTCCACGAACACCCCGTGATTGGGTCGGGCGGCGTTCGGGTAGAGCGTGGTGAAGGTCAGAAGCCGGATCGGCGGCGCCACGGCGGCGGCTCGGGGGGCGGGCGACCGGACCGTGCCGGGGTTCGCGCAGGCGGCGGCGCGGCCCGCTGTTGCCAGGCACGGGGCAGCGGACCGCGTGCGCGGTTCCGTCCTGCAATCGGCGCGGGCGCCTGCGAACCGTCCTCAAACTGGCGCGCGTCGAACGGCGACCAGTGGCCCTTCCGCTGCGCGTCCGGGTCCAGGAACCAGAAGCAGAGCCAGGCCGCGCCGACCATCACGCCAAGGAACAGGATGCCTTCCATGCCGGAACCTCAGCGCATCGCCGGCCGGTCGGGCAAGCCGCCGCGGGCCGTCCGGATGCCGGCCCCGATCGCCGGCCCGATCGCCGGCCCGATCGCGGGCGACCGCCGCCAGCCCTGAGCGACCGCGGCCGCTCGCGTCGCCGTCGCCTGCGTGACCACGACCTCGCGGGTGGCGGCGAGCACCATCAGCAGCGTGAAGAAATAATCCCAGTAGGAGAGCGGCAGGAACGCCCCGCCAACGAGGTAGGCGACGATCGCCACCTGCGACATCCGCCCGAGGTCGCGCACCCAGTCCAGCTCCGGCCGGCCGCGGGCGAGGCGGATCAGGCGGAACGAGTTGAGAATGCCGACGAGGATCAGCCCGAGCCAGGCGGCGAAGGAAACGAACCCGGTCTCCGACCAGACTTCGACGAAGATGTCGTGCGTCGAGCGCGCGGTCACGCTGGGATCGACCGTATCGACGATCCATTGCGTGTAGGGGCCCATGAAGCCGGCGCCGGTCAGCGGATGCGCGAGCGCCAGCTTTGTCGCCGCCTTCCAGATCTCGATCCGGCCCTCGGCCGAGGCGTCCTGCTGGTAGTGGAAGATCGTGCCCATGCGGTCGAGGTAGGCCGGCGGCATGAACATGATGGCGAGGCCGATCGCCGCCACCAGCACGATCGCCGTGCCGATCTTGCTGCGGCTGCGCCACCACATCACGCAGCCGATGCCGAACAGTCCGAGCAGCGCGCCCCGCGAGTAGCTGTCTACAACGGAGAGCAGCGTCAGCGCCATCACGATCAGGATCCCGGCGCGGACGAAGCGGTGGCTCGACCGCATTCGCAGATAGTTCATCAGCGGCAGGGTCACCAGCAGCCCGACCGCGAGATTGTTGTTGTCGCCGATCATGCTCCCCGACGGGCCGTACACATGGTACAGGCCCCCGGTGAAGATCGCGAACACACCGCCCTTGAGGCCGAAGAAGCCGAGCGCGATCACCATCATCCAGATCATCGCATGGATGCGCCGCGCGTCGGTCAGCAGCGCCCGGATCACGATCAGGAAGAAGAACGTCTTCAGGATGATCGTGTATTTCGGATCGACGACGGCGGCGGGCGCCATGGCGAAGACGGTCGAGATCGAGATCATGATCAGGAACGCGATCAGCAGGAACGTGCTCGCATCGCGTGGCAGATGCTTGGGCTCGCGCGCGACGACGCAACCGATCGCGGTCACGATCGCGACCATCAGCGCCCAGGGCAGGTGCTCCGAGGCGCCATAGGTGAAGTCGTGCGGGCTCATGAACGAGATGTAGCCCCACAGCAGCACACCCACGAACGGCCGCATCATCGCGACCGGCAGCAGCGTCGCCATTTCGAGCATGAACAGTAGGTTGCGCATCGGCGGGGCTCAGATGGCTCGGGCGGGGATCAGCTCTTGGACAGCGTGCTGAGAAGCTGCTGCGCCTGCGCCTTCTCCTGGAACGCCGCCTTGTCGGCGACCAGCTTGTGCAGCAGCGAGACGGCGGCGTCGCGCTGGCCGGTATCCTTCAGCGCGACGGCGAGATGGAACGCGATCGAGGGATCGGTCGGCAACTCGTCATTCGCCTGGCGCAGCAGCGGCAGGCCCTTCGCGGCCTGACCCTGCTTGGTGAGGATCCAGCCGAGCGTGTCGGCGGTCTGGCCGCTCGAGGAGGACAGCACGTAGGCCTGCTGCGCCAGCGTCTCCGCCTGCGGATCGCCCTTGTGTTGATAGACCCAGGCGAGATTGTTGAGTGCCACCGCATCGTGCGGCTGTTTCGCGAGCACCGCCTTGAGGGTTGCCTCCGCGTGGTCCCAGTCGCCGGCCGAGATCTGCATCGAGGCCAGCGTCTGCACCAGCACCAGGTCCTGCGGGTGCTTGGTGGTCCAGTCCTGCACCGTCTGCATGGCCGCTGGCGCCTGCCCGGCCGCGGCCTGGGCCGTGGCGAGGCGGCCCACGAGATAGGGCGACGGGTTCGCCTGCAACGCCGCCTGGTACGCGGTGGCCGCATCCTGCGGCTGCCGGGCGAGCATGTAGGCGTCGCCGCGCAGCCCGGCGGCGGGGACGAAGGTGAGGAGCTGGCTGTGCAGCCGGTCGGCGGTGGCGAGCGACCGCTTCAGCCCACCATCGGCGAAATCGATTTGCAGATAATATTCCAGCAATTGCAGGTTCTGCGGCGTGCGCGCGAGACCGGCCGAGACGACCTGCCGCGCTGCCTCGTAATCCTTGGCATCGATCAGCACGGCGATGAGCTGGCGTCGCGCCTCGGTCGAGTCCGGCTGCGCCGCGACCAGCGCTTGCAGCGTGTCGCGCGCGGCGCTGAGATTCTTCATTGCGATCTCGGCGCGGGCGCGGGCACTGAGCAGCACCGGGTTCGAGGTCGGGTGCGCGGCATCCGGCGCCAGCAGCGCCAGCGCACGCTCCGGGTGGCCGGTGCGAGTGTCGAGGTCGGCCAGGGCCGCGGTGAAGTTGGCGTTGGTCGGCGCCGCCGCCCGCGCCTTCTGCAGCACGGAAGTCGCCGCATCGACGTTGCCCTGCCGGAGCAGCCCGTTGATGGTGGCCGAGACCGCCGGCGCATAGCCGGGCTGGCGGGCCAGGATGCCGGCCAGCACGCGCGCCGATTCGGCGCCGTCGCCCTGCATCGCCGCGACCTTGGCGAGGTTCATCTGGGCCGGCATGAAGTCCGGCTGCTGCTTGACCACCGCCTCGAACGCGGTGCGGGCGCCGGGCAGGTCGAGTTCGGCGAGCTTGAGCATGCCGTCGAGGTTGCCGATCGCCGGCGTGTTGCCCTGGGCGGCGCGCAGGCGGGCCAGTGCTGCCGTGGCGGCGTCGGTCTTGCCGCTCGCCAACTCCGCGAACACCAGCGCCTGGCCGGCATAGGCCTGATCGGGAGCGAGCTTGAGCGACTGTTCGAGGTCGCCGATCGCCGCCCCCTCCTGGCCGAGGCCGAGGCGGGTCGCGGCAAGCCGGGTGCGGATCGCGGCGTCCCGCGGCGCGAGGGTTGCCGCCCTCTGGAACGCCTCGACCGCATCGTCGGGGCGCCCAGCGCGCACGTAGGCGCGGCCGAGCATGTCCTCCATCTGCGCGTCCGCATGGCCCGACGCGGCGAACGGTGCCAGCACGGCGATCACCGGCGCGGCGTCGTTCTGGCTGAGCGCGATCTGCGCCAACAGCTTGGCACCGGCCGGATCGCCCGGATTGTGGGCGTTGTAGCGGGAAGCGGCCTCGATTGCCTGCTGCACCTGGCCGAGCTTGAACTTCACGATCGCCTGCAGGTAGTACGCGCGCGGGATCGTGGCCATCGCGATCGAGACCTTCTGAAGGTCGGCATCCGCCGCTCTCCAGTCCTGCGCCTTGGCCGCGAGCACCGCCTCCAGATAGGTCGCCTGGATATTCCCGGGCAGCACCTTGAGCACCTGCGCCAGGTCGGTCTTCGCCGCCGCATCCTGGCCGAGATTGAGGTATGTGGACGCCCGTTCGGTGAGCGGTCCGGGGGCGCCGGGAGCGGCGGCCACGGCCCGGTCGAGCAGCACCAGCGCCTCCTTCGCATGACCGCTGCCGCGCAGGATCTGCGCCTTCAGCACCAGCGCGTCGATCTGCTTCGGGTTGATCGCCAGCACGCCGTCGAGCCGTTGCACCGCAGTCGGGGCGTCGTGCGACAGCAATGCCAGGCGTGCTTGCCCGAGCAGCGGGTCGGGCGATTTCGGCGCGAGCTTGGCAGCCTCGGCGAAAGACGCGGCCGCCGCGTCGTGCTGCTGCGTCGCCATCTGGGCATAGCCGCGGCCGACCAGCACCACGGCGCGGACCGCGGGATCGGTCTGGTTGGCCGGCATCTCGCGCAGCAGGGCGGCATAGCGGCGCTGCGCCAGAAAGGCGCGGGCCAGCAGTTCGTTGGCGAGACGGGCGTCGGCGCCCGCCGCGAGTGCGGCGCGGGCCTGCGTCTCGGCGGCGACGCCATCCCCGAATTGCAGGTCGAGCAGCCCAAGCTCGTATTGCGCGCGGCCGTTCTTCGGATCGGTGCGCACCGCGTTGCGGAGCTGGATCAGGGCGGCGCGCACGTCGCCCTTCGCCAGCAGCCGGTTCGCGTCGGCGAGGTAGTTGGGCGCCGCCATCGCCGGGGCGGCGACACAGGCGAGCAGCACCGCGCCCACCAGGGCGCCAGACGGCCACGCGCCAGACGGCCACGCGCCAGATGGGCGGGCGCCCGATGATCGGACGGCAGACGGGACGAAACCGCTTCTGCGCAGCATGACGCTCACCCTCGCTCGTACCGCGGCACTGGCCCGACGGCGCCGGGCTCCTCCGCGATATCACCAAACTCGGCGCCTGATCCCCTCGCCGGCGGCTTCGGCGCGATGCCGTGGACTTCCATCAGCCCATAGAGGGTCGGGCGGCTGATGCCCAGCAGCTTGGCGGCCGACGCCAGCGTGTAGCTGCTGCGCGACAGCGCCATCTGGATCACCTCCCGCTCGGCCCGCAGACGCGCCGCCCGCAGATCAAGGTCCGGCATCGTATCGTGCGGCGGTTCCAGCTCCAAGTCGGGCGGCTCGATCAGCCGCCGCTCGGCCATCACCACCGCCCGCTTCATCCGGTTCTCCATCTCGCGCACGTTGCCGGGCCAGGCGTGCATCTCGATCGCGGCCAGCGCGTCGTCGGTGAAGCCGGCGAGGCTGCGGCCAAACTCGCGGTTGAAGCGGCCGAGGAAATACCGCGCCAGCAGCACGGCGTCGCCGCCGCGGTCGCGCAAGGGGGGGATGCGCACGGTGACGGAATTGAGCCGGTAGAACAGGTCGGCGCGGAACCGCCCGTCGGCAACCCGCTCCTCCAGGCTCTGGTTGGTGGCGGAGAGGATGCGGACGTCGACCTGGATCGGCGCGCGGCCGCCGACCCGCTCGATCACCTGGTCCTGCAGCACCCGCAGCAGCTTGACCTGCAGCGGCGCCGGCAGGTCGCCGATCTCGTCGAGGAACAGCGTGCCGCGATGCGCCGCCTCAATCTTGCCGATCGTCTGCTTGATCGCACCGGTGAAGGCGCCGCGCTCATGGCCGAACAGCTCGCTCTCGAGCAGGGCTTCGGGGATGGCGCCGCAATTCAGCGCGATGAAGGGCTGCGTGCTGCGCGGGCCGAGTTCGTGCAGCGCGCGCGCCAGCACCTCCTTGCCGGTGCCGCTCTCGCCCAGCAGCAGCACGGTGACATGCGTCGCCGCCAGCCGCTCGATGGTGCGCGAGACGCGCAGCATCGCATCGCTTGCGGTGACGAGGTTGCGGATCGTGACCGGCGGCGGGGCGGCGGCGAGGCGGCGGTTCTCGGACTCCAGCTCGTGCAGCCGCAGCGCGCGGGCGACGATGGTGCGCAGCACCTCGACATCGACCGGCTTCTCGCAGAAATCCGTGGCCCCACCGGCGATCGCGCGCAGCGCATGGGCGCGGTCGCCGCTGCCAGTGGCGATCACGATCTTCATCTCGGGGGCGAGGCGCTGCAATTCCTCCAGCGCCGCGAACCCCTCGGTGGTGCCGTCCGCGTCCGGGGGCAGGCCGAGATCGAGGATCGCGACCGGCGGCCGCTCCTTCCGGGCGAGTGCGAGCGCCGGCTCGCGGGCCTGCGCCAGCATGACCTCGAAGCCGGGAAACGCCCACCGGTACTGGCTGGCGAGCCCGTCATCGTCCTCGACGATCAGCAGCTTGGGGTTGCTCATGTGGCTCCGTTCAGGCGGAGAGGGCTGCGGTTTCGGCCACCGCGATCCCCTCGGCGGGCAGCAGTACCCGCATGGTGGTGCCCGCGCCAGGCTCGCTCAGCACCAGCAGGTCGCCGCCGGCGGCGCGCAGCAGCTCGCGTGCCTGGAAGGCGCCGATGCCGGTGCCCTGGCGCTTGGTCGAAAGGAACGGGCGGAACAGGTGGTCGCGGACGAATTCCGGGCTCATCCCCGGGCCGCGGTCGACGATGTCGATCAGCACCCGCCGCTTCTCGTGGCGGATGGCGAGCCGCACCGGCTGGCCGGGGGCGGACGCCTCGATCGCGTTGTTGAGCAGGTGCGTCACCACCGCCTCGAACGCGCCCGCCTCCATCGCAACCGAGGCGGAGCGGCCGTCGGTCTCCAGACTGACCGCCTCCGCGCGGGCCCGCGCGCGGACCGCGACGAGATCGCCGAGACGCTGCGCCGGCTCGATCGTGGTGCGCTCGATCGCGGCGTCGGGCGCTTGCAGCTTTTCCAGCATGCCGGTGATGCGGCCCGCGGCCGAGCGGATGGTGCGCAGCATATCGCGCTGGAACTCGGGGTTGCCGCCATGCACCTCGGCATTGGCGAGCAGCAGCGAGAGCTGGCTGCCGACGTTCTTGACGTCGTGGACCACGAAGGCGAAGCGCTTGCTGTACTCCTGGAGCTGCCGTGTCTGCATCAGCACCTGCGTCGCGTGCTGCTCGGCGACGTAGCTCGCCGCCTGTCGGGCGATGACGCGCAGCAGGTCGAAGGCTTCCCGCTCCAGGTGAAAGGCGGCGCGCGGGCGGGCCAGCAGCACGAAGCCGATCACCTGCCCCAGATGGTTGAGCGGCACGGCGAGCCAGAGCTGCGGCACCCCGTCCAGCGCTTCCGGCACTGGCGCCGCCGACACCGACCCCGCAGACCCTGGCGCATCCGCGGCCGCGCCGAAGACCGCGATCCAGTCGCCGCCGCGGAAATGCTGCACCAGCGGGTCGTCGGCGGCCACCGGGGCGAGCGAGGCCGGCATGTTCCACGACCCCGCCCAGGTGAAGGCCGCATCTCCCTGCTCGCGCACCAGCAACGCGCCGGCGGGGCTGTCCACGACCTCGGCCAGCACGCGGATCACGCGGCGTTGCAGGCCGACATAGGCCCCGCCATTCGCGTCCGTCGCGGAGAGGGTGGCGATGCAGCGCATCCATTCGCGGCGATAATCGTAGCGATGGGTGAAGAAGTGGTCGACGAGCACGCCGCGCAGCCGCGAGCGCGCCGAGCCCGACGTGACCACGACCAGCAGTGCGATGCTGCCGGCGAAGACGATGCTGATCTCCGCGACCTCGCCCCAGCCGGGGCCGAGCTTGCGGAACACCTCGCCGGCCGCGGCCAACGCCAGGAGGAAGATGCCGCCCGCGACCAGACTGGCGCTGCGGAAGACGACGGTGCGGGAGACGTGGATGTCGATCTCCCAGCGCCGGTTGCGCACCATGCCCACCGCAAGCAGCGGCGCCACCACCGCGGTTGCGGTGGCGCGGCCCTGGAACAGCAGCGAGGAGACCCGGTGGAACAGCGCCGCATCGGCGTAGAGCACGAAATTGTAGAGGAACATCCCGCCGATCGCGATGCACGGCAGGTTGATGTACCAGCGCTGATCCTCCGGCGTGTTGAGATACAGATTCTCCACCAGCAGCACGTTGCAGACCGCGAGCCCAAGACGGGCGGCAACCTGCAGCGACCAGACGGACACGTTCGGCCCGAGTGTCAGGAAGTCGGCCAGTGGCATGACCCCGAGCACCAGCACCGCGATCAGTCCCATCGTGGCGAAGGCGCGGCCGAGCACGCGGTCGCCCTCGATGCCGCGGCGGTAGAGGTGCAGCACGAAGCCGTACCAGGCGACCGCATTGGCCAATTCGAGCGCGCCGGCGAGGCCGCCGGGCCCCGATGCGGATGGCTCCCAGGCGATTGTGACGGCCCAGATGGCGGTGATGGCGCAGGCGCCGGCGAGCAGCAGCCCAGTGCGGCTGCGCCGTGCCGGCTCCCCGGCCCGGCCGTGCCTGCGGCTGCGCCGTGCCTGCACGAGGATGAGGGCCGCCAGCGCCGCGTACACGGCGGCGCACAGCGCATAGAGGCCTGCCGTCACGCCGCTGCCCAGGTCCATCGCTCCTTTTCCCTCCCGCCCGCGGATCCGCGCACGGTGATCCGCGGCTTCTTCATGGCGTGGCCGGCCTTTTCATTCATAGAGCTGTGCGGTCACGCATGCCACCGTCATCACGGCCCCGCGCGCCAACACGTGCCCGGGAGAGCATGCATATCGCCCGCATCGGATGCGCGCCGAATACGCCCGAATGGCGGCGCCCTGCCGTGGGACTCTAGCGTGCGCCTTCCTGGAATAGGATGACGCGCACGGTCGAGATCAGGATCAGCAGATCGAGGAAGAGGCTGCGATTCTTCACGTAGTAGAGGTCGTAGGACAACTTCTCGCGCGCGTCCTCGACCGAGGCGCCGTAGGGGAAGTTGACCTGCGCCCAGCCGGTGATGCCCGGCTTGACCGCGCTGCGATGGCGGTAGAACGGGATCGCCTCCGCGAGCTGCTCCACGAAATGCGGCCGCTCCGGTCGCGGGCCGACGAAGCCCATGTCGCCGCGCAGGACGCAGAAGATCTGCGGCAGCTCGTCGATGCGGGTGGCGCGGATGAAGGCGCCGACGCGGGTGACGCGGGGGTCGTTCTGGGCCGCCCAGATCGGCCGTCCCTGCTCGGCGTCGACGCGCATGCTGCGGAACTTGAGCAACGGGAACTCGCGGCCGTGCTGACCCACGCGGAGCTGACGATAGAAGATCGGACCGTCGCTGTCGAACTTGATGGCGATCGCGGTAACCAGCATCACCGGCAGAGCCAGCAGCAGCAGCAGCAGGCTCACCACGACGTCGAGGCCGCGCCGCAGCACGGCGGAGAGCCTGCCCACGCGGAAGCCGCCGCCGAGCGCCAGCCGCTCCGCTGCCATGTGGTCGATGTCGATGCGGCCGAGCTGCTGCTCGCGGAACTCCACGTCGTCGATCACCCGGATGCCCTGGGTGCGCCAGCCGAGCAGCACCTCGGCCGCGACGCGGCCAAGCATCTCGGAGCCGGCCCTGTGGTCGGCAAAATGTTCGCCGGCAGGGTCGTCGCAGGCCACCACGACACCCCAGACCTTCGCCTGGCGCAGCGCCGCGGCGGCGGGCAGGGCGTCGTCGCCGGCCGGCCGCGGCAGCACCGCCAACTCGAAGAAGCGGGCCTGCTGGTCGCGGATCGCGTCGGCCATCGCCGCTGCGCGGATGCCGTCGCCCACCACCACCACGCGGCGCGCGAACAGCTTCAGGCGCACCGCCGAGCTGAACACGAAGCGGGTGACGAACAGGCAGATCGTCCAGGCGAACAGCACTTTCGCGAGCCACATCAATTCGTGCAGCAGCGTGCCCGGCAGCCGGCCGCGGACGGCGGCGTGCGCGAGCAGCAGCGCCGGCATTGCGATCGCCACCACGATGGCCGCGTTGAACAGCAGGCGCCGGCGTTCAAGGCAGATTTCCGGGCGGTAGAGCCCGATCGCCAGCGACGTGGCGCCGATCGTGCCGACCAGGCGGGCGGCGAGCAGCGCGCTCGCAGGATGCAGCGGCAATGCCGCCAGACCGGGGGCGGCCATGTCGGGGGCGGCCCCGGCCACCAGCATCGCGTAGATCAGGAGGAAGGACAGGCCGAGCTCGGCCGCGCACAGAGCGAGCATCTCGAGCGAGATGTAGTGGCCGAGGATGCGGGTCAACGCCGTGCATCCCCGGCGCGGCGCGCGACGGCGCCGACCGATCGTTTCAAGGCCGTTGCCGGCCGAAAGTCAGACGCTACTGTCATTATCGAGTCCTATCCTCGCCACGAGCACAGCCTCCAGCTATCGCACGAGGCGTCGATTTACCCGAAAACAGTTACGTTTTTTTGAGCCGCTCCGGAGTCCTTGCGCGGGGGTTGCCGCGATCGGCTAGAAGGTCCAGGCGACACCGCAACGGTTGCTGCCGTATCGCACGGACGCAAGCCACCGCGATATCAGCGTTTTCTGACCATTACATGACATTCCTTCCCGGTCAAGCGCGGAACGCAATGGCTGGACCGCGCGCGGTTACACCAAATCGCGAGGCGGCGCAGGCGACCCTCGGATGTCGCAACCATTGCGCGACCGTTCCGCCGCCGGCCGCGGGCTGCGGCCCAACAAGGCTTTGCGGTAACCGGGCGTTGATGGTATTCATCCAATTATACCAAGCGGGCCGGAGTTGGGGTGCTACGGACGTGGCGCATGGCGTGAGGATGGCTTCGGTGCGGTCGGTATGAGTGCCTTGCAGGCGCGTAGCTCAGTGGCAGAGCGCTGCCACAACATGGCAGAGGCGGGGGTTCAACTCCTTCCGCGCCTACCACTGACGCCGCGTGGCCGTCGACCTTGCCGCGGATTTGCCGGGCGACCGCTATGGTAGCCCGGATGTTTCGGCTGGCCTGATGTTTTGGCTAGGCCGGTGTTCTAGTTGAGCCGGTCTTCTAGTTGGGTCGGTGTTCTGGTTGGACTGGTGCTTTGCGAGATATGATGGAGGGTTCAGAACGGTGATTGGTGCTCGTCGCGCGGCGCGGATGGCAGGCTGTCTCGCCGCCGTCCTTGGGTTGGGACTGACCATCGCCGGCTGCGCCGGCGGCCCGGCCTCGAGCACGGCCGCCGCGACGTCGGCCGCCGCCACGCCCAACATGTACGTGATCGGGCCCGGCGACACGCTGAGCGTGTTCGTCTACCGCGCGCCCGAACTCAGCGTCGACGCGCTGCCGGTGCGGCCGGACGGGCGCATTTCGGTGCCGCTGATCCCCGATATCGTTGCCGCCGGCAAGACGCCGAGCCAGCTTGCCAATGACATCGAGGCGCGGCTTCGCACATACGTCAAAGACCCGAATGTCACGGTGATCGTGCGCAGCTTCATCGGGCCGTTCAGCCGCCAGGTGCGGGTGATCGGCGAGGCGGTGAAGCCGACCGCGATCCCGTACCGCAGCCACATGACGCTGCTCGACGTGATGATCGCGACGCAGGGTCTGACACGCTTCGCGGCCGGCAACCGCGCCGTGATCGTCCGCCACCTGCCGGACGGGACGGAGACGACGATCCACGTCCATCTCGCCAGCCTGCTCAACGACGGCAACATCAAGGACAACGTCGAGATGCAGCCGGGCGACACGCTGATTATCCCGGAATCGTGGTTCTGACCGCGCGACGCCGATGATGATCCGGCTTCCTATCACCTGACGGGGCTTGCATGGACTCGATGCGCGTCTTCCTCCGCCAGCAGATCGTGGCCGTCTGGCGGCACCGCTGGATGGCGGTTGCCATCTCTTGGGTGGTCTGCGGCATTGGCTGGGCGGCCGTGACGGTGCTGCCCAACCAGTTCGAATCCTCCGCCCGGGTCTATGTCAACGTCGATGCGGTGCTGACGCCGCTGCTGAACGGCATCGCGGTGGAGGGGGCCTCGGCCGCGACGCTCGACTATCTGCAGCGGACGCTGCTCAGCCAGCCGAACATGGACAAGGTCATCTCCAAGACCGGCCTCGATCTCCAGGTGACGACGCCTGAGAGCCGGCAGCGTATGGTCGAGCAACTGGCCCGCACCATCCACCTGTCGTCGCAGACCAACACGCTGTTCACCATCTCCTATCGCAACCCCAGCCCGCAGATGGCGCACGACGTGGTGCAGGCGCTGCTCGACATCTTCGCCGAGAGCACGACCGGCGCCGACCGCGCCGACCTCGAGAACGCGCAGCACTTCCTCGACCAGCAGATCGCCTCCTACGCGGCGCAGCTCCGGGCGGCGGACCAGCGCCGGGCGGCGTTCCGCACCAAGTATATCGATCTGCTGCCCAACAGCGAGTACGGCGGCGCAACGGCGCTCGAGTCCGCGCGGGCAGCGGAAGGCGCGCTGGAGGGCCAGCTCGAGGATGCCATGGCCGCACGCGCGGCGTTGCTGAAGGAGCTGGCCGCCACGCCGCAATACCTGCCGTTCGGCGAGGGTGGCCCCGGCCAGCTCTCGGCCAACGCGGTGGCGCTGGCGCAGGCCGAGAACAAGCTCGCCGTGCTGCGCCTGCAATACACGGAAAAGGACCCGGACGTGATCGCCCAGCGCGCGCTCGTGCAGGCGATCCGTAGCGGCAAGATGGGCAGCCTCGCCCCGACGAGCGGCAGCGCGCATGCGACCGCGAGCACCGGCGCGCCGAACCAGCTCTATCAGGACCTCAAGCTCAAGGTGGTCGACGCCAACGTGCAGATCGCCTCGTTGCAGCGGCAGCTCAAGGCTGCCACGGCGAACCGCGGGCAGATGGACAAGATCGCCCGCGCCGTCCCCGAGGTGGAGGCGCAGTCCAAGAACCTCGACCGCGACTACAACGTGCTGCGCACCAATTACGAGGCGCTGCTGGCACGGCGCGAGAGCGCCTCGATCGCGCAGGCGGCCGACACGCAGGCGGACAAGGTCAAGCTCACGGTTGTCGATCCGCCGCTGGTGCCGCACACGCCGGTGGCGCCGAACCGGCTGCTGCTGTTCAGCGCGGTGCTGGTGCTCGGCATCGGCGCCGGTGTCGGCCTCGCATTCCTGCGCGGCCAGCTCGACAGCTCGTTCCGCAGCGTCGACGATCTCCGCAGCCTCGGCCTGCCGGTGCTGGGCGCGCTGTCGCTCGTCGGCACCCCGGCGGTGCGGCAACGGGTCGTCTCGGTGCTCGGCTTCGGCGCCGCCGTGATGCTGCTGGTCGTGGTGTTCGGCGGCCTGATCGCCCATACCGCGCGCCTGATTTCGGTGATCTGACTATGGCGGGCAAGCAGTTCCACCTCGTCGAGCGGGCCGCCGAGCGGCTGCGGCAGGAGGGGCTGATCGAGGCCGCGGCGCTCGCGTCCGCCGCGCCACCGGCGCCGATGGCGGCGGAGTCGGCCGAAGGGCCGACCGCTCTGCAAGATCCGGATGCGCTGACCCGCGTCGCCGACCCGGCACCGTCCGGACTGGCACTTCCCGGACTGGTACCGTCGGGTCTGTCGCCGTCGGGTCTGGCACCGCCGGGTCTGGCACCGTCAGGACTTGTGCCGCCCGGACCGGTGCCGCCAGAACGCACGCCCCGACCGCCGCCGATCGAGGCAGTAACGCTCGAGCGCGCCGGCCTGGTGTCGTGGAGCAGCACCCGCTCGCGCGTGTCGGAGGAGATCCGGCTGCTGCAGAGCCAGCTCCTCCGCTCGGCCTTTGCGCCCGCCGACGGGCGGCAGACGCCGCTCAACCTGGTGATGGTGACCAGCGCCCGGCCGGGCGAGGGCAAGAGCTTCGCCGCCCTGAATATCGCCGCTGGCATCGCGCGCCAGCAGGACCGCGAGGTGCTGCTGGTCGACGCCGACGGCAAGCAGCACAACCTCGGCGAGAAGCTCGGTCTCGCCGGCGCGCCCGGGCTGCTCGACCTGATCGCCGATCCCGGCCTGACGCCGAACGACCTGGTCGTGGCGAGCGCGCTGCCGAAGCTCTCCGTGCTGCCGGTCGGACGGCCGATCGAGCAGAGCGCCGAGCTGTTCGCGACGCGCCAGATGGCGAGCGTGATCGCCGGCCTCGGCCGCCGCTATGCCGACCGGATCGTGATCCTCGACGCCCCGCCTTGCCTCTCCAGCAGCGACCCGAGTACGCTGGCGCCGCTGGTGGGACAGGTCGTGTTCGTCGTGCAGGCCGAGCAGACGCAGCGCGAGGAGGTCGAAGCGGGACTTGATCTCGTGCAGTCCTGCCCGACGCTGATGCTGCTACTCAACAAGGTGAAGATGAAGACGACGCACGCCTTCGGTGCCTACGCGACGCCCTACGCCTGAGACGACGGGCGAGGACGGGGATGCAATCGGGGACGACACGCAAGCTGGCGCCACTGGGGGCGCCAGCGGTGGCGGCGCCAGCACGGGCGGCGCCAGCGCGGGCCGTGCCGCCGACGATGCGGCGGTGGCCACTGGTGGCGGCGCTCGGGGTGGCGGCGGCGCTGCCGGTGCGGCACGCCTACGCGCTGCCGGCCTCGGCCCTCGACAGCCCGGGTTCGCTCGCGCCCGGCGGCCTGCCGAGCAGCCTGGCACCGCCCACCACCTCCGAGGTGCCGGCGCCAGGTGCCGCCGGCACGGAGGCGGCACCGGGCGCCGGCACAGAGGCGGCACCGGGCGCCACCACGGAGACCGGGCCGGGCGGCCAGCTGGTCGTGCCGCGCGGCGTGCGGCCGACCTCCATCTTGCCGGCGCCAGGGGCCGGCTGGCGCGTGCAGCCCAGCATCGGCGTGCAGGAATATTTCACCGACAACGCCTTCCAGACCCCGACCAACAAGAGTTCCGACTTCATCACCGGGATCACGCCCGGTCTCACGCTCAGCGACGACGGGCCGCGCGTGCAGGCGTCGGTGAACTATCAGCCAACCGCGCTGATCTATGCGCGCAATTCGAGCCAGACCCGGTTTGATCAGAACTTCAGCGGCCAGGCGACAGTGACGCTGGTGCCGGACGAGGTGTTCCTCGACGCGCGCGGCTATGTCACCCAGGGGGCGAGCAATGGCGGCTTCGCGCCGGGCAACCAGGTGCTGCTGTCGCGCAACCAGTCGACCACGGTCACCACCTTCACCGTCTCGCCTTATGCGGTGCATCGCTTCGGTGACATTGGCACCGCGGAGATCGGCGCGACGCTCGGCACGACCAGTACGTCCGGCGGCCAGACCACCGGTTTCGATGCCTTCGGCACGCCGGTCTCGGGCAACCCGAACGGCGACTCGCAATCCGTCGAGGAGCTGGCGCAGTTTACCACCGGCGCCATCCTGCCGCGTATCCAAAACCGCACGCAGTTCGACGCCACGCAGCAGACCGGCAATGTCGGCACGCAGCAATCGACGCGCTTCTATGCCACCAACCGCGTCGAATACGCGCTCAACCACCATTTCGCGCTGATCGGCGAGATCGGCTACGAGAACCTGCGCTTCTCCGGCTTCCCGCCGACCCGCATCAGCGACGCGATCTGGCGCGCCGGCGGCCGCTGGGACCCGGACCCGGACAGCAGCATCACCATCACCTACGGCCATCGCGACGGGTTCAACAGCCTGTTCGTCAACGCATATTACGCACTGACGGCGCGCACGACGCTGTTCGCCAGCTACACCTCCGGGCTGCAAACCGACCAGGATCTGATCCAGAACAACCTCAGCCTCGCCGCGCTCGACGAGAACGGGCAGATCGTCAACAGCCAGAACACCGGGCCGCTGTTCATCAGCAACAACCTCACCGGGTTCAGCGACAATCTGTTCCGCTCGGAGACGCTCAACGCGAGCGTAACCACCAGCTTCGATCGCGACTCGGTCTCGTTCGGCGTCTTCCGCCAGCAGCAGACGCCGATCGCCGTCGCGAGCGCCGGCCAGGCAGCGCAGAAGCAGGTGGGCACGAGCGGAGACATCACCTGGACACACGCGATCTCCGATGTCACGAACGCAAGCCTGCGGGGCGATTACGGCACCACCAACGCCAGCGGCTCGTTCCTCACCGGCGCCTCCCTGGCGACGACGAACCAGGAGTTCATCGACCTCACCGCTACGCTCACGCGGCAGTTCACGCCGTCGCTCTCGGGGCTCGCGGAATACATGTACACGCATCGCAGCTCCGACCAGCCGGGGCTGGGCTTCGTGCAGAACCTGTTCCTCGTCGGCGTGCAGAAGACGTTCTGAGGCGACCAGGTGTACGCGCAGCATTACGGCTTCTCGGGGATGCCGTTCCAGCTCACGCCGGATCATCGCTTCTTTTTCGGCAGCTCGGTCCACAACCGCGCGATCGCGCACCTGATCTACGGCCTGGCGCAGGAGGAAGGCTTCATCATCGTCACCGGCGAGGTGGGCGCAGGCAAGACGACGCTGGTCGAGCAGCTCTGGTCGCAGCTCGACCGCAACACCTACACGATCGCGCGCATCGTCACGACGCAGGTCGGCAGCGATGACCTGCTGCGGCTGACGCTGGCGGGCTTCGGCATCGACGAGCAGGGCGACAAGGCGACGCTGCTGCGCCGGCTGGAGCGGATGCTCAAGGAGGAGCGCGCGATCGGCCGCCGCTGCCTGCTGGTGGTCGACGAGGTGCAGAGCCTGTCGACGCCGGCCTTGGAGGAATTGCGGATGCTCTCGAACCTGACCGAGGGCGGCCGGGCGTCGTTGCAGACGATCCTGCTCGGGCAGCCGCAGTTCCGCCGCACGCTGGCGAGCCCCGACCTCGACCAGTTGCGCCAGCGGGTGCTGGCTTCATTCCATCTCGGCCCGCTCGCGGCGGAGGAGGTGCGCGCCTATATCGAGCACCGGCTGCGCGCCGTTGGCTGGGTCGATCGGCCGATCTTCTCCGACGCGGCCTATGCCGCGGTCCATCGCCACAGCGGCGGCATCCCGCGCCGGATCAACCGGCTCTGCTCCCGCGTGCTGCTGCTCGGCGCGCTGGAGGAGGTCGACGAGATCACCGCGGAGATGGTGGAGACGACGGCCGTCGAGCTGTCGGCCGATCTCGGCGGCGATCCCGATCCGATGCTCCGCCCTCTGGCGGCCACGGGCGGGGCAGCCACGCCGAACGGGCACGGCGTTCCGTCCGATCTCGCTGACCGGGTGGCGGCGCTGGAGGAGGTTTTCGCGAAGCGCGAACGCACGTTGCGGCGCCTGCTCGACACCGTCAGCGGCTTTCTGGAAACGCGGGCGTGAGCATTCCCTTGCGCCACGCGATGAGCATCGACGTCGAGGATTACTTCCAGGTCCAGGCGTTTGCGCATTGCATCGACCGCGCCGACTGGGACCGCATCCCGTGCCGGGTGGAGGCGAACACCGACCGGCTGCTCGGGCAGTTCTCCGCGGCCGGCGTGCAGGCGACGTTCTTCACGCTGGGCTGGGTCGCCGAGCGGTATCCGGCGCTGGTGCGGCGGATCGTGACGGAGGGGCACGAGCTGGCGAGCCACGGGATGCTGCACATCCGCGCCGATGCGCAGACGCCAGCGGCGTTCCGCGCCGACGTCGCGCGTGCACGGGCGGCGCTGGAGGATGCCGGCGGCGTCGCGGTCTCGGGCTATCGGGCGGCGACGTTCTCGATCGGGCGGCGCAACACCTGGGCGTTCGCCGAGCTGGAGGCGGCGGGGT
>DATAYA010000011.1:0-7442 GCA_036272815.1 Acetobacteraceae bacterium
CCCGGCCCATCCCAGCCGGTCGGGTTCCCCGCCGACCCCTTACCGCACCCGGCCCGCCACCAGCTCCGCCACCACCGCCGCCTCGGCGAGGGTGGACGTGTCGCCGAGGCTCTCCGTCTCGTCGGCGGCGATCTTGCGCAGGATGCGGCGCATGATCTTGCCGCTGCGGGTCTTGGGCAGGCTCGGCGACCACTGGATCGAATCCGGCGCCGCGATCGGCCCGATCTGCTGGCGCACCCAGGCCACCAGCTCGGCCCGCAGCGCCTCCGACGGCTGCGCCTCCAGCGTCAGCGTGACGTAGGCGTAGATGCCCTGGCCCTTGAGGTCGTGCGGGAAGCCCACCACCGCCGCCTCCGCGACCTTCGGGTGGGCCACCAGCGCGCTCTCGATCTCCGCGGTGCCCATCCGGTGGCCGGAGACGTTGATGACGTCATCGACGCGCCCGGTGATCCACCAATAGCCGTCGCGGTCCCGCCGGGCGCCGTCGCCGGTGAAATAGAGCCCGGGATAGGCGCTGAAATAGGTCTGCACGAAGCGCTCGTGGTCGCCGAACACGGTGCGCATCTGCCCGGGCCAGCTTTTCGCGAGGCAGAGATTTCCTTCTGTTGCACCTTCGAGCACCCGCCCCTCGGCATCGACCAGCACCGGCTCGATCCCGGGCAAGGGCAGGGTCGCCGAGCCGGGCTTGAGCGGGGTCGCGCCCGGCAGGGGGGCGATGAGGATGCCGCCGGTCTCGGTCTGCCACCAGGTGTCGACCACCGGGCAGCGCGTCTCGCCTACGACGTGGTAGTACCAGAGCCATGCTTCCGGGTTGATCGGCTCGCCGACGCTGCCGAGGATGCGCAAGCTGGCGCGGCTGGTGCGGCGCACCGGCGCCTCGCCCTCGCGCATCAGGGCGCGGATCGCGGTGGGGGCGGTGTAGAAGATGTTGACCCGGTGCTTGTCCACCACCTGCCAGAAGCGGCTGCTGTCGGGGTAGTTGGGGATGCCCTCGAACATCAGCGTGGTCGCGCCGTTGGCGAGCGGGCCGTACAGGATGTAGGTGTGGCCGGTCACCCAGCCGACATCGGCGGTGCACCAGTAGACCTCGCCCGGCTGGTAGTCGAACACGATGCGATGGGTGAACGCCGCCCAGACCATGTAGCCGCCGGTGGTGTGCAAGGCCCCCTTGGGCTTGCCGGTGCTGCCGGAGGTGTAGAGGATGAACAGCGGGTCCTCCGCCGCCATCGCCTCGGGCGGGCAGTCGGGCGAGGCGGCGGCCGCGAGCGTCGCATAGTCGTGGTCGCGCCCGGCCTGCATCGGCACGGCGGCGCCGGTGACCGCGACCACGATCACGTTGGCGATCGTCGGGCAGGATGCCAGCGCCGCATCCGCATTCGCCTTGAGGGCGACGCGCCGGCCGCCGCGGCGGCCTTCGTCGGCGGTGATGAGCAGCGTGCTGGCGCAGTCCTGGATCCGGTTGGCGAGGCTGTCGGGCGAGAAGCCGCCGAACACGACGGAGTGGATCGCGCCGATCCGGGCGCAGGCGAGCATCGCGACCGCCGCCTCCGGCACCATCGGCAGATAGATCGTGACCCGGTCGCCGCGGCCGACGCCGAGCCGCCGCATCGCGTTCGCCAGCCGGCAGACGCGCTCGTGCAGCGCGCGGTAGGTGATCGCCTCGGACTGCGCCGGGTCGTCGCCCTCCCAGAGGATCGCGACCTGCTCGCCGCGTTCGGCGAGATGCGCGTCGAGACAGGCGGCGGAGGCGTTGAGCACGCCATCCTCGAACCAGCGTATCGCGACGTCGCCCTCGAAGCTGCCGCGGCCGGCCTGCGTGGGCGGCCGCATCCAGGCGATGCGGGCGGCCTGCTCGGTCCAGAACGCGTCGGGCTCGGTGCGGACGCGCTCGATCATCGCGGCATAGCCGGCGGCGGTGACATGCGCGCGCGCGGCGATGGCGGGCTTCACTTCTACCAGTTCGTCGGACATCGCTCTCCCTCGTGCTCTTTGCGGCCGGGCTCCCGGACCCTGGGACCAGTGGGGCTGGGATTAGTATAGGCGCGAGCGCGGCTGCCGGGCCATGCCGGCCGGCGGCGAACGCGCGCCCGACCCTCTAACGATCGGTCCAGGGTCGGCGATGCGGAAACTCTGCCCCGGTTCATACGATCATAGGGGAGCAATTCGATCGAGGTCACGGGATGCGGAGTGGACGGACGACGGCGGCTGCGGCATGGGCCGCCGCATGTATCGTGGCGGGACCGGCGCTGGCCCAGCAGGTTCCCGCGACCGGCCGGCCGCCGGGGTCGTCCACGCCGACGCACTCCGGCCCAACGCGCCCTGGCTCCGCATCTGCCGCGGCAGCGGCCGTGGCGGCGCCAGGGGACGATCAGGGCTTCCTCCTCGGACTTCGCAGAATGGGTGTGGTCGCGGGGCGGGCGGCGGCGTGCGAGCCCCAGGGCAGCCGGTCCGCGGTGATCGAGGGGGCCGCCAATCTCGGCCGGGAGCTTGCGTTCCAGTTCGGACTGAACGCGGCGTTCCACTTCATCGGCTCGGTCGGCTACGGCAGCGGCCACGCATTCGACAGGGCGACCTGCCCGAAGGTCGAGCAGGATTGGAAAGCGCTTCAACAGAAGTACACGGGCCAATGAACGCGTTCCTGCGGGCCGCGGGGGCCGGTGTTCTGGTCGCGGGCGGGCTGGCCCAGGGTGCCGCGGCGGCGCCGCTCGGCCGGGCGGGAATTGGCGGCCCGTCCGCCGGCCCAGGCACGCGCAGCGGGATCCTGCTTGTCGGCGGGCCTCACGGCGAGGGACCTCGGGGCGGAGGCCCGCGGGGCGGGGAAGCGCGGGGTGGGGGGCCTCGGGACGGAGGGCGCCCCGGTAACGTCCAGCGCAACGACTTCCGCCGCAGCGTGACGGTCAACAACTACCACGGCGGATACGGCGGCGGCGGATGGAGCAACAACTCGGGGCCGGATTGGGGCGGCGTTGCGGCGGGGGTCGCGATCGGCGCCGGCATCGCGGCCGTGGCCGGAGCCATCGCCAACTCCCAGGCCTATCCGCCGGCACCGCCCTATGCCTATGGCTACCCTCCATAACCGATGCCCGAGCGTCACGTCGTGAAGGATATATGCGTCGTGAAAAAAGGGAACCTGGATGCCGAACCGCATCGGGACGCAACAGCGGTGGGATGAACTGTACAGCCTGGCACGGCAGCGCCACGCAGCGGGATGGACAGACTTACAAGTTGCCGAGGCAATTGCTACCGCCCATTCCGAACCATCGCGCCACTTGCATGAGCGGCATGACGCCGGTAATTTTGAGGCGAAGACAACGCACAAGCTCGCACCGGCGGAGTGAAACGCCATGCCATTCTATCAGCGGGGCAATGTCCGCATCCGCTATGAGGAGATTGGCAGCGGCTTTCCGCTGCTGGTGACCCCCGGCGGCGGATTGAATTCCCGCGTCACCAACTGGCCGACGGCTGTGTTCAACGCCATGGAGGTCTTCAAGGACGACTTCCGCTGCATCACGATGGATCAGCGCAACGCGAATGGCGGGGAATCCTCGGGGCCGCTGGCCGCCGAGGACCCGTGGGGCGCGTTCGCCGACGACCAGCTCGGGCTGATGGACCACCTCGGCATCAGGCAGTTCTTGTTCATGGGTTACTGCATCGGCGGATGTTTTGCGCTGAAGCTGATGGAGCAGGCGCCGGACCGCGTGGTGGCGGGAGTGCTGTGCCAGACAGTGGGGCACCGGCCGGAGAACCCGGACGTGATGTATGACTCGGGCCGGGATGTCTGGGCGCCGGAATTTCTTGCGCGACGGCCTGACGTGACGATGGCGACGATCGAGGTGTATCTGCATAACCTGTATCGTGCGCGGCCCGATTTTGTCTACAGCGTGTCGCGGGAGTTCGTGCAGTCGTGCCAGACGCCGATGCTGGTGATGCCGGATGATACGCCGGCGCATCCGTTGCAGGCATCGCTGGATGTCGCGGCGTTGGCGCCGAGCGCGCAGTCGACGGTGTTTCCGTGGAGGGAGCCGCCTGAACTGAAGGCGAGGACGATCGAGCAGGTGCGGGTGTTTTTGAGGGCGCATGTGCCGGTGGCGGCCGGGGCGCGATAAGCGGCGCCGTTATTCGCAGCCCGGCGTTCACTCCGACGTAATGGCGCCCGCCTCCAGCGGGTGCGTGGCGAAGCTGCGCCGCAGCGCATGCACGTTGCAAGACACCGGCAAAGCGGCCAAGCTCACCCGCAGGAAACGGACCGGGTGGGAGATACGCGGGTCAGCTCGCCACGTCCAGCCGATCGGCGCTCCCGGAGGAGTTTCATGATCAGGCACCTCGTCCTCGATATCGATGGTCAGCAGCACGCCATCGACGCCGACCCCGAGATGCCGCTGCTGTATGCCTTGCGCGACCATCTGCGGCTCGACAATCCTCGCTTCGGCTGCGGCCTGGGCCAGTGCGGCGCGTGCACGGTGCATGTGGATGGCGCGCCGACGCGGTCCTGCTCGCTGCCGGTCTCCGCGGTCGGTGCTGCCAGGGTGACCACCCTCGCCGGACTTGGCACGCCCGAGCACCCGCATGCACTGCAATCGGCCTTCATCCATGAACAGGCGACGCAATGCGGCTATTGCCTGAACGGCTGGATGATGACCGCGGCGGCACTGCTGCGCGACAAGCCGCATGCCACCGAAGCCGACATCCGTGACGGGCTATCCGGCGTGAAATGTCGTTGCGGCTCGCATTTGTCGATTCTGCGCGCAATCCTGCGCGCCGCGCAGGCATAAGGAGGCGGCGACCATGGGCAACATCTCCCGTCGCTCGCTGCTCGCCTCCGGCGGCGCACTGGTGGTCGCATTCACTGGCCAGCTGCCGGCTGCGGCACAGGTCACGGCGAGGACAGGGCCAGCGCCGGATGAACTGGATTCCTGGCTCGCCATTCAGCAGGACGGCAGCGTCATCGCTTTTTTCGGTAAAATGGACCCCGGGCAGGGCGTCGATGTCGCCATCCGCCAGATCGTCGCCGACGAAATCGATGTTCAGGTCGAGCGCGTCTCCATCGTTATGGGCGACACCGCACGTACGGTGAACCAGGGCGGCGCCTCCGGCAGCACCGGCGTCGAGCGCGGCGGCATCACCCTGCGCTACGCCGGTGCCGAGGCGCGTCGCGTGCTGCTCGATCTCGCGTCCGAACGCCTCGGCGTTGCCGCCGATGCCCTGCACGTGCGGGACGGCGTAATCTCCGTCATTGCCGAGCCTGCCAGACAGGTCAGCTATGCCGAGCTGATCGGCAACCGGCATTTCGACGTGCCGATGCAGTGGAACGGGATCTATGGCAACAGGCTGGTCGCGCGCGGCCGCGCAGAGCCGAAGCGCCCGGGCGATTACCGCGTCGTCGGTACCTCGGTCCCGCGTACCGACATCGCCGAAAACGTCTTCGCCCGGCACCGGTTCGTCACCGACATCCGCCTGCCCGGCATGCTGCACGCGCGCATGATCCGCCCCGCCGTCACCGGCAGCGTACCAACCGCCGTCGACGAAGCGTCGGTCGCCGACATTCCCGGCGTCCACGTCGTATGGAAGCAGGGCTTCTTGGGCGTCGCGGCGCCGCGCGAATGGGACGCGATCCGTGCTGCCGGCAAGCTGAAGGTCATTTGGTCGCAGGTCACACCGCCATTCCCCGGCAACGCCGCGCTGTACGACCATATGCGCGCGGCCAAGCCAATCGCCCGCCACGAACCGCTGAAGCAGGGCGACGCCGACGCTGCCATCGCGGCCGCGGCCAGGGTCGTCGAGGCGGAGTACGAGTGGCCGTTCCAGTCGCATGCCAGCATGGGCCCGGCCTGCGCCGTGGTGGATGCCGGGTCAGAGGCCGCCACTCTCTGGACCGGCACCCAGAAGCCGCATTTCGCCGCCGCCGGGGTCGCCCGCATCCTCGGCCTGAAGCGCGCGCAGGTGCGTGCCATATGGGTGCGCGGTGCCGGCAGCTATGGCCGCAACGACGCCGGCGACGCCGCCATGGACGCCGCCGTGATGTCGCAGGCGCTCGGCGCCCCCGTGCGCGTGCAGTACATGCGTGCGGAAGGCACCGGTTGGGACCCGAAAGGCCCCGCGAGCATCCACCGCGCCCGCGCCGGCCTGGACAGCGACGGCAAGGTTGTCGGCTACCGCTTCGACAGCCGCGGCTTCTCGCGAACTGACATCAACACGACTGAGAGCGATCCCGCCCATTCCCTGGCGGGACAGTCGATGGGCATGAAGCTGACCCCGACACAGGCATTCGGCATTCCGACTGAACCCTATCAGTTCCCCGCCCAGCTCCGCGCCTGGGAGACAATCCCTGCGTTGTTTGATCGCGCCTCGCCGCTCCGCAGCTCGCATCTGCGCGATCCCGTCGGACCTCAGCTCGGTTTCGCATCAGAATCATTCATCGACGAACTCGCCCATGCAGTCGGGGCCGATGCCGTTGCTTTCCGCTTGAAGCATCTGCGGGATCCCCGTGCCATTGCCGCAATCAGGGCCTGCGCGGACCGCTTCGGCTGGGAGCCGCGCATCGCCGCCAGCAGCCGCACCCCCGCCGCTGTCGCCACCGGCCGCGGTTTCGCCTACGCCCAGCGCGGCCAGACCATCGTCGCGCTGGCAGTGGAGGTCGAAGTCAACCGCACCACCGGGCGCGTGTGGCCACGTCGTTGGACGGTCGCGCATGATTGCGGTCTCGTGATCAACCCGCAGGGCCTGCGCCTTTGTATCGAAGGCAACATCGTTCAGGGCACCAGCCGCGCCTTGTGGGAGGAGGTCACCTTCGATCCCGCGATGGTCACCAGCCTGGACTGGCTCGGCTACCCGATCCTGGATCTGACCGACGTGCCGGGCGCCATCGACATCGTGCTGCTCGACCGTCCCGACCTGCCGCCGTCCGGCGCCGGCGAGGGCTCCATTCGCCCGGTCGCCGCCGCCATCGGCAACGCCATTTTTGACGCGACTGGCGTCCGACAGCGTCGTGCTCCCTTCACTCCGGAACGGATCAAGGCTGCCATCGGCTGAGCGTGGTTGCCTCGCCGACCGATCACGGCCACGCCCGCGATCCGACCGTGCGACTCCGTCGGTGATCGCGCTCAAGCGCGGCGGCGGCGAACAAGCGCGAAACCGAGCAGGCCGGCGCCGAGCAGGGCGAGCGACGTCGGCTCCGCGACCGGCACGGGCCCCGGCCCGGAGAGGGTCAGCGACGGCAACAGTGTGATCACCACCGAGCCGTCGGCCGTCCCGACACCGGCCAGGAACACCGGGTCAAAATCGGCGGCGTTGAACGAGCCGCCACCCCCGCCGCCGCCGCCCGTGCCGCCGACGCCTCCCGCGCCGCCGCCGCCGCCGCCAGCGTAGCCACCGCCGCCCCCGCCGGCCCTGCCGCCGGCATTATTGACGCTGGCGCCCCCGCCCCCGCCGCCGCCGAAGCCGCC
>DATAYA010000012.1:0-1553 GCA_036272815.1 Acetobacteraceae bacterium
TGATCCCCGCGGCCCGCCAGCTGCTCGGTCGCGGCCGCAATCCGCTGCAGCAAAGCACCATAGGCGTGAGCGGCGGCCCTGGCATAGGCGCCCGCAGCGTCCACCTGCGACGGCACGCTGTACAGCGAGGGCAAATCCCGCAGCTCCTGCGACAAGTCGCTGGCCTGCCCCTGCACCGTCGCCACCAGGCTGCGCACCAGCTCGGCATCGACGAGACCCCGCGGCGCGCCATCCTCAGCCGCGCCGGCCTCCAGCACATAGTCGATCTGGCGCACCGCAGACAGCGCTTCTTCGATGCGCCCGGTATGCGCCCGCACACCCGACCCGGGGATAGGAATCGTCAACAGCTGCGCCGAGGAGACCTGCGCCGCTGCGGTGAGGCGAGCATCGTCGGCTTCTGCACGCGCACGGGTGATCTCGGCCAGCGCGGCCTGGCGCGCAGCCGCAACCGCACCATCGGCCTGCTCGCGCACGGCCGCCACCTCGGCCGCCGCCTCGGCACGGACCCGTTCGACCTCGTCCTGCGCCCGAGCGACGGCGTCCCCGGCTTCCCCGCGCGCACGGTCGACCTCTGCTTGGGCGGCCTCAATCTCACCGCTGGCCTGCCCGCACGCCGCGGCAACCTCGGCCGCCGCCTCGGCACGGACCCGCTCAAGCTCGCCGCGTACCAGTTGCAGCTCATGCTGGGCGGCCGCGCGTTCGGCGGTCCGCTCGGCGGTCCTCTGCCCGGCGCGGGCCTCTGCCGCATCGACCTGTTCCCGGGCTGCCGCAACCTCGGCCGCCGCCTCAGCACGGATCCGTTCGAGTTCGGCGCGCACCTCTTCCAACGCTTGTTGAGAGGCCGCGCGTTCGGCTGTCCGCTCGGCCGACCGTTGTTCGGCGCGGGCCTCTGCCGCGGTGAGCTGTTCCCGGGCTGCCGCAATCTCGGCCGCCGCGTGAGCACGGGCCTGTTCGAGTTCGGCGCGCACCTCCTCCAAGCCTTTTTGCGCCGCGGCTCGTTCGTCAGCCCATTCAACGTCTTTACGCGCGGCCCGCGCCTCCGCCTCGCGGGCCCGCTCACGCGCCGCCGTGGCGGCACGCGCGGATTGCTCAGCGTCAGCCCGAGCCATCGACGCGGCCGCTTCCGCGTCGCGCTTGTCCTGTAGGGCCTCATGCGTTCGGCTCTCGGCTGCAACACGCAATTGATCTGCCTCGACCAGCTGCATCAGCGGCGAAAGGCGCTTTCGCCCGGGCCCGAAGCGGTTGCGGAGTTCGACGAGGTCACGCTCCGTCATGGCGGCCACCACGGCCGCCTCTGCGGGCGGCTCCCGGCCCACGCGCTGCGCGGCAGCGACCGCAGCCACCGCGGCGCGCTTGGTAAGAGTGGCCCACGCGTGGCGGTCGAGGTCTTCGATGTGCTGCCGTGTGGTCGTCACGCGCGCCCACGCCTCCCTTCACCGCCGACCCGCATGGTGGTTGCGGGTAGGTCATCGGCCACCGGTGCCGATGCTGATGCCGGCTCCTTCGTCGCCGGTTGCGCATCAGACTTTTCCTCTGTCGCCGCAGAAGACGCC
>DATAYA010000013.1:0-2595 GCA_036272815.1 Acetobacteraceae bacterium
AGGCGCTGCTGTCGCCGGTGGAGGCATGATGCCCCTTGCTCTGGCGACCGCGCGGGATCAGGCCAGCTCGACGACCACGGGGACGTGGTCGGAGGGCTGGTCTTCCGCCCGCTCCGACCGCTCCGGATGGGCCGCGACCAGCCGCTCCGCGAGGTCGGGCGAGAGCAGGGCATGGTCGATGCGCAATCCCCGGTCGCGCGGCCATGCGCCGGCCTGGTAGTCCCAGAACGTGTACACCGGCCCGTGCGGGTGCAGCGCGCGGATGGCGTCCGTGAGCCCGAGCCAGCGGAGCGCCCGGTATCGCGCCCGTGTCTCGGGGTGGATCAGCGCGTCGCCCGCCGGCAGCGCGCCGGGGGCGAGGTCGTCGGCATCCGGGCAGACGTTGAAATCGCCCGCGAGCACCAGCGAGGCGTCTGCATCCAGCAGCACCCGGGCGCGGGCGATCAGGCAATCCATCCAGCGGAGCTTGTAGGCAAACCCCGCCTCGCCGCCGGAATTGCCGTTCGGCAGATAGAGGTTGCCGACCACGATCCCCGCTGCGGTCGCCACCTCCAGGTAGCGCGCCTGCGGATCGTCGGCCGGTAGGCCGGGCAGCATTCGCAGTCGCGTCTCGACCGGCTCGCGCGACAGGACCGCGACGCCGTTGTACGCCTTCTGCCCGACCGCCTCGGCGCGATAGCCGAGGTCGGAGAAGTCGGGACACAGCGGCGCTTCGCACTTTATTTCCTGGAGCAGCAGCAGATCGGGCTGCGCGCGCGCGAGGAAGCGGCGGACGTGCCGCTCCCGCTGGCGGATCGAGTTGACGTTCCAGGTGGCGAGCTTCACGCGGGCAAAGCCAGGGCTCTGCCCTGGACCCGCTGGGGCCTGAGGCCCCAGGCCCCCACGAACAGGTTCCAAGGACAACTGTCCTTGGCGGGGTGCAGGGGCGGCGCCCCTGGCCTTGCTGCCGCCGCGCTCAATCGACGGAGAAGCTGGTGCCGCAGCCGCAGGAGGAGGTGGCGTTCGGGTTGCGGACGGTGAAGTGGCTGCCCATCAGCTCGTCGGTGTAGTCGAGCTGGGCGCCGGCCAGCAGGTCGAGGCTGGCCGGATCGACCAGCACCCGCGCCGGCCCGCGCTCGATCAGCAGGTCGTCGGGCTGCGTCGTGCCGTCCAGCTCGAAGCGGTACTGGAACCCGCTGCACCCGCCGGCAAGCACGGCGACGCGGAGTGCCGCCTGGCGGCCCTCGGCGGCGACGATCTCGGCGATGCGCGAAGCGGCGCGGTCGGAGAGGGAGAAGGGATCGGTCATGCCCGTAAGATAGGGCGTTCCGGGTCGCGATTGAAGATGCGCCCGCGGCGCCTCAGCCGTCGTGGCCCACGGCGCCCAAGCCGTCGTGATTGAAGAGGCGCGCCGGCGGGGCTAAGCCCGGCCCATGCCGCTCGCGCGCCACGCCGTCCAGCCGCATGCCTCGCGCGGCCGGCTCCATCCGGAGCCGGAGACGCACGCGCGCTCGCCCTGGCAGCGCGACCGCGACCGGGTGATCCACAGCTCGGCGTTCCGCAAGCTGCAATACAAGACGCAGGTCTTCGTCAACCACGAGGGCGATTTCTACCGCACGCGCCTGACCCACAGCATCGAGGTGGCGCAGATCGCCCGCAGCTTGGCGCGGATGCTGCGGCTCGACGAGGATCTCGCCGAGGCGGTGGCGCTGGCCCACGATCTCGGCCACCCGCCGTTCGGGCACTCCGGCGAGGATGCGCTGGCCGCCGCGATGCGGCCCTGGGGCGGGTTCGACCACAACGCGCAGTCGCTGCGGGTGGTGACGCATCTGGAGGCGCGTTACGCGGCGTTCGACGGGCTCAACCTGACCTGGGAGACGCTGGAGGGGCTGGCCAAGCACAATGGCCCGCTGCACCGGCCGCCGCCGGGGATTGCCGCCTATGACGCGATCCACCCGCTCGACCTGCACGGCTTCGCCTCGGCCGAGGCGCAGGCGGCGTCGCTGGCGGACGACATCGCCTATCACAGCCACGATCTCGACGACGGGATGCGCGCGGGCCTGTTCGGCTTCGAGGAGCTTGAGCACCTGCCGCTGGTGTCGGACGCGCTGGCGGAGGCGCGGCTGGCGAGTCTTGACATGCCGCCGCCGCGGCTGCGCCACGAGATGCTGCGGCGGGTGATCGACCGGCTGGTGACCGACGCCGCCGACGAGAGCGGCCGGCGGCTCGCGGCGCTCGATGCCGGGGATGCCGCCGCGGTGCGGCAGGCCGCCGTCCCGGTGGTCGCCTTCAGCCCGGCGGTTGCCGACGCCAACCGCGCGATCAAGGATTTCCTGTTCGCCCGCATGTACCGCCACTGGCGGGTCAACCGGATGAGCGCCAAGGCGCGGCGCACCACGGAGGCGTTGTTCGCGCTGCTGCACGCCGACTCCTCACTGCTGCCGGACGGCTGGAGCGCGCGGGCCGGGGTCGGCGACCCGGCGCGGACGGCGACGGTGGTGTGCGACTACATCGCCGGCATGACCGACCGATTTGCCGCCGACGAGCACCGGCGGCTGACCGATCTGTCGATTTCGGGGTGATTGCAGCCGCGCCATTTGTTGTTGCTTCCCGTCA
>DATAYA010000014.1:0-8332 GCA_036272815.1 Acetobacteraceae bacterium
GAGCGAAATCAATCCCCTGCCCCCATGGCACGCATGTTGCTGTCGTCCTGCCAGAGGCTTGCCGGCGCCTGATGCGCCGGCCCCACGTCAGGAGATGCCATTCATGTTGCCGAAAATCACCCTTGCCGCCCTGGCCGTCGCCGCCCTCGCGGCCGCCCCCGCCCATGCGAGCCCGGTCCTGCAATTGCAGCTCGCCGAGACCGGCTATGCGACGCAGACGATCACCGGCTCGGGCGGCATCGCCAGCTTCGGACCGGCCAGCTACGGCTCGTTCTCCGTCATCAGCGGAATCGGCACCGGGGCCCCGCTCGGCAATTCCCCGACCCTGATCGACCTCAGCTCGGTCCAGGTCTCCAGCGCCACCGGCGGCACGCTGACACTTTCGCTCACCGAGACCGGACTGACCTCGCTCGCGCAGGTGGGCAACAACCCGTTCATGAGCGCGATCGGCGGCACGCTCGGGGAAGGCAACGTGCTCGGCTACAAGACCTACATCGACACCACCGACGCCGCCTTCGGCACCCAGCAGCTTCTCGCCAATCTCAGCTTCAGCGGCACGATCGCCTTCAGCGGGTCCTCCACCAACGGCGCCAACCTACTCGCCGGGCCGTTTTCGGAGACCGAGGTAATTACCGTCGACGCCATGGCCAACACCACGACCAGCTTCGATGCGCGCATCAGCGACGTGCCGGAGCCGGGCTCGATGGCGCTGCTCGGCGTCGGCCTGCTCGGCTTCGGGCTCACTGCCCGGCGGCGTCGCCAGGGCTGAGAAGCCTCCGGGTCGGAGCCGGGCGGCCGCTGGCCCCGGCTCCGACGCGCCCGGATTACACCAAATGCCCTATGTTCTTGGCGTTCCCGTCATGGCCGGCGAAGGCCGGCCATCCACGACTGTTCGGGCGGTTGGTATTACCCCGTCGCCACCGTCCCGAACGGCTGGCCCAGCACCTTGTCCCCCGGCACGATCCCGAGCTTCGCCGTGATCCCGCCCTGCAGCTCCAGCGTCGCCGTGACCTTCCCGTGGCTGTCGATGATCGCGAGGCTGTGCGGGACCGTGTTCTCCTCGATGTGGCGGATCGTGCCGTCGGCCTCGATGAACACCATGTCGAGCGGCACGAGCGTGTTCTTCATCCACATCTCGCTCTCCTGCGGCACCGGCCAGACGAACAGCATCCCGCCATTCGCCGGCACGCTGGTGCGGAACATCAGCCCGGTCACCTGCTGCTCCGGCGTGCGCGCCATCTCGACGTCGAACGCATGATGCGTCCCGTCATGCGTGACGATCACCAGCCGCTCCTTCGGCAGCACCGGCTGTGCCGCGGTTGGCTCCGACTGCGCCTGTGCGGCTTGGGAGAGCGCAAACTGGGCGGCGAACGGGGCCAGGGCCATGGCTGCGATCAGCGGGCGGCGTCTCATGCGGCAAGCCTCTCCTGCAATGCGAGTGCGGCGAGATGCCGCAGCTCCGCCCGCACCGGCCCTTCGCGGGGCGCGTCGCGCAGCGTCGTGAACCAGTGCTCGGGCGGATGGCGTCCGGCGGCGCGGTTGTAGGTCAGCGCGCGCAGCACCGCCTCTGCATCCGGCGTCGTCCGCTGCTGGATCGGCAGCCGGTTCAGCGTCGCCCACACCCCGGCCCAGCACCGCCCGACCGTGTAGGGGTTGTAGCCGCCGCCGCCGGTCACGACTAGCGGCAGCCCGAGATCGCGCAGCGCCCCTGCCACCTCGAAATGCGCGTTGTTGGACAGCGACAACCGCGCCAGCGGGTCCTCCTCCAGCGCGTCCGCCCCGCATTGCAGCATCACCGCCTGCGGCCGGTGCGCCGCGATCAGCGGCAGGATCGCGGTGTGCAGGAGGAAGCGCAGTTCAGTGTCGCACAGCCCCTGCGGCACCGGGAAGTTGCGCGCAACCCCGCCGGCGCGATCCTCGGCAGCACCGGTATGCGGCCAGCGTCCGGCCTCGTGGACGCTGATCGTCAGCACGCGCGCATCGTCATGGAAGGCGTCCTGCACGCCGTCGCCGTGATGGGCGTCGATGTCGAGATAGGCGACGCGCTCGAGTCCCGCATCGAGCCAGGCGAGAATGGCGAGCACCGGGTCATTGAGGTAGCAGAAGCCCGCGGCGCGCGCGGGCCGGCCGTGATGCGTCCCGCCGCCCGGGCAATGCACGATGCGGCCCCCCGGGCCACCTTCCGCCGCGAGCCGCGCCGCCAGCATCATCCCGCCCGCCGAGGTCATCGGCCGGCGATAGATCTCCGGATAGACCGGGTTGCCCTCGGCGCCGATGCGAAACCGCGCGCGGTCCGCCTCGCTCACCGCCTGCGCCGTCTCCGCCCGCCGCAGCGCCGCCACGTACTCCGGGTCGTGGAACCGTGCGACGGCGTCCGGGGTCGCCATCGGGGCGACGACGAACTGCGCGTCCGGCAGCCATCCCATCGCGCGGCAGAGATCGGTGCAGGTCGAAACGCGCGGGATCGCGAGCGGATGCTTCGGTCCGTAGGTGGACCGGCGATAGACCTCGGAGCCGATATAGATGGGACGAAGGCGCGGATCGGGCGGCACGCGCCCGAATATGGCGGCCGCATGGCGCAGCGTCACCGGCAGCCAGCAAAACAACCGCGGCGATCACTTCCGAAATAGTGCGCCTTGTGCGTCGAACCGAAGCCGGTGCTCGCCTGTTGATGCCGTGACTGCCACAACTTGGAGGATAGTGATGAAGGGTTTGATGATGTCGGCCGGCGCGGCGGTATTGGCGCTCTCGTTCGCGCTTCCGGCGCTGGCGCAGACGCCCAGCAACGGGGACGGCACGACGAATACCACCACCTTGCCGGGCTCGAACTCGGCCACCGCGGGCATGACGACGAAGGGCACGGGCGGCAGCGGGCCGGGCATGACGTCGACAACCCACGGCGCCGGTGCCGCGATCGGCTCCGGCAGCGCCGGCTCGAGCACCTCGAGCGGCGGCGCCGGCTCGGGTGGCACCAGCGCCGGCGGCATGGGCACCGGGTCGGGTGCAGGCGGGCCGTCGCACTGACGCTGGCATCGCACTGACGCTGGCCCATCCGGCGATATGGCGAGGGGTTCCGGCCGAACGGCCGGGCCCCTTGGTTGCACCGCAGCGACCGCGCCACTAACGTCCCGCCGCTCATTGGAGACGGTGACGGATGGACATGACGGGCGAGCGGCGCATTCCCGCGCCGCGCCAGAAGGTGTGGGACGCGCTCAACGATCCGGATGTGCTGCGTGTCGCGATCCCGGGCTGCCAAAGCCTGGAGAAACTGTCCGATACCGAGATGAAGGCTACCGCCGCGGTCAAGATCGGCCCGATCGCGGCGCGCTTTGCCGGGCTTGTCCACCTCGCGGACCTCGATCCGCCGAACAGTTACCGGATCAACGGCGAGGGGCAGGGCGGCGTCGCCGGGTTCGCCAAGGGCGGTGCCGAGGTGCATCTCGCCGACGATGGTGATTTCACCCTGTTGCGCTACGCGGTCAACGCCCAGGTCGGGGGCAAGATCGCCCAGCTCGGGGCGCGGCTGATCGACGCCAGCGCCAAGCAGATGGCGGACAACTTCTTCGACCGGTTCTCCGCCGAGGTCGCCGGACCCGAAGAGGTCGGCGCCGAGAGCCCCGTGGTGCTCGCCGCCACACCGGCAGCCACACCCTCGATGCTGGCGATGATCCCGAAGGAGCCCGGCGGCTTCCCGATCGTCGCCTGGGTCGGCACGATCATCTGGCTGTTGATCTTCTTTATGATCATCAGCGCCTATATCTGAAGGCATGCGCACCCTTCCCGCCTCCGTCGCCGAGACCGCCGCCCTCCTTTCCGATCATGGCTACATCGCCGACGCGGACCTCGCGACCGCGGTGCATCTGGCGCTCGCGATGGGCCGGCCGCTGTTCCTGGAGGGCGAGCCGGGCACCGGCAAGACCGAGATCGCCAAGGTGCTCTCCGCCGGGCTCGGACGGCGGCTGGTCCGGCTGCAATGCTACGACGGGCTCGACCTGTCGGCGGCGGCCTACGAATGGGACCACGCGCGGCAGCTCATGGCGATCCGGCTCGCCGAGGCGTCCGGCAGCACCGACCGCGCCACCCTCGCCTCCGACATCTACGGCCGCGAGTTCCTCCGTCCGCGCCCGCTGCTCTCCGCGATCGACCCCGACCAGCCGCCCGCGGTGCTGCTGATCGATGAACTCGACCGCGCCGACGAGCCCTTCGAGGCTTTTCTCCTCGAACTGCTGGCCGACTTCCAGATCACCGTCCCCGAATACGGCACGATCCGCGCAAGCACGCCGCCGGTGGTCGTCATCACCTCGAACCGCACCCGCGAGGTCCACGACGCGATCCGCCGCCGCTGTCTATACCAGTGGGTGGACTACCCGGACGGGGCCCGGGAGCGGGCGATCCTCGCCGCCCGGGCGCCGGGCGTGCCGGGACGGCTCTCGGCGCAGGTCGTGGAATTCGTGCAGCGGCTGCGCGGGGAGGAGCTGTTCAAGCTCCCCGGTGTGGCCGAGACGATCGACTGGGCGAACGCGCTGCGGGCGCTCGACGCGCGCGAGCTGACGCCCGGCCTCGTCAACGAGACGCTCGGGGTGCTGCTCAAGTATCAGGACGACATCGCCCGCCTCCGCGGCGAGCAGGCGGCCAGGCTGCTGGCCGAGACGACGCAAGCCGCCGCCGCATGAGCGAGGCGCCGGGCGCGCTTGCGGCCAACGTCATGCAGTTCGCCCGGATGCTGCGCCGCGCCGGGCTGCCCGTCGGACCCACCGAGACGATCGCCGGCCAGGACGCGCTGACCGTGATCGACCTCGGCCAGCGCGAGGAGATGCGCTCCGCCCTGCGCGCGGTGATGACGCACCGGCACGAGCACCGGGAGGTGTTCGACCACGCCTTCGCGCTGTTCTGGCGCGATCCCGCCGCCGCCCAGCAGGAGGCGGTGATGGCGCTGATGGACGGACAGAAGCAAGCGGCCGACCGGAGGCCGCCGCCGGCCAGCCGCCGTGTCGCCGAGGCGATGGCGCCCGCCCGCCCCGCCCGGCCGCAGGACCGGGAGACGCCGCCGCCGCCCGACCTCGACATGACGCTCACCGTCAGCGAGCGGGAGCGCCTGTCGCAACTGGATTTTGAGGCGATGGCGGCCGCCGACATCGCCCGCGCGAAGTCGGAAATCCGGGCGTTGCGCCTGCCGCTCGACATGCGCCGCACCCGCCGCCGCAGGCCCGACGAGACCGGACCGTTCACCGACCTGCGCGCCACGATCCGCGGCAGCCTCCGTCAGGGCGGCGAGGTGCTGCGGATCAGCCGCAGCGAGCGCACCGAGCGGCCGCCGCCGCTGGTGGTGCTGTGCGACATCTCCGGCTCGATGGCGCGCTACGCGCAGGTGCTGCTGCATTTCCTGCACGCCGTCGCCAACGATCGCGAGCGCGTTCATGTTTTCCTGTTCGGCACCCGCCTGACCAACATCACCCGCGCCCTGAAGCACCGCGATCCCGAGGTCGCGTTCCAGATGGTCGCCCACCTGGTCCCGGACTGGTCGGGCGGCACCCGCATCGGCGAGGCTTTGGAGACGTTCAACCGGCGCTGGGCGCGGCGGGTGCTGGCGCAGGGGGCGGTGGTGCTGCTGGTCACCGACGGGCTGGACCGGGAGGGCGCACGCGGTCTCGCCGAGAACATGGACCGGCTGCATCGCTCCTGCGCACGGCTGATCTGGCTCAATCCGCTGTTGCGCTGGGACGGATTCGAGCCGAAGTCGCAGGGCGTCCGCGCGATGCTGCCGCATGTCGACGAGTTCCGTCCGGTTCACAACCTCGCCAGCCTGCGGTCGCTGATTGCGGCTCTCTCGCGTCCCGCGCCACCGCGCGGCGGCGCCGATCCATGGAGGATGGCAGCATGAGTGTTTTTCCGGTCGAGGCCGAGGACGTGCTTTCCGTGGCCGGCGCGTGGCGCGCGGCGGGCGAGGACGTCGCCCTGGCAACCGTCACCGAAACCTGGGGCAGCAGCCCGCGTCCGGCCGGCAGCCAGATGGCGGTCACCGCCTCGGGGCGGATGGCGGGCTCGGTGTCCGGCGGCTGCATCGAAGGTGCGGTCGCCGATGCCGCGCAGGAGACGATCCGCACCGGCTCGCCCCGGCTGCTCGATTTCGGCGTCTCCAACGAGCGCGCCTGGGAGGTCGGGCTCGCCTGCGGCGGAAAGGTGAAGGTGTTCGTGGAAAAGCTGGCGTGACGCCAGACCTACTGGCACGGCTTGACGCCGCGCGCGCCGCCAAGCGCCCGGTGGTGCTGGCGACACGCCTGCCCTCGGGCGAGCAGCGTCTGCTGCCGGAGGATGAGGCGCCCTCGGAATTGCGGGCGGCGGCGCGGGCGGCGATCGCGGCGGATGCGAGCGGCACGGTTTCGGTCGCGGGGGAAAACTGGTTCCTCCAGGTCCACAACCCGCCGCTGCGGCTGGTCGTGGTCGGCGCCGTCCACATCGCGCAGGCGCTGGTGCCGATGGCGGCCCATCTCGGCACCGCGCTGGTGCTGGTCGATCCGCGCCGCTCCTTCGCCAATGCCGAGCGCTTTCCGGACGTCACGATCTCGACCGACTGGCCGGACGAGGCGATGGACGCGCTGCGCCCGGATGCACGCACCGCAGTCGTCACGCTGACGCATGATCCGAAGCTCGACGACCCGGCGCTCGACCGGGCGCTGAAATCCGCCGCGTTCTACATCGGCGCCCTCGGTTCCCGCCGGACCCATGCGGCGCGGCTCGACCGGCTGCGCGCGCTCGGGCACGACGACGCTTCGCTCGCGCGCATCCGCGGGCCGGTCGGCCTGCCGATCGATGCGGTGACGGCGCCCGAGATTGCGCTCTCGATCGTGGCCGACATCGTCGCCGTCCGGCGTGGCGCCAAGCTCGCTTCCCGTTCGTGATTATCCGGTTCGTGATTTTCCGGGCGCTGCCGCGATGATCTTCGGCGTGCTGGCGCCATGATCTTCGGCACGCTGCCGCTGGGGGAGGCGCGCGGCGCGATCCTGGCGCACACGCAGCGCCTGCCGGGCCGGGTGGTCAAGAAAGGCGCGGTGCTCGACGACGACGCCATCGCGGCCCTGCGCGCCGCCGGGCGCGAGGAAGTCATCGCCGCCCGGCTGGAGCCTGGCGACGTCCCCGAGGACGAGGCGGCCGACGCGCTGGCCGAGGCGGTGACCCCTGCCCTGCTGCGCCGCTCCCGTGCCGCCACCGGCCGCGTCAACCTGATCGCCGAGGCGTCCGGCCTGCTGCGGGTCGACCGTGCCGCGATCGACCGGCTCAATGGCGTGCATGAGAGCCTGACCATCGGGACCCTGCCGGATGCGACGGTCGTTGCCGCGAAGGACATGGTGGCGACGATCAAGGTGGTCCCGTTCGCCGTCCCCGGCACCACGCTCGCGGTTGCCGAGGCGATCGCGCGGCAGCGGCCGCCGCTGACGCTCCACACCTTCCGGCCGCTGCGCGTCGGCCTGGTGATGACCGAACTGCCCGGGCTCAAGGAAAGCGTGCTGGAAGGCACCGTCGAGGCCACCACGGCGCGTGTCGAGGCGCTGTCGGGCACCCTGCTGCCGGTGCTGCGCTGCCCGCACGCCGAGGCGCCGATCGCCGACGCGCTCGGGCAGTTGATCGCGGCGGGCGCCGACCTGCTGCTCGTCGCGGGCGCCTCGGCGGTGGTGGACCGGCGAGACGTGGGGCCGGCGGGGATCGTTCGCGCGGGCGGCCGGATCGAGCATTTCGGGATGCCGGTCGATCCGGGCAACCTGATCTGCCTCGGCCGGATCGGCACGCGGCCGGCGCTGGTGCTGCCCGGCTGCGCCCGCAGCCCGGCGCAGAACGGGATCGACTTTGTCCTGCCGCGGCTGTTCGCGGGCCTGGGCCTGACCGGCGCCGAACTGGCCGGGATGGGCGTCGGCGGGCTGCTCAAGGATGTGGGTCCCCGGCCGCTGCCGCGCGCGGCGGCAGCCGAGACGGTGCGCGCGGGTGCAGCACCCCGGCGGCGGCCGTCGGTCGCGGCGATCGTGCTGGCAGCCGGGCGCTCGCGGCGGATGGCACCGCGCAACAAGCTGCTGGTGCCCGACGCGGCCGGCCGGCCGATGGTGGCGCGGGTCGTGGACAGCGTGCTCGGCAGCCTCGCGCGGCCGGTGATCGTGGTGACCGGCCATCAGGCGGCCGAGATCCAGCAGGCGCTCGCCGGGCGAAAGGTCCGCATCGTCCATGCCGAGCTGTTCGCCGACGGGCTGGCCGAGAGCCTCAAGGCCGGTATCCGCGCCGTGCCGCCCGAGGCGGGAGCCGCGATCGTGTGTCTCGGCGACATGCCGCTGGTGGGCTCGGGCGT
>DATAYA010000015.1:0-3788 GCA_036272815.1 Acetobacteraceae bacterium
GTTTCATACCGACCGCCCGACGGAATGACTCCTCGCACGCCCCCTCGTCATGCTCGGCGAAGGCCGAGCATCCACGCCTTCCTTCGACGCCGCCGAGAGAACGGGGGTCTGGGGCCTCAGTCCCCAGCGGGTCCAGGGCGAAGTGGCCGAAGGTTCCGCGGGCGCCCTTCGCGCCCGTGGAATGGGCCACGGAGGGAGAGCCCTGACTTTCTTTTGCTCGAAGAGATCGGCGGCGCGCCGCCTATGGCGTCCAGCCGGTGGGCCCGATCGCCGGCGACGATGTCTCGGCGCTGAGCGGGACATTGGTCGCATACCGGTCGGCGCATCCCGTCGCGAGCAGGCAGGCGAGCAGGGCGAGGACGCGGGTCATCGTGACCGCCCTTTTGTAATCGGTCTCCACCATCAAGCCGATTTCACCGCTCGCCGCCAACCATCTGTCGCTGCCAGATCGACGGCAGGACCGCCTCTCGAACGTTGGAAGGAGTCTTGCTGAAAGCCTGGTCTGACGGCGCGCCGGACGACACGACATCCGCGCGGCTCGCTCAGGTGCGCGCTCACCCGGCTTTATTATGCAGGTGTGTTTCTCAGCGCCTCTGCTTCGGCCAACGGCCCGTTGGCGGACGGCAATGTCTCAACCCCATCGGTTGCAGAATTTCACAGCGCGGTCCACGACGGGCGGCTGCAGCCCGGTGCGGCGGCGACCAGGCAGATCCTGGGAAAGATGTATCTCGCCGCGTTTGTCACGGGCGCTGCTCCGCCGGGGCTCGACGCCGCCGTCTGACATGATTTGCCGGCAGCGCCATTGCCGCCGCGAAGCTCACCGCAGCCCGCGCCCGCGCTGCACCGCGTCGGCCCCGAACCGGCCGCGCAATACGTCGATCGCCGCCTGCCGGGCCACCCGCCTGCCGACCTCCGGGTCGGCGAGATCCGGCCGGTCCGCCGCGTCGAGCCTGGCCAGCGGCTGCGCGCCGACGCCGATCAGCCGGAACGCCGTCCCGTCCGCCTCCCGCGCCAGCAGGGCGCGCGCGGCGGCGAACAGCACCTCCGGCAGCGCCGTGGGTCCGGGCAGCCGGACGGCGCGGGTGCGCAGCGCGAAGCCGGCGGTCTTGAGCTTCAGCACCACGCCGGCCGCCGCCAGTTCCTGCTCCCGCAGCCGCCCCGCCAGCCGCTCGCACAGCCGCCAGAGGGGCCGTTCGAGCGCTGCGACCGTCGACAAATCCTCGGCGAACGTGGTCTCCGCACTCACCGAGCGGGTGGCGCGCCCGGGCTCGACCGTCCGCAGATCCTCGCCGCGGGCACGGGCGGCCAGCGCCGGGCCGTCCTCGCCCAGCAGGCGCGCGGCCGTTCGCGGGTCGAGCGCCGCGAGCTGCCCGAGCCGGGTGATCCCGATGGCCGCCAACCGCCGCTCCTGCGCCGGACCCACGCCGGGCAGCAGCCGCACCGGCGCGGGCGCCAGCACGCCGGCGGCCTCCGCGCCGAGCACGGCAAAGCCGCGCGGCTTGTCGCGCCCGGCGGCGATCTTGGCGAGCAGCCGGTTGGCCGCGAGCCCGATCGAGACGGTGATGCCCACTTCGCTCTCGATCTCGCGGGCGAGTCGGGCGAGCACCACCGCCGGCGCCGCGCCGTGCAGGGCGGCGGTGCCTGAGAGGTCGAGCACCGCCTCATCGATCGAGAGCGGCTGGACCAGCGGCGTGAGCCGCTCCATCAGCCGCCGCACCTGGCGGGAGGCCGCGGAATACTTCGAAAAGTCCGGCGGGATCACCACCGCGTCCGGGCACAGGCGGCGGGCGCGGAACATCGGCATGGCACTGCGCACGCCCGACAGCCGCGCCACATAGCAGGCCGCCGTCACCACCCCGCGGCCGCCGCCGCCACCGACGATCACCGGGAGCGCGGCCAGCTCCGGCCGATCCCGCTTCTCGACGCTGGCGAAGAAGGCGTCGCAATCGACATGGGCGACCGCGAGCGTGAACAGCTCGGGGTGGCGCACGATCCGGCCGCCCCGGCAGTCCGGACAGGAGAGCGCCGCTTCCGCCGGCTCGGCGCCGCAATCGCGGCACAGCGCCGGCATCCCCGCCTCAGTCCGTCGCCGGCCAGAGCCACGCCGCACCGCGCACACCGGAGCTGTCGCCGTGGCGGTTGGGCACGATCGGCGTGTCGGCGACGTCGGTGAACAGGTATTGCCCGATCAGCTCGGGCACCCGCGCGGTCAGGTGCGCCATGTTGGAGAGGCCGCCGCCGAGCACGATCACGTCCGGATCGAGCACGTTGATGACCACGGCGAGCCCGCGCGCGAGCCGGCTCGCGTGCCGCTCCAGCGCCGCCGCCGCCGCCGCGTCGCCGGCCTCGGCGCGCGCGGGGATCGCGGACGCGTCGCGGTTGCCCGGCCCGTCGCAGTCGCGTGCGAGCGAGGGGCCGGCGACCCAGGTCTCCATGCAGCCATGCAGGCCGCACCAGCAGGCCGGTCCGGGCAGCTCGTGCGGCTCCGGCCAGGGCAGCGGGGTGTGGCCCCATTCGCCGGCGACGCGGTTGCGCCCCGACCAGACCTGGCCGGCGCGCACGATGCCGCCGCCGCAGCCGGTGCCGAGGATCACCCCGAACACCAGCGCGTGCCCGGCGCCGGCGCCGTCCACCGCCTCAGACAGCGCGAAGCAGTTGGCGTCGTTCTCGACCCGCACCGGGCGGCCGAGGGCCTCGGCGAGGTCGCGATCGAAGGCGTGACCGTTCAGGCAGATCGAGTTGGCGTTCTTGACCAGGCCGGTCGCCGGGCTGATGACGCCGGGGATGCCGACGCCGACGGTCGGCGTCTCGCGCAGCTCGGCATCGACGCCGCGCACCAGGTCGGCGACGGCCCGCACGCCCGCGGCGTATTCGGCATTGCCGCCCGCGGTGGGCGAGGCGATGCGACGGCGCACCAGCTCCCGCCCGTCCCGGTCGAGGGCCGCGATCTCCACCTTGGTGCCGCCGAAATCGATGCCGATGCGGTTGCGGGACATGCGGGCGTCGTATCAGGCTCCGCGGCGGCGCGGCAAGCGCGGGAGCGCCTTGCCAGCACGCCACGACGCGCCACACCATGCGCCGATGAGCGAGACCCTGCTCGACGTCCGCGGCCTCAATTGTCCGCTGCCGGTCCTGCGCGCCAACCGGGCGCTGCGCTCGCTGGCGCCGGGCGAGCGGCTGCGGGTGCTCGCGACCGACCGCGCCGCCGTCGCCGACTTCCAGGCCTTCTCGCGCGAGACCGGCCACGCCCTGCTCGCGATGAGCGAGGAGGCGGGCGTGTTCAGCTTTGTCCTGCGCTGCCGCCCCGCCTCCGACCCGGATGCACCCGATCCGGGTGCTCCCGACCCGGATGAGGCCGCCTGATGCCGGTTGCGCTGTTCACCCATCTGGCCTGCCTCGATCACGATCCCGGCACCTGGCACCCGGAATGCCCCGACCGCCTGCGCGCCGTGCTGCGGGCGCTCGAACATCCCGACTTCGTGCCGCTGCTGCGCAAGCAGGCGCCGGAGGCGACGCGCGAGCAGCTCCAGCTCGTCCACCCGGCGGCCTATGTCGAGGCGATCCTCGCCATCCACCCAGATCCCGGCGAGCGCCTCCAGCTCGACGCCGACACCGCGATGAGCACGGGCTCGGCGGCGGCGGCACGGCGCGCGGCGGGCGGCGCGGTGGCCGCGGTCGACGCGGTGATGGAGGGCTGGGCGCAATCGGCCTTCGTCGCCGCAAGGCCGCCCGGCCACCATGCCGAGCCCGCCCGCCCGATGGGGTTCTGCCTGTTCGGCAACGCCGCG
>DATAYA010000016.1:0-8877 GCA_036272815.1 Acetobacteraceae bacterium
GCGGGGTCGAGGGGCAGAGCCCCCGCCTTCCTGCCCGGAGACACCATGCCCAGCCGCACCAAGATCCGCCGCCGCCGCCGCACCAAGATCGTGGCGACCCTCGGCCCCGCCTCGTCAACGCCGGAAGTCCTCGCCCGCCTGTTCCACGCCGGCGCCGACGTCTTCCGGCTCAATTTCAGCCACGGCACGCACGAGGACCACGCCGCCCGCGTCGCGATGATCCGCGAGCTGGAGGGTCGCGCCGGCCGTCCCATCGGCATCCTTGCCGACGTCCAGGGGCCGAAGCTGCGGGTCGGCCGGTTCCAGGGCGGGCGCGTCCACCTGCAAACGGGCCAGGGCTTCCAGCTCGACCTCAACCCGACGCCCGGCGACGCGCGCCGGGTGGCGCTGCCGCATCCCGAGATCATCGAGGCCGCCGCGATCGGCACGACGCTGCTGCTCGACGACGGTAAGCTCCGGCTCTCGGTCGAGCGCAAGCGGGAGGACCGGCTGGAGACGCGGATCGTGGTCGGCGGCCCGCTGTCGGACCGCAAGGGCGTCAACGTGCCCGACATGATACTGCCGATCCCGGCGCTGACCGCGAAGGACCGCGAGGACCTCGCCTTCGCGCTGGAGCATGGGGTCGAATACATCGGACTGTCCTTCGTGCAGCGGCCGGAGGACGTGGCCGAGGCGCGGGAGATTGTCGCCGGCCGCGCCTGGGTGCTCACCAAGCTGGAGAAGCCGCAGGCGATCGAGAACCTGGATGCGATCATGCGGCTGTCGGATGCGGTCATGGTCGCGCGCGGCGATCTCGGCGTGGAGCTGCCGCCCGAGGAGGTGCCGCTGGTGCAGAAGCGCATCGTGCGGCTGGCGCGGCAGATGGGAAAGCCGGTGGTGGTGGCGACGCAGATGCTGGAGAGCATGATTTCTGCGCCGTCGCCGACGCGCGCCGAGGCGTCCGACGTCGCGACCGCGGTGTTCGACGGGGCGGATGCGGTGATGCTCTCGGCCGAAACCGCGGCCGGGCAATACCCCTACGAAGCGGTCAACATCATGGACCGGATCGTCGCGCGGGTGGAGCAGGACCAGGGTTGGCGCGAGATCATCGACGCCAGCCGGCCGGAGCCGGAGCGCAGCTTGGCCGACGCGATCGCGGCGGCGGCGCGGCAGGTGGCGCACACCACCGGCGCGCAGGCGATCGCGGCGTTCACGCTGTCGGGCAGCACCGCGCTGCTGGTAGCCCGCGAGCGGCCGGAAAGCCCGATCCTGGGCCTGACCCCCGACCCGCTGACGGCGCGGCGGCTCGCGATCGTGTGGGGCGTGCATGCGGTGGTGACGCCGGATGCCCACTCGATGACCGACGCGGTCGCCAAGGCGGTGCGGATCGTGATCGGCGAGGGGTTCGCGCAGCACGGCGGTCAGCTCGTCGTCGCCGCCGGCGTGCCGTTCGGACAGGCGGGGACGACGAACGCGCTGCGGGTCGTCGAGGTGCGCTAGTCACTCCTTGTCGGGCAGCCGCTCGTGCAGTTCGTGTGCGAGCCGGTCGACCGCGGTGACTTCGCCGAGTTCGCGCGTCTCCTGGTCGGCCACCTGCTCGGTTGCGCCCAGACGGTCGGCGATCCGGTCGAGCATCTGGATCACCTTCGTGATTTCCTTCTCGGCGAGCAGGTTGATCTGCAAATCGAGATGGCTGCGCCGGTCGGCGCGCAGGCCCATGCGGTTCTGCTTGATGAGCACGAAGGTCGAGAGCAGCACCGCCTCCAGCGAGACCAGCATCGCGAGCAGCTGGAACGGGTAGGGGTCGAAGGCGGGAATGCCGGGGACCAGCCGTGTGTTGACCACCGCCAAGACCACGAACCAGGCGACGTGAAGCAGCGCGAAGCTGATAGTGCCGGAGAAGGTCGCGATCGCGTCCGCCACGCGATCGCCCGTGGTGCGCTCGCGGGCGATCGCCTCCTCGATGCGGACGATCGTGTCGATGTTCTGCTGCGCTGCCTGCGGCGGCTCGGGAGCATCCTGTGGCATGACGGCGCAACGCAGGGCACGCGCACGGGCGGCGCTCACATGGGCGCGAGCGGGTCCGTCAGGGGCCGGGCAGGACGTGGATGGCGAGCCGGTCGCCTGCGATCTCCGCACGCGCCAGCTCCGCCAGGTGGTGATGGTGGGTGAACAGGATGGTCTGCATCCGCTCGCCCAGGCCGGCGAGCAGGCGCAGCGCTGCGGCGGCGCGGGTGTCGTCGAAATGCACCAACAGGTCGTCGCCGATCAGCGGCAACGGCTCGGCGCTCACGGCATAGGTCTCGATCGCCGCGACCCGCAAGGCGAGATAGAGCTGATCGCGGGTGCCCTCGCTCAGGGCGGCCACGCCGAGTTCGGCCCCATCGGCACGGCCGACCTGGAGTTCCGGCTCGTCGCCCGCGCCGTAGCCGACGAGCAGCCGGTCGTAGCGGCCGGCGGTCAGGGCGGCGAAATGGGCGCCGCCACGGGTCAGGAGCGGGCCTTGCTGGCGCTGGCGGAAGCGGTCGATGCCGTGCCGGAGCAGGCGCGCCGCGACGTGCAGCCGGGCGTAGCGCTGCAGGCTCGCGCCCATCGCGGCGGCGGCATCGTGGCGCTGCTGCGCCGCCTCGGCGGCGCCGGAGACGCCGCCGAGACGGGCGAGCAGTTCCTCCGCATCGCGCCGCTCCGCCCCCTGCCCTTCGCGCCGCGCCATGATCTCCTGCGCCTCGGCGGCATGGGTCTCGATCTGGGCGCGGAGCGCGTCGAGGTCGGCTCCCTCGGCAGCCTCGGCCAGTGCCGCGAGGGGCTGGCCCTCGGCCAGGGCAAGGGCGGCCTCGCGCGCCTCCGCGATGCGGCGGAGGAGGTCGGCACGGCGTTCGGCGCGCGCGATGGCCGGCTCCAGCGCGTCCTCCGCATCGACGCCGGCCGCATCGCGCAGCCGGTCGAGCGCCGCGCCGGCGTGGCCGATCGCTTCGGTGGCGCGGCGCTCGGCGGTGTGTGCCGCTTCTTCCTGGCGTGCGAGGTCCTGCCGCCTGGCGTCGTCGGTGAGTTCGCGCGCGAGCCGCGCCTGCAATTCCAGCACCACCGCAAACGAGTCGCCGTCGCGCAGGTCGGGGGCCAGCACGGCGGCACGTTGCGCGACATCGGCGCGGAAGGCGGCGTCGTCGCGCTCGATCGCGGCGATGCGGGCACGCAGCTTGGCCAAGGCCGCGGCGTGGGTTGCGATTTCCTGCCACCAGCCGAGCGCATCGGCCGCATCCTCCGGCGCCAGCCCGGCGGGCAGGCCGGCGGCGGCGAGCGCCGGGATCCATCGCGCCTGCCACGCGGCCATCTCCCGCGTCGCCGCGGCCCCGGCATCGGCAGTTTCGGCGCAGGCCGCGCGCGTCCGGTCGAGGGCGTCCGTCGCCGCCTGCCGCGCCCGCTGCGCCGCGTCTTCGGCCGCGACGACGGCCTCGGCGCGGGCGATCAGCAATCCGAGCGGCTCGTCCGGGGCCGGTTGCAGAAGGGCCGCGAATTCCGCCCGCGCCGACGCCGCCCCATCGCGCTTCGCCGCCGCCGTCTCGCGCGCCGCGTCCGCTTGCGCGTGCAGGTCCAGAACACGGGCGCGATCGGCAAGCCACCGCTCCATCTCGGCAGGCGGGAGCGGCACGATCCCCGCGGGCGCCCAGGCCGATCGCCAATCCGCCTCTGCCGCCGCGAGCGCATCCGTCGCCAGCCGCGAGGCGGTCTTGGCGGCGGCAAGCTCCGTCGCCCGCGCCTCGGCCTCCTGGCGCGCAAGTTCGAGGGCGGCCGCCCGCTCGCCCGCGGCGAGGCGCCGGTCGGCCTCCCGGTCGGCGGCGGCCACCAGTTCCGCGTGGGCATCAACCAGAGCCTCGGGCGCGGCGATCCCCGGCAGCAGATGGATGCGGCGCAGGTGCTCCCAGCCGGCGTCGCGGCTGCGGCGCAGCGCCGCGACGGTCTCGGCGGTCGCGAGGTCGGCCGCGCCCGCGAGAGCGGAGGCGTGCCGATCGGCCGCTTGCCGGCGCGCGGCGAGGTCGGCAACTGCCTCCCGGCGGCGGATGGCTTCTTTCTCGGCGGCATCGAGCAGGCGCGCATGGCGCCGCACCGTCGCCTCGCCCGGCAGTTCCAGCGCGGCAAGCGACGCGGCATCGTCCGACCAGAGCCGCAGCGCGGAGAGCGCCGCCGCCGCCCGCGCGGCCGCGGCATCGGCGGCTCGGGTCGCCGTTGCGAGCGGCGCTTCCAGGTCGCCGGCGCGGCGCAGCCGAGCCACGACGCCGCCCAGCACGGCCACGTCCCCTTCCGGCGGCAGGGCCTGCGCCGCCACCTCGGCCGCGGCCAGGGCACGGATCGCGGCGTCACGCCCGGCTTCCGCGTCCGCGAGCCGCTGGCGGAGGCTGCCGTAACTGCCGGCGAGACGCTGCACGGCCGTCCGCGCGGTGGCGGCCGGGAGGCACCCGGCAGCGTCCTCCGCGGTGAGGTCGAGGCCGAGCGAGGCGACCGCCTGCACGATCGCGCGAACCTCCGCCGCCGCCTCGTCGCGAAGACCTGGCAGATCGCCGAGCGCCTTGGCAATCGCGCCGCGCCGTGCCTGCAACGCCTCGATCTCCTCGCGCAGCGGCGCGAGCGTGCCGGATTCCGCAAGCCCCGCCAGCGCCGCCACTATCCGGGCCAGCTCGGCGTGGGCGTCGTGCAGCGCCTGGCCGGCGCTCTGCCGCTGCCGGCAGGCATCCTGCCAGACGGCGCGGGCGTCCGGCGGCAGCGGCGGGGCGCCGGCGACCTCGGCGAGCGCCGCCTCGTCCGCCGCGATCGCACGCAGCCGCGGCGCCAGCCGCACGATGCGTTCGAGCCGCAGCCGCAGCCGTTCAAGCTCGGCATGGCGAGCGAGGCCGGAGTCGAGCGCCGCCTGCGCCGCGTCCAGCCGGTCGCGTGCCTCCCTCCAGGATTCGGGACGCACCTCGTGCTGGCGACGGCGTTTGTCCGCCTCATCGTACTGGTCGAGCGCGATGTAAAATGTTCTTTTGCTGCCCCGCCTCATGGCGAAGTCCTGGTCCGCCTCGGCCTCCAACTCGGCGGCGAGTGACGCGACCCCCTGGATGCCGGCCGCCGCCTGGAACAGCGTCACCCCGAGGCTCGCACCACCGCGCAGCAGTTCGTCGCCGCCGGCGCGCAGCCGGGTGCCGTCGAGGCCGAACATGGTCTCGAACGCGCCGCGCCCCACGCCGCCCATGAGCGCCGCAAGCTGCGCCTCGGCGACCGGCGCGCCATCCGGCGACGTGAGCGTCTGACCGCGGCCCTTGCGGCGCAGGATGGCGAGCGGCACCCCGTCCCCCGCCTCCAGCTCGGCGCCGACGCGCAGGCTTGCCTGGTCGTGCAGGAAGCCGAAGCGCGAGCGCGTCTCGAAGCCGAACAGCAGGTCGCCGATCGCGGCGAGCGCCGTCGTCTTGCCGGCCTCGTTGGCACCGAGCACGACATGCAGCCGCGCCGCCGGCGGCAGGTCCAGCGCGGCGCCGGTGAAATGCCCGTAGCGCTCGAGCAGCAGCCGGCGAAACCTCACGGAGTGCCGAGCCTGTGGCCAATCACCGCCCGCGCTTCGGCCGCGAGCCGGCGCAGGCCGTCGGGGCGCGCCATGGCGGCGACCTCGGCATCCTCCTGCAAGGCCGGGGGCAGCTTGCCGATCGCGGCCGCCAGTTCGGCGCCGAGTTCGTGGGCGAGGTCGGGATCGTCGAGTGCGTCGTCGAATGAGGCGAGCAGCGATGCGACGGCATCCTCGGCCAGCGCGGCTCCGGCAGACCGGCCCGCGCCGCGCGGCGGCGTCGTGCGCAGGCGCAGCGCGTGCAGGCTCACGCCGTCCGGGGCCAAGCGTTGCAGCTCGGCCTCGATCCGGTCCGGCTCGACGATCAGCGGGTTGTGCAGCGCTGTCTCGCCGCCGAGCACGAGGCGCGCGAGCACGGGACGGCCGTCGGCGGCCGCCCCCAGATCGTGCATCACGTCGCGGACGCGGGCGAATAGCGCCTCCTCAGTGGCCAACCCGCTCGCGTCGATCTCGGAGACCGCCCAGCGCAGCACGTCGACCGAACGATGCTCGATGCGCGCGATGCGCCCATCCTCGACATGCACGAGAGTACATCCCTTGGCCCCGGTCTCGCGGACATGGCGGCCCTGGAGATTGCCGGGGAAGACGATGTGCGGGCTCTCGCGCAGCACCGCGCGGGCATGGATGTGGCCGAGCGCCCAGTAATCGTATTCGCGCCGCGCCAGCGCGTCGGGCGTGCAGGGTGCATAGACCTCGTGGTCGCCCGTGCCGGTCGCCGAGGTGTGCAGCACGCCGATGTTGAGCAGGCCCGGCACAGGCGGGCCGTAGCCGGCCGACATGTCCTCCGGCACGTGCCGATCAGCGAAGGAGCGGCCATGCACGGCGATGCCGAGCAGCTCGTGCCGGATGGTCTCGCAGCCGCGCGTTCCGAACAGGTGGACATTGCGGGGCAAAGTAAAACGCAGGCCCTTCGTGATCCGCGAAACCGCATCGTGGTTGCCGAGCACGACGAAGACCGGGCGCTCGCCGAGCCGCTCCATCTCGCGCGCGAAAAACACGCCGGTGCTGTAGTCGTGCCAGTCGCCATCGTAGAGGTCGCCCGCGATCACGACGAAGGCCACGTCCTCGTCGATGGCGAGCTGCATCATCGCGCGGAAGGCGCGCCGGGTGGCGTCGCGGACCAGCGCCGCCGTCGCCGCGTCGGCGCGCGCGAGGCCGGCCATCGGGCTGTCGAGATGGATGTCGGCGGCGTGGAGGAACTTCACGTCCGAGAGTAATCCCGCGCCGCGTAGGCGCCGCCCTGGTAGCGTTCGGCGACCGGATTGCCGCTCAGCTTTCCCGCGAGCTGGCCGGCAAAGGGATCGGCGCTGTCCTGCGGCGTCCAGCCGAGCAGGTCGCGCGCATCATGGCCCCAGAAGCTGCGCGCATTGGCCGAGGCACCCCAGATCACGCACGCGCCGACACGCTCGGCGGCCGCGCATCGCTCCATCAGCCGCGTGAGATCGGCATAGGAGAGCCAGGTCGCGAGCATCCGCGCATCGACCGGCTCGGGGAAGCAACTGCCGATGCGCACCGCGACCGTCTCGACGCCGTGCTTGTCGAAATAGAGCCGGCCCATCAACTCGCCATAGGCCTTCGACAATCCGTAATAGCTGTCAGGGCGGAAGGCGCAGTCGTCGTCCAGCCGCTCGCTGCGTTCATGATAGCCGATCGAGTGGTTGGAGGACGCAAAGACGACCCGCGCCCGCTCCCGCCGCGCCGCCTCGTAGATGTGAAACATGCCGCGCAGGTTGGCGCCGAGGATCTGCTCGAACGAGTATTCGTCGGTCGATGCGCCGCCGAAATGCAGGATCAGGCCGCAGCCTTCGGCAAGGCGCAGCACAGTCGCGGCATCGGAGAGGTCGGCGGGCGTGAAGCTGGCGCGCGGCGGCAGTGGGTCGGGGAACGGCTTGATGTCGGTGAGCCGCAGCGTCCAGCCGCGATCGGCGAGCGCCTTTGCCAAGTGCCGGCCGAGATTGCCGGAGGCGCCGGTCAGTAGGACCGGGCGGCCCTTGGTGTCGATCATCGCTCCCTCCCTTGCCGGCTTCTGGCGGCCGGCGCAGGATCGGCGGCGAGCGGCACAAGTCAAGCGCGTCACGGGTCAAGCGGGCGGAGGCGTCGGGATGGCGGACGAGTGGCACCGGATCGTGCATGAGACGCTGCGCGCAAATGAAATAAAGCTCGCGACCTACGTGCCCGACCGCGTGCTGACGAAGCTGATCGCGGACCTCCACGAGGATGCCGCAATGACCACGCTGGTCTGCACCCGCGAGGAGGAGGCGGTCGGCATTACCTGCGGCGCCTGGATGGGCGGGATGCGGGGCATCGTGCTGATGCAGACGAGCGGGTTCGCGACACTGCCGAACGCGCTCGCCTCGCTTGCGGTGCCGTATCAGATGCCGCTGCTGATGCTGGTCTCGGAGCGCGGGACACTGGGAGAATTCAACCTCGGGCAGGCGATGGTGTGCCGCACGATGCGGCCGGTGCTCGACGCACTCGGGATCGAGCACCACACGCTGACGCGGCTGGACGAGGTGGCGTTCGTCGTCGATCGCACCATCAAGCAGGCGATCGCGACGCAGGCGCCGGCGGCGCTGATCCTCTCGCCGCTGCTGACCGGGGGGAAGGTGTTTTCGGCATGACCCCGATCGAGACAGACCGGCGCAACACCAAGCGGATGAACCGCACCGAGCTGACGCGGCTCCTGGTGGCACTGCTGCCCGATGATGCCGTGGTGGTGGCCGGGATCGGCAACACCAATTTCGACCTCTGGGCGGCAGGCCGGCGGCCGGCCAATTTCTACATGCTCGGCAGCATGGGGCTTGCCTGCCCGATCGCGCTCGGGGTGGCGCTGGCGCAGCCGGCCCGGCGCGTCGTCGCAATCGAGGGCGACGGGTCGCTGCTGATGCAGCTCGGCTGCCTGGCGACGATCGGCATGGTGCGGCCGCGCAACCTTTCGATCGTGGTGATGGACAATGGTGTCTATCAGATCACCGGCGCCCAGGAGACCGCTTCCGCGCAGGCGGCGGATTTCGCGGTGCTGGCGCGCGGGGCCGGGATCGCGCGGGCGGCCTGGGCGGCAGACGAGGCGGATTTCTCGCGCATGGTCGGCGAGGCGCTGGCGGCGGAGGGGCCGAGCCTGGTGGCGGCCCGGATCGATACGACGCCGGCCGCGGGTCAGACGGAGCGGGACCCGGCGCGGATACGGGACCGGTTCATGCGGGGGCTGGGGGTGCGGCGGGCGGACTGATTGCGGCCTTTGTGTCGAATTGCTGTTGCTCGCAGTCCTGCAAATGACACTATTGCGGTTGCAGGAAATGTCTTCC
>DATAYA010000017.1:0-8129 GCA_036272815.1 Acetobacteraceae bacterium
CGGCGAGGCGGGCCAGCTCGGCCGCGGCCGCCTCGGGGTCGGCGGCCTCGTCGCTCATGCGGCCGTGCCGAGCAGGCTGTCGGCGGCGGCACGGGCGGCCGCGGTCACGGTCTCGCCCGCCAGCATCCGCGCGATCTCCTCGCGGCGCGCATCGGCGTCGAGGCCGGCGACGATGGTGCGCGTCGTCCCGCCACGGCTCGCCTTGGCGACCCGCAGATGCGCGTCGCCGCGCGCCGCCACCTGCGGGCTGTGCGTCACCACCAGCACCTGCACGTCGCGCGCGACCCGGGCGAGGCGGTCGCCGACCGCCGCCGCGGTGGCGCCGCCGATCCCGGCATCGACCTCGTCGAACACCAAGGTCGGCACCGGCGACCCGCGCGCCAGCACCACCTTCAGCGCCAGCATCAACCGCGACAGCTCGCCGCCGGAGGCGACACGGTCGAGCGGTCCCGGCGCCTGCCCCGGATTGGTCGCGATGAGGAACCGCACGGCGTCCGCACCGCCCTCGCCCCAGCGCGCCTCCGGCAGCGCCGCGACCTCGACCGAAAATCGCGCCCGGTCGAGCCGCAGCGGCGCCAGCTCTCGCGCCAGCGCCGCCTCCAGCCGCCCGGCCGCCTCCCGCCGCGACGCCGAGAGCCGCCCCGCCTCTTCCGCGTATCCGGTGCGCGCAATCGCGGCCCGGCGGCCTAGCGCCGCCACCTCCGCGGTGCCGGTGTCCAGCGCCGCCAGCCGCACCCGAAGATCCGCGAGCAACCCCGGCAGCTCGACCACAGCGACCGCGTATTTGCGCGACGCCGCCCGCAACGCGAACAGCCGCTCCTCCGCCGCCTCCAGCCGGCGTGGGTCGGAGCCGGCGTCGGATGCGAGCCGGGCGAGCAGCGTCTCCGCCTCCGCCAGCGCCTCCTCCGCCCGCTCGATCGCGGCCAGCGCCGGGCCGGCCGCGTCATCCTGGCGCGGGCCTGCCAGACGCCCGAGAGCGCGCGCGGCCGAGCGCAGCGCCGCACCCGGCCCGGGATGGCGCCGGTCCCGCGAGACGAGTTCGGCGAGCGCCCCCGCGATCGCCTCGGCGCGCCGCTCGCCCTGCTGCAAGGCAGTGCGTTCGGCGGCGAGGCGGTCCTCCTCGCCCGGCTCGGGGGCGAGTGCGGCCAGCTCGTCGGTCGCGTGCCGCAGCCACTCCTCGTCGCGCCGCGCCGCCTCGATCGCGGCCTCCGCCGCAGCCAGCGCCGTCTCCGCGCCCCGCCATTCCGCCCAGGCGGCCACGACGCCGGCGCGCAACCCGGGCAGCGCGGCATAGGCGTCGAGCAGCCCGGCATGGCTGGCCGGGTCGGCGAGGCCCATCTGCTCGTGCTGGCCCTGAACCTCCACCAGCAGCGCCCCGAGCCGGCGCAGCAGTGCCGCACTCACCGGCGCGTCGTTGACGAAGGCGCGGGAGCGGCCGTCGCGGCCGAGCAGCCGGCGCAGCACCAGCGTCTCGTCCTCGGCCCCGAGCCCCTGCTCTTCCAGCAGCAACCGCGCGGGATGGTCCTCGACGGGCGTGAAGACGGCGGAGACAGCGGCCTGCTCGGCGCCGGCGCGCACCAGCCCGGCCTCGGCGCGGGCGCCGAGTGCGAGGCCGAGACTGTCGAGCAGGATCGACTTGCCGGCGCCGGTCTCCCCGGTGAGGACCGAGAGGCCGGGGCCGAAAGCAAGGTCCAGTCGTTCGATCAGCACCACATCGCGGATCGAGAGCGCGGTCAGCATGGGCGGCGCGAGAGGCCGCCGCTCAGAAGATCGACCCGAAAAGCCCGCCGCCGCCCTGCCGCACCGGGTGCTTCGGGCCGGAGGCGGTCTGCACGTCGCCGTCGCGCACGAGGTTGCGGTAGCTGGTCGAGTACCAGACGCTGCCGGGATAGTTGTAGCCGAGCACCGCCGCGGTGCGCCGCGCCTCGTTGACGAGGCCGAGCTTGAGATAGATCTCGATCAGCCGGTGCAGCGCCTCGGGGACGTGGTTGGTGGTCTGGAAGTCATCGACCACGCGCTGGAAGCGGCCGATCGCGGCGGTGTAGAGGTGCTGGCCCTCGTACCAGCGGCCGATCGACATCTCATAGCCGGCCAGATGGTCGTTGCAGAGGTCGATCTTCAGCCGCGCATCGCGGGCATAGGCGCTGTCGGGGAAGCGGTTGACCACCTCGCGCAGCGCGCCCATCGCCTGCACCGTCGACTTCTGGTCGCGCTGCACGTCCTCGATCTGCTCGTAATAGCAAAGAGCACGAAGGTAGTAGGCATAGGCGATGTCGTGCTGCGTCGGGTGGAGCTGGATGAAGTGGTCGAGCGTGCTGATCGCGCTGCTGTATTGCGCAAGGAGGTACTGCGCATACGCCTGCATCAACATCGCGTTGGTCGACCACGGCGAGTAGGGATAGTTCTCCTGCACCAGGTCGAACTGCGTCACCGCCACTTTGTATCGCTGTGCCTCCAGTGCATCCACGCCGTGGTTGTAGAGCACCGTGACCGGGATTGTTGACGGGTCGACCACCGGCTTGGCTTTCGCGTCGCCGCCGCCGAACATCGCGCACCCCGGCAGCAGGGTGACCGACGCGAGGGCGAACAGCCGGGGCAGGGTGGGGCGAATCATCATAGCAGCTCCATCACGCGCGGCTTATAGCATTGCTCGCGGAGGCGCGAAGAGCGGTCGTGTTCGCGTCGCGCCCGGATCAGGCCGCCGCCGGAACCGCCGACCAGCCGGCCAGCGCAGGCACCCGCACGCCCGGATGGGCCACGACCTCGCGCCAGGCACCGGCGTCGGCGAACAGCGCCCGCAGCAGGCGGTTGTTGAGCGTGTGGCCCGGCCGGTGCGCCACCAGCCGGCCGCGCAGCACCGCACCCGCCAGCGCCAGGTCGCCCACTACATCGAGCAGCTTGTGGCGGACGAACTCGTCCCGCATCCGCAGCCCTTCCGGATTGAGCACCCGCGCGCCCTCGACCACCACGGCATTGCCGAGGCTGCCGCCGCGGGCGAAGCCGGCCGCGCGCAGCGACTCGACCTCGGCGGCCAGCGCGAAGGTCCGCGCACCGGCGATCTCCTGGCGGAAACTCCCGGCCGAGAGCGGCAGCGAGAGCGCCTGCCGCCCGATCGCCGGGGCGGCGAAATCGATCGAGACGGCGAGCGCGAAGCCGCCGTCCGCCCCCGCCGGCCGCAACTCGGCGAATGCCTCTCCGTCCTCGACGCGCACCGTGCGGCGCACCTCGACCACCCGGCGCGGCGCGTCCTGCACCGCAATGCCGGCGCAGTCGATCAGGAACAGGAAGGGCGCGGCGGAGCCATCCAGGACCGGCACTTCCGGGCCGTCCAACTCGACCACGGCATTATCGATCCCCGCCGCGGCCAGCGCCGCCATCAGGTGCTCGACCGTGCCGATCCGGGCGGCGGCATCGTCCGGCGCGCCGAGCACGGTGGAAAGCCGGGTGTCGATCACGCAATCGAACCGGGCCGGGATGTCGTAGCTGCGGTCGGTGCGGCGGAACACGATGCCGGTCTCGGGCTCGGCGGGGCGCAGCGTCAGGGCCACCCGTCGGCCGCAATGCAGGCCGACGCCGACGCAGCCGATCGCCGCCTTCAGCGTGCGCTGGAAGGCGGCGTCCTCGTCCGGCTCGAAACGGTCTGGCATTCCATCCATGCGGTGCGTCGCTCGTCCCGTTCTGATCGCCCGTTCTCGGGCGCAGGCACCGGAGGCGACTCGCGAGGCATCCGGCCGGATGCAAGCTAGGGGGTGCCGCACCCGGCCGGGAAGTCAATCATTATTGCCGAATATTACGGCGCAGAGCGTTGATCCTGCGGCTTTTTCTGGGCGCCGCTTCAGGATGACTGCCGGCGTAGGAAGGCGGGGATCTCAAGTCCCATCTCCTCGCCGGCGATCGGGCGGACCGAGGCGGCGGGTTCCGCCCGCGCGGCGGCCGGGGTGTTGCCCTGGTTCGGCCCGAGAGCCGGCTCTGCCCGCGGCGACGCCTCCGGGGCGGGTGCGGCGGCGGTCCGCAGCGCCCCGGTCACCTTCTGAAACAGGCTGTTGCGCCGGACCGGCAGCGGCATCGGCTCCGCCGCAGCGCCGGCAGGTGCCGCGGCCGACGGAGCGGCAACGGCAGGGCGCTGCTCGGCGAACAGAGTGCTGCGCGGCGGCGCGACACGAGAGGCGGCGGGTGCGCGCGCCGGGGCGATCGCCATCGCACCTGGACCTATCGCACCCTGACCGACCATCGCCATAGCCGGCGTCATGCCCTGCGGCAATTGCTGCATGGGGCCCTGCGCCGGGGGCGTCGCCGACGCCGGCGGCTCAGCGATCGAGGCCATCGCCATCTGCTCGATCTCCGCCGTCTGCGCGTACGCCGCACCGCCGCCGACCGCGACCAGCTTCGGCCGCACCGCCTCGGGCGCCGTCTGCGCCACGGTATCGATCCCGGTCGCCACGACCGAGACCCGCACGCGGCCGGACAGGTTCTCGTCGATCGCGGAGCCGAAGATGATGTTGGCGTCCTCGGCCACTTCCTCGCGGATGCGGTTCGCGGCCGCATCGACCTCGAACAGCGTCATGTCCTCGCCGCCGGTGATGTTGATGAGCAGGCCGCGTGCGCCGGACATGCTGGTGTCCTCCAGCAGCGGATTGCTGATCGCGGCTTCGGCCGCGCGGATGGCGCGGTTCTCGCCGTCCGCCTCGCCGGTGCCCATCATCGCCTTGCCCATCTCCGCCATCACGGTGCGGATGTCGGCAAAATCGAGATTGACGAGGCCCGGGGCGACCATCAGGTCGGTGACGCCGCGCACGCCCATGTAGAGGACGTGATCGGCCATCTTGAACGCTTCCTTCCAGCCGGTGCGCTCGTTGGCAAGTCGGAACAGGTTCTGGTTCGGGATCACGATCAGCGTATCGACGAACTGCTGCAGCTCTGCGATGCCGAGATCGGCCGCCTTGCTGCGGCGGATTCCTTCAAACGTGAACGGCTTGGTGACGACGCCGACCGTCAGCACCCCGCGCTCGCGCGCCATCCGCGCGATCACGGGTGCGGCGCCGGTGCCGGTGCCCCCGCCCATGCCGGCGGTGATGAAGATCATGTGCGCGCCGTCGAGATGGCGGGCCAGTTCGTCCGCCGCCTCCTCCGCCGCGGCGCGACCGATCTCGGGCTTTGCACCTGCGCCGAGGCCCTGTGTCAGATGCGGGCCGAGCTGGATGCGGCGGTCGGCGCGGCTGTTCATCAACTGCTGCGCATCGGTGTTGGCGACGACGAAATCGACGCCGCGCAGATCAAGCGCGATCATGTTGTCGACGGCGTTGGTACCGCCGCCGCCGACACCGACTACGGTGATGCGTGGCGTGAAGTCGGTGTGGAGTTGCTGCGGGATCGTCAGGTTCAGTGTCATTGGTAATCTCTCCCCCCCGGAAGAAGTGACACAAGGCTGGAGGACGCGAGCGATTCGCGTCCAGAGTCTCGGTGTGCGCGAGAGCGCATCAGAAGCGGTCGCGCAGGAAGTTGACGACGCCGCCGAAAAAGCCGCGCGGCGCCTCTACCTGCTCGAGGTCAATGTCGTGCAGCGGGCGGCCCTCCCCCGCCGCCCAGGCCAGCAATCCCGCCGCGGTCGCAAACGCCGGGCTGGTCGCGGCATCCGGCAGGCCGCGAAGATTGGCCGGACGCCCGGCGCGCACCGGGCGGTCGAGGATGCGATGCGCCATCTCGCGCGCGCCGACGAGCTGGCTCGCACCACCGGTCAGCACGATGCGCGTGCCGGCGGCACGGCCGAGGCCGGCGCCCTCCAACCGGTCGCGCACCAGCTCGAACGTCTCCTCCAGCCGCGGGCGGATGATGTTGACCGCCATGCTGCGCGGGATGCGTGCGTACTGGTGCTCGTCTTCGCCGACGATCGGCACGGTCAGCAATTCGCGTTCGTCGTCGGCCGCGGCGAGGGCGGTGCCGTACATCGTCTTCAGCCGTTCGGCCGCTGCGAGCGTGGTCGAGAGCAGGCGCGCCAAGTCGCTCGTGACATGCACGCCGCCCACCGGAATCAGCGCCGAATGCATGAGCTGTCCTTCGGCGAACACGCCGAGCGCCGTGGTACCCCCGCCCATGTCGATCACCACCGCCCCCAGCTCGCGCTCGTCGGCAACCAGCGTCGCGAGGCCCGACGCGAGCGGCGCCGCCACCAGTTCGGCGAGATCGAGATCGCAACGGGCGATCGTGGCGGCAAGGTTGCGCAGCGCGGTCGATGCGGCATCGAGCACATGCAGCCGCGCGGTGAGCTGCTCGCAGTGCAGCCCACGCGGATCGGCGACCCCTTGCGTGTCGTCGGCGGTGAAGCCGAGCGGCAGCGCATGGATCGTCTCGCGCCCCTCGCTCCAGGCGCGGGCTCGGCCCTCCTGGACGACGCGCCTGATATCGGCCTCGGTCACGGCGCGGCCGCCGACCGGCCATTGCACGTTGAACAGCCGGCTCTCCGGCGCGCCGCAGGAGAGATTGACGATGACGGCGCGCAGCCGGTGGTCGGCCATTTCCTCCGCCTGGCCGACGGCGGCGCGGATCGCGCGCTCCGCCTCCTCGATGTCGGTGATGCCGCCGCCGCGCACGCCGCGGCTCCGCTGCCAGCCGAAGCCGAGCACGCGCAGCCGCCCATCGCCGTCGGTGCGGCCGATCAGGCAGGCGATCTTGGTGGTGCCGATGTCGAGCACGCCGAACGGGCCGGCGCGGCCGGGGCGCGGCCGGGCGCCGAGATCGTGGTCGTCGGGCGGTCCGAGCGGCTTGACCCCCGGCTTGCCGCCCGCCTTTGCAGACGACGACTGGCCGGGCACGCGACGCGACATATCGTTCACGTGGGCCTCCTCGTGGTGTTGGCGGCGTGAGAAGCGGCAGCGGGCGCGGCGGCGGCAGGCGCCGAGGTGGGCGGGATTGGGGTGGGCGGGATCGGCGCCGGGCGGATCACCATCCGGTCGGGCAGGCGCAGATCGACCAGCAGCAGCGGTCGGTCGAGCAGGTCGTGCGCCGTCTGAAGCTGCGCCAGCCGCGCGATCGCCCTCGGCGCGTGGTCTTCGGGCAGCAGCACGTCAATGCCGTTGGTGAGCTGGAGATTCCAGCGGCGGCGGCCGACGCGCACCGCGGCCGCGACCCGCGCGGCCACCTGAGGCGCCTGCTGGAGGGCGTCGAGCAGTCCGGCGGCGTGGTTGGGCGCGCCCTCTCCCACCACCAGCGGCAGCGACCGGAACGCCGAGACGTCCTGGTGCGCGACCACCTGGCCGGCGCGGTCGATCAACAGGAAACGGCCGCGGTCCTGCCAGATCGCGAACGGCCGGCGCTCCTCCAGATGCACGACGATGGTGCCGGGCAGCCGCCGCTCCACCGTCGCAGCCGACACCCACGAGAGGCTCTCGATCCGCGTGCGCGCCGCCGCCACCGAATAGGCGAGGATCGGCTGCCCCGGCGTGACCCCGATCGCCGCCCGCAGCAGCGGCTCGGGCGTGTTGGCGCGGCCCTCGATCACGACGTGGCGGATGCGCATGCCGAGCACCGAGGACACGCCCGCGCGCAGGCCGAAGCCGATGACCGGCCGGCTGCTCGCGGGAGCCGCGCGATGCAGCAGGACCGCAACCAGCACCACACCGACGAACGCCGCCGCCGCGAAGGCGGCCGGCCGGAGCGCACGGCGCGCGCGGCGGACGAGCAGGCCCGCGCGCGATGGCCGGTCGCCGGAGGAGGCGCGGCTGCGGCCCTTCACGCGCGGCACGCGGCGCGCTCCACCATCCAGGCGCAGAGCGCGGGAAACTTGATGCCGCAATGCGCCGCCTGCTCGGGCAGCAGCGAGGTCGCGGTCAGGCCCGGCTGTGTGTTCACCTCCAGCAGCACGAGGCGGCCGGGCTCGCCGCGCGTGTCGTCGTAACGGAAGTCGGCGCGCGTGGCGCCGCGGCAGCCGAGTGCGCGATGCGCGGCACAGGCGAGGTCGAGCGCGCGGGCGAAGATGTCGGGATGCACCCGCGCGGGCAGCACATGCACCGATCCGCCCTCGGCGTATTTCGCCTCGTAATCGTAGAAGCCGGCCGCCGCGCTGATCTCGGTGACGGTCAGCGCGCAGTCTTCCAGCACGCCCACCGTCAGCTCGCGGCCGGGTATGTATTCCT
>DATAYA010000018.1:0-10291 GCA_036272815.1 Acetobacteraceae bacterium
AACTCGTTCGGCTTGCCGACGACGAACGCCTCGAAGGTGAAGCGCTGGTCGAGCGGCGCCGCCACGTCCGGGCGCGCATCGCCACCATGCCGCTGCGGCTCGAGCGGTTCGTCAGGACGCACCGGACGCGATGCCGCGACCGCGGCCTGCGTGCCGACACGGAAATCGATGCGCCGGATGGAGGCGTCCTCGCCCTGCCAGAGCGCACGCAGCCGGTCGCCGTAGTGGCTACGTACCCAGTCGCGCACGAAGCCGGTCGGCAGCGCCAGAATGATTTCGTCCTCGTCGCGCCCTGCGAAGTTCGCCTGCTGCAGCCAGGTGCGGTATTCGACCTCGTTCACCTCGGCGTGCAACCGCGCGCGCACGCGCGCCCATTGCGCATCGCAGCCGGGCGGGGGTGGTGCGGCCGGGGACGTGGTGCGCGCAGATATGGGCAGGGAGGCGGGTGTCTGAGTGCGTCGGTCGAAATCGGCCGGCATGATGGTCGCGGTCTCGTCGTCCATCCTTGCGCCGCCTCCCCCCTGCCGCCGATGCCGCGATGATGCCGCGATCCTGCCCGATAAGGATCCGTGACGATCGCTCTGTCCCCAACAGATTTCTATGTCAGCAGGAGGGTCATCCGCAATCGAAAAGGCGCGTCCCGAAAATGAAATACATCCCGAGCCAAATAACGCTCGAATAACAAAGGCCGGCAACACAGCAATGTGCAGCCGGCCTTTGTTCTGTCGCATAAACCCGAAAGCACCGCCCAAGCGCGACGCCCCGCGATTACTGAGCGGCAAGCGCCTTGATGCGCGCCGAGAGCCGCGAGATCTTCCGCGCCACCGTGTTGCGGTGCATCACGCCCTTGGTGACGGTCCGCTGCATCTCCGGCTGCGCCTCGCGCAATGCGGCGGCGGCCGTGGTCTTGTCGCCGGCCGCGATCGCCTCTTCCACCTTGCGGACGAAGCTTCGGGTGCGGGACTTGCGTGCCTTGTGGCGCAGCGTGCGCTTCTCGGTTTGCCGGATGCGCTTGCGCGCGGATGCCGTGTTCGCCATGAGCCTCTGTCATCTTGATCGAAAGAAGGATGCGCCGCGTTCGGCCACGCACCCGGACTGCATGAACTAACCGCGGGGGCCGCGGGTGTCAATCGGCTCCGACGCCAACCGGAAGTTGTCATTCCGCGCCGAAACGCGGCTTCCGCTTCTCCACGAACGCCGCCATTCCCTCTCTCTGGTCGGGCGTGCCGAACAGCGAAAGAAACAGCGCGCGCTCGTAGCGCACGCCCTCGGCGAGCGTCGTCTCGAACGCCCGATCGACGGCGCGCTTGGCCATAGCAACCGCGACCGGTGACAAGGATGCGATCCGTTCTGCGAGTTTCAGCGCCTCGGGGATCAACTCCGCCGCCGGCACCACGCGGGAGACGAGGCTGGCCCGCTCTGCCTCCGCCGCGTCCATCATGCGGCCGCTCAGCACCAGCTCCATCGCCTTCGCCTTGCCGATCGCGCGGGTCAGCCGCTGCGTGCCGCCAGCGCCGGGGATGACGCCGAGGTTGATCTCCGGCTGGCCGAACTTAGCGGTATCGGCAGCGAGGATGATGTCGCAGGCCATCGCCAGCTCGCAGCCGCCGCCGAGCGCGAAGCCCGCGACCGCCGCGATCACCGGCTTGCGCACACGCAGGATCGCCTCCCACCGTGCGCCGATGAAATCGTCGAGAAACACCACGGGATAGTTGCGCGGCTGCATCTCCTTGATGTCCGCCCCGGCGGCGAACGCTTTCTCGGAGCCGGTCAGCACGATCGCGCCGATCGCGGGATCGGCGTCGAACGCCAGCATGGCGGCGCCGAGTTCGTCCATCAACTGATCGCATAGCGCATTGAGCGCCTGCGGCCGGCTGAGGCGGATCAGCCCCGCGCGGCCATGCGTCTCGACCAGGATCGTCTCGGGCATCGCATCGGCTCCACGCAAGCGTTGGCTGCGTTCTATCTATCGCTGTGTGCGCGGGCAATAGAACGTGCTGCGGCCCGATTGCACGATGCGCGCGACGCCGGAGCAGGCGGGCGGGCCGGGGCAGTGCGGGCAGGGCTGTCCGGCGCGGCCATAGACCTGGAAGGCGTGCTGGAAATAGCCCAGCTCGCCGGAGGGCTGGGCGTAGTCGCGCAAGGATGAGCCGCCGGCCGCGATCGCCTCGGTGAGGGTCGCCCGGATCGCCGGCACCAGCCGCGCCGCGCGCGCGCCGGGTACGCTCGCCGCCAGCCGCCGCGGCGAGATGCCGGCGCGGAAAAGCGCCTCGCAGACATAGATGTTGCCAAGCCCGGCGACCACGCGCTGATCGAGCAGCGTCGCCTTGATCGGGCTCCGCCGCCCGGCCAGCGCCGCCGAGAGGGCGGCCGGCGTGAAGTCCGCCTCCAGCGGCTCCGGCCCGAGCCCGGTTAGCAGACGGTGCGCATCCTCGCCCGCGGTGGGCATCAGGTCGAGCGCCCCGAACCGGCGCGGATCGACCAGCCCGATCCGCGCCCCCGCCTCCGTGTGCAGCACCAGGTGCTCGTGCAAGGCGGGCGCGCCCACCCGTGCATCGAAGCCGGGGCTCTCCCCGAGCACGATCCGGCCGGACATGCCGAGATGCAGCAGCAGGGTTCGGCCGCCCTCCAGCCGGATCAGGATGTACTTGCCGCGTCGCCGCAAGCCCAGCACGCGCGCGCCGGTCAGCGTCCGCGCCAGGTCCGGCGGCAGCGCCCAGCGCAGATCGGCGCGGTTGACCGAGACCGCGCGGATGCGCGCGCCCTCCAGCCGCCCGCGCAGACCGCGCATCACAGTCTCGACCTCGGGGAGTTCCGGCATCGCCCGCCAGCCTATATCGTCGGGTGCATGACCGACCAACCCGGCCCGACCGCCGATTTCGGCTACCGCCAGGTGCCCGCCGATGCCAAGGCAGGGCTGGTCCGCCGCGTCTTCGACAGTGTGGCGCCGCGCTACGACCTGATGAACGACCTGATGTCGCTCGGCGTGCATCGGCTGTGGAAGCGGCGGTTCGCCACCCGGCTGGCGCCCGCGCCGGGGCGGACCCTGCTCGATCTCGCAGGCGGGACGGGCGACATCAGCTTCGCCTGGCTCGGCCTCGGCGGAGGGCCTGCGATCCTCTCGGACATCAACGCGCGGATGCTCGGGGTCGGGCGCGACCGGGCGATCGCGCGCGGGCTCGTCGGGCGGCTCGGGTTCCTGGTCGCCGACGCGCAGGCGCTGCCACTGGCGGATGGCGGCCTCGACCGCGTGACGATCGCCTTCGGCCTGCGCAACTGCACCGACAAGCAGGCCGTGCTGCGCGAGGCGCGGCGGGTGCTGCGGCCGGGCGGTCAGTTTCTGTGTCTGGAATTCTGCCGCGTGGAGGTCGCTGTCCTGGCCCCCGCCTACAATGCGTGGTCGTTCCGCGTGCTGCCGCGGCTCGGCGCGACCGTCGCCGGCGACCGGGAGAGCTACCAGTATCTCGCCGAGAGCATCCGCACTTTCCCCGACGCCGAGGCGCTGGCCGGGATGATGCGTGCGGCCGGGCTCGAACGGGTCGCCTTCCAGCGCCTCTCGGGCGGGATCGCCGCGATCCACGAGGGCTGGCGGCTGTGACCGACCCGGCCTTGAGCGATCGGCGCGTGCTGCTGGTGATCGCGGGCGGGATCGCGGCCTACAAGGTTCTCGAACTCGTCCGTCTGCTGCGCCGGCGCGGCGTCGGCGTGACGTGCGTGCTGACCGAGAACGGCGCGCAGTTCGTGACGCCGCTTACGCTCCAGGCGCTCAGCGAAAGCCGCGTCTATTCCGACCTGTTCTCGCTCACTGACGAGAACGAGATGGGGCATATCGAGCTCAGCCGCAGCGCCGACCTCGTCGTGGTGGCGCCGGCCACCGCCTCGATCCTCGCGCGCATGGCGGCCGGCATCGCCGACGACCTCGCGACCACGCTGCTGCTCGCGACCGACAAGCCGGTGCTGGTGGCGCCGGCGATGAACGTGCGCATGTGGCTGCATCCGGCGACGGTCGCGAACATGGCGACGCTGGCGGCGCGCGCGGTGGCCTGCGTGGGCCCGCGCGAGGGCGAGATGGCGTGCCACGAGTTCGGCCCCGGCCGCCTCGCCGAGCCGCCCGAGATCTTGGCCGCGATCGAGGCGATGCTATCGGCTTCGCAGACCCTCGTCGGCCGGCACGTGCTGGTGACCAGCGGGCCGACGCACGAGCCGATCGACCCCGTCCGCTACATCGCCAACCGCTCGAGCGGACGGCAGGGGCACGCGATCGCGGCGGCGCTGGCCGCCCTCGGCGCGCGGGTGACGCTGGTGGCCGGGCCGGTCTCGCTGCCCGACCCGCCCGGCATCACGGTGCGGCACGTGGAGACCGCGGCCGAGATGCTGGCGGCGTGTCAGGCGGCGCTGCCGGCCGATGTCGCGGTGTTCGCCGCCGCCGTCGCCGACTGGCGGGTCGCGCGCGAGAGTGGCCACAAGCTCAAGAAGGTGCCCGGCGAGCCGCCCCCGCCGCTGCCGCTGGCCATCAACCCCGACATCCTCGCAACCATCGCCGCGATCGGCCCGCTCCGCCCGCGTCTGGTGGTCGGTTTCGCCGCCGAGACCGACGATCTGGTAGAGAACGCGCGCGCGAAGCGGGTGCGGAAGGGCTGCGACTGGGTGGTCGCGAACGACGTCCGGCCGGAGACCGGCGTCATGGGGGGTGCCACCAACACCGTCCACCTGGTCACGGCGGACGGCGTGGAGGACTGGCCGGCGCTGCCGAAAGAGGAGGTGGCGGCACGGCTGGCGGCCCGGATCGCGGCGGCGCTGGTCTGACCCAGGTCTGATCCGGGGGCAATTGGCCGACTCGGGCCCGGCCGCGAAACTGCCGCCCATGAGCCGACTGCAACCGCTCCTGCCGCTTGCCGATGCCGGTTCCCCGCCCAAGCCGGCGCCCAAGCCGCCGTCGGCCCGGCGCGCACCCCATCGGGCGATCCACCTCTCCGGCTATGTCCGCGAGCATGCCGATTTCTACGCCACCCCGGCCTGGGTCACGGAGGCGCTGCTGCGGCACGTCCGGCTGCGTGGGCCGGTCTGGGAGCCCTGCTGCGGCGACGGCGCGATGGCGCGGGAGCTGGCCGAGGCCGGCCATGCGGTGGTTGCCTCCGACATCGCCGACCGTGGCTTCGGCACGCCGGGCGTGGATTTCCTCGCCTGCCGCGCCGTGCCGGAGGGCTGCCGCAGCATCGTGACCAACCCGCCCTATGGCGACACCGGCTCGCAGGCGGGGCAGTCGCGGTCGGCCAGCGCGATGCTTGGTTTCCTGCGCCACGCGCTCGGCCTCGCCGCGACAGCGGATGCCCAGCTCGCGTTGCTGGTGCGGCTGAGCTGGATCGCCGGCCAGCGGGCGGCGGCGCTGCTCTCGGCCGGCCCGTTTGCGGCGACGATCGTGCTCACCCGGCGCATCCGCTGGTTCGACATGGGCGAGCGCACGAACGCGGCGCAGCACCATCACGCCTGGGTGGTGTTCGACCCGGCCCACAAGCGGGGACATCCGCCGGCGCTGCTCTACGGCTGAGGCGGTGGCCCGGCGGTTGCAACGCCGCGGGCATGGTCCGCATCGCACCGCTCCTGCTGGCACTCTCGCTTCTCGCCCCGGGCTCCGCCGCCTCCCAGGGTTTCGGGGCGCCCGGCCTGATAAACCCGCTGCTGCCCGGCGGGCTCGCGGCACCCCTGCCGGCACAATCGGCCGGCCCGTTCCCGGCCTCGCCCGGCGCGCTCTGCCGGGCGGCGATCGCCGCGGCGGAGGCGCGGCACGGCATCCCGGCCGGCCTGTTGCAAGCGATCGGCATGGTCGAGAGCGGCCGCACCGATCCCGCGACCGGCGCCCGCTCGCCCTGGCCCTGGACCGTCGATGCCGACGGGCGCGGCGCGTTCCTGCCCACCAAGCCAGCGGCGATCGGCTTCGTCCGCGACGCACTCGCCGGCGGCGCGCAATTCACCGATGTCGGCTGCATGCAGGTCAATTTGCAGCACCACCCGCACGCCTTCGCGTCGCTTCCCGATGCCTTCGACCCGTATCAGAATGCCGAGTACGCGGCCCGCTTCCTGCGCGAGCTGCATGACGGGCCCGCCGGCGGGGACTGGATGCGCGCGGCCGGGTTCTACCACTCCCAGACACCCGACCTCGCCGAGCCGTATCGGCGGCAGGTGCAGGCGGCGATGCACGGCGCGCCGATCCCGTCCGGCGGCGCCGATGCGATGTTCGCCTCGGCCTCCGCGCCGCCGAGGCCGGGCGGCGGCGGGCAGTCGCTGCTCGGCGGCCGGGCGCTGCGTTTCGCGATGCCGGCGGGCACGATCGGGCGCGGGCTTTCCGCCTACCGCGGCGCGCCGATCCTGGTCTCCGGGTACCGCTATGCCGCCGCGTCGCCGCCGCCGCTCGCCCGCTGAGGTTGCCGCATGGGAGCACCTCCGATACGGTTCCGCGCCTCTCCCGGAGCCCGCAGATGTCCCTCACCGCCGAACGCCTCGACCGCATCAGCCCGAGCCAGACGATCGCTATCACCACCAAGGCGCGTGCGCTGCAGGCCGCCGGGCGGGACGTCATCAGCCTGTCCTCCGGCGAGCCCGATTTCGATACGCCGGCCAACGTCAAGCAGGCGGCGATCCGCGCCATCGAGGCCGGCGAGACGAAATACACCGACGTCGCCGGCACCGCGGCACTGCGCCGCGCGGTCACCGAGAAGTTCCGCCGCGATTCCGGCATCGACTACAAACCGGAGGAGATCATCGTCTCCACCGGCGGCAAGCAGGTCATCTTTAATGCCATGCTCGCGACGCTGAATGCGGGCGACGAGGTGGTGATCCCGACGCCGTGCTGGGTCAGCTATCCCGACATCGTCGAACTCGCCGAGGGCAAGCCGGTGCTCGTCTCCTGCGAGCAGAACAACGGCTTCAAGCTGCGCGCCGAGGCGCTGGAGGCGGCGATCACGCCGCGCACCAAGTGGTTCCTGCTGAACAACCCGTGCAATCCGACGGGGGCGGCCTATTCCGCCGCGGAGCTGCGGCCGATCTGCGACGCGCTGCTGCGCCACCCGGATGTCTGGGTGTTCACCGACGACATCTATGAGAAGCTCGCCTATGACGGCTTCAAGCCGGCCACCATCGTCGAGGTCGAGCCGCGCTTGCGCGAGCGCACCGTGACGATGAACGGATGCAGCAAGGCGTACGCGATGACCGGCTGGCGCATCGGTTTCTGCGGCGCGCCCGTGGCGCTGATAAAGGCGATGGACAAATTGCAGAGCCAGTCGACGTCGAGCACGTCCTCGATCAGCCAGGCCGCCGCCGTCGAGGCGCTGACCGGGCAGCAGGACTCGATCGCGGCGATGACGCGGACGTATCAGCAGCGGCGCGACCTCGTGGTGTCCATGCTCAACGAGGCGCCGGGCATCACCTGCCACAAGCCGGAGGGCGCGTTCTACGTGTTCCCGAGCGTGCATGGCTGCATCGGCAAGACCACGCCGGCGGGCACCCGCATCACCGACGACGAGTCGTTCGTGACCGCGCTGCTGGACGAGACCGGCGTTGCCGCCGTGCATGGCGGTGCGTTCATGCATCCCGGGCATTTCCGCATCAGCTACGCGACGGATACCGAAAGCCTGCGCGAGGCCTGCGGCCGCATCCAGCGGTTCTGCCGGGCGCTTGCGTAAGATGAGGGCCAAGAAAGGGCAGCGGCGCTGCCCCTGCACCCCGCCAAGGGCAGTCGCCCTTGGAGCCGGGGGTTTGCGGCCTCAGGCCCCAACGGGGTCGAGGGGTGGCACCCCTGGCCTTGCCTCCTGATGCCCGCGCTGGCGCGCCGCCTGGCGCAAGTCCCCGCCGCCGCGACGCTCGCGATGGCCAACGCCGCCCGCGCGCTGCGGGCGCAGGGCGTGCCGGTGATCTCGCTCGCGGTCGGCGAGCCGGACTTCGCGACGCCGCGCCATGCGATCGAGGCCGCCTATCAGGCGGCGTTGCGCGGCGAGACCAAGTATCCGCCGATCGACGGCATCCCGGCGCTGAAGCAGGCGATCGTGCGCAAGTTCCAGCGCGATTCCGGGCTCGATTTCGCGCTCGATCAGGTGATGGTCAGCAACGGCGGCAAGCAGTCGATCACAAACGCGCTGATGGCGACGCTCGACGAGGGCGACGAGGTGGTGATCCCGGCTCCCTACTGGGGCGCCTATCCGCTGATGGCGAAGCTGCACGGCGGCGTGCCGGTCGCGGTGAACTGTCCGCAGAACAACGGCTTTCGCCTTCGCCCCGAGGACCTCGACGCGGCGATCACGCCGCGCACCAAATGGCTCATGCTCAACTTTCCCAATAATCCGACGGGCGCTTCCTGCACGCCCGAGCAGATGGCGGCCATCGGCGCGGTGATGCTGCGCCATCCGCATGTGTGGATCCTGTCCGACGACATGTACGAGCACCTCGTCTATGACGGCTTCGGCCACGCGACCATGGCCGCCGTCGAGCCACGGCTGCGCGAGCGGACGCTGACGATCAGCGGTGTCTCCAAGACCTACGCCATGACCGGCTGGCGCATCGGGTTTGCGGCCGGCCCGAACGAGCTGATCCGCGCGATGGTGAGCGTGCAGGGACACGCGACCGCCGGCATCTCCGCCGTCGGGCAGGCCGCGGCCGTCGCCGCGCTGGACGGCCCGCAGGACGAGGTGCCGGTGATGATCGAGGCCTATCGCCGGCGTCGCGATCTGGTGGTGGAGGCGCTGAACGCGTGCCCCGGGATCGCCTGCCACAAGCCCGAAGGCGCGTTCTACGTCTATCCGAACATCGCCGGCTGCATCGGCCGCACCACCGAAGCCGGCCGCCACATCGGGACCGACCAGGATTTCGCGCTGGCGTTGCTCGAGGAAAAGCACGTCGCCCTCGTGCAGGGCTCCGCCTTCGGCATGAGCCCGTACGTGCGGATCAGCTACGCGACCGACGACGCATCGCTGGCCGAAGCCTGCACGCGCATCAAGGCGTTCTGTTCCGCGCTGAGATGAAGGCGACGCTGCGTGCCGGCCGGGATGCGGACGCGGCCGGCTTCATCGCGCTGATCGGTGCATGCTGGACCGAGTATCCGGGGATCGTGCTCGACATCGACGGCGAGGTGCCGGAGTTGCGGGCACTGGCCTCGTACTATGCAAAGAAGGGTGGCGCGCTGTGGGCGGCCCAGGCCGCGGGGCAGATGGTCGGCATGGTCGCCGCGTGGCCCGGCGACGGCGGCGCATGGGAGGTGGGGCGGATGTACGTCGCCGCCGCCGAACGCGGCTCCGGGCTCGCGCACCGCCTGCTCGATGTGGCGGAGGCGCACGCGGCGGCTTCCGGCGCGGTGCGGCTGGAGCTGTGGTCCGACACGCGCTTCGACCGCGCGCACCGCTTCTATGAGAAGCGCAGCTACATCCGGCACGGCGCGATAAGGCCGCTCGACGACATCTCGCATTCGATCGAGTTCCACTACGAGAAGCCGCTCGGCGAGTGCGCGGTTGCCGTGCTCGATGCCGCGGGTGCGGCTTCGGCGGTGCCGCGTCTCGCCGCGATCCTCGCCGCCTGCGTCGAGGCCGGCGCTTCGGTCTCCTATCTGCCGCCCTTGGCGCCCGCGATCGCGCAGGCGGCGATGTGGCGCGCTGCCCGTGGGGTCGCGACCGGCGAGCATCGGGTGCTGGCCGCCTGGTCGCGCGGGGTGCTGGCGGGGACGGTGCAGCTCGCCCTCGCGACGCAGCCGAACCAGCCCCATCGTGCTGAGGTGCAGAAGCTGCTCGTGCATCCCGACGCGCGGCGGCGCGGCCTCGCGCGCGCGCTGCTGAGTGCGGCGGAGCAGGTTGCACGCGCGGCCGGCCGCACGCTGCTCACGCTCGACACCAACGCGGGCAGCGAAGCGGAGCAGCTCTATCGTACCGCCGGCTGGACAGAGGCCGGGCGCATCCCCGGATTTTCGCTGGGCGCCGATGGGACGCTCACCCCGACAGTCATCTTCTATCGCCAGCTCTGACGCGGAGCCGATCAGCAGGGCGGCGTGTTCGCGGTGCCGCAGGCCGCTTGCGGGGGCACGACGACGGTCGTGTGCGATGGCGGCGATCCGCCGCCGAAGCTCAGGCTCAGGCAGCCGCCCAGCGCCAGCACCGACAGCAGCACCAGAAGTCGCATCATCTTCTGTTCTCTCCCCCGCGCCATGCCCTCAGCGTAGCGGGGGCGTCGGAGATTCCCAACCTCCGGCCGCAGCGATCCGTGCCGCCGCGAGCGCCGCGTCGCCCGGCGCGGCATCAACCGTCTCGCCGAGGGT
>DATAYA010000019.1:0-5237 GCA_036272815.1 Acetobacteraceae bacterium
CCTGTCGGCTCGGTCATGCTGTCGTCCCGGTCATGGGTTTGCAACAATTCTTGCTTGGTCGGAGCCTCCAGAATAGCCGGGTGTTCGTTCCGCGATTGCTGCGCTTCCGTGAAGATGTTCGTGGCCGCTTTTTTGTTGCTACACCGTGACGAACGCCTGCATATGCTGGTGTGATCGCCAAAAAAAAATGGGATCGCGGGCTTTCGGCAGCAACATGAAAATCGCGCGACAATCGTGGCGTTTCCGTGCACACACGCCCGGCTATCGGCTCGTGACGGCAGCGCGGATCGGGAAGACCAGCAGCGCCGCGGCCAACCCGAGCGCGCCGCCGACCAGCGTCTCCCAGGCCCGCGCGGCGAGCAGCATCGGCGCGTGCTCGCCGCTCGCCGCCAGCGTGACGATCAGCGTGAAGGCATAGGCGCCGCACGCGACGTCGTAGCGCTCCGGCAACGCCATCGCGTAGATCACCATCGCGAGTGCCGCCAAGGCCCAGATCAGCAGCGGCAGTTGCGCCGCGATCGGCAGGCAGGCGAGGCCGAGCGGCACGCCGAGCACGGTGCCGAGGATGCGCCGCCGCACCCGGTCGATGGTGCCGGACGTGGAGTTCGCGATCACGTACGTGCAGGCGGTGATCGCCCAGGCAGACTCTTCCAGGCCGACCGCGTCGTTCAGGGCAACGATGACCACGGCCGCGACCGCCGCCTGAAGGCCCATCAGCAACTCGCGGGATCGGCCGCCGGCCGGGGCCGCTTCGACCATCGGCCCGGTCGCGGGATGCTCGGCGGGACCGCTCAGCAGGCGCGGCACGATCGCCGCCAGCGCCGCGATCGAGCCGGCGACCGCGACCGTCGGCAGGTCGGCTCGCGTGAGCCCGGCACCGTAGGCGAGCAACTGCCCGATGTAGATCTGCGACCCGATCCCCGCGCCGAGCACCCCGAAACGCTTCAGATAACCCACGAGGAAGGCGCCGAGTGCCAGCGCCACTTCGGGACCGGGCCGCCCCCGGTCCCGCCAGCACGGGTGCAAGCCCGATCATCATGGCGGCGCCGAGCACCGCGGCGGCGCAAAGCAGCGCCAGGTCGCGGCTCGACTGGGTGCGCGTGCTGCGGGCTTCCGAGACGCTCGCCCACAGGGCGAAGCCTCCGGCCAGGGAACTCAGTGACGCGCCGCCGGGCAGTCCCTGCGTGATGTCCGGCAGCCGGCCCAGCATCCCCGCGATGCCGTAGGCCGTGACCAACCGAAGCCCCTTGGTGCGGCGGTGCGTGCCGGGGTCGATCCGGTCGAGCCATTCGGCCGGAGCGATCCGGATTTGGCCGAGCATCGGCGTCACCGCTCGCGCCTCTCACCGGCGATCGCGAGCGCCCGCGCATAAACCGCCCGCCTTGGCAGGCCGGTCGCCCCCGCGACCAGCGCCGCCGCCTCCCGCACGCTCAGAGTGGCGAGCGCGGCCCGCAGCCGGGCATCCAGCTCCGCCTCTCCCGATGGTGCCTCGGCCGGTGCCGGGCCGAGCAGCAGGGTGATTTCTCCGCGCGCCGGCTCGGCGGCGTAATGCGCGGCGAGTTCGGCGACGGTGCCCCGCCGCACCTCCTCGAACCGCTTGGTCAGCTCGCGGGCGACCGCGGCCGGGCGGTCGCCGAACGCCGCCGCGAGGTCGGCGAGCGCCTCGGCCAGCCGGTGCGGCGCCTCGTGCCAGATCAGCGTCGCGGCCAGGCCGCCGCGCTCCAGCGCCCGCAGCGCCGCATAATGCGCCCGCCGGCCCGCCTGCCGCGGCGGGGCGAAGCCCTGGAACAGGAACGGCTGCGGCGGCAGGCCGGAGAGCACCAGCGCCGCCACCGCCGCATTCGGCCCGGGCACGGCGCCGACCGGCAGCCCCGCCGCGATCGCCGCCCGGACAAGACGAAAACCCGGATCGGAGACCAGCGGCGTGCCCGCATCCGACACCAGCGCGATCCGCTTTCCATCCCGCAGCATGGCCAGCACGGCGTCGACGCGCAGCGCCTCGTTATGCTCGTGCAACGGCTGCATCCGGGCGGCGATGCCGAAGACGGCGAGCAGGCGGGCGGTGACGCGGGTGTCCTCGGCGAGCACCAGGTCGGCGGCGCGCAGCACCGCGAGGCCGCGCGGGGTCATGTCGTCGAGGTTGCCGATGGGCGTCGAAACCATCACAAGCCCATCGGGTATCGAGGTGGGACGCCGCATCGGCGAATCCGCACGGGGGATGGAGGAGAGGGCGTATGCGTCGTCGGGCATTCGGGCTCCTGGCCGCTTTGGCGGCACTGGCGGGCTGCACCGCAGCACCCCCTCCGAGCGGACCACCCTACGCCGGCGCAGGGGCCGCCACCACCGAGACGGCCAAGGCGCCCGGCCCGCGCATCGCGCTGCTGCTGCCGCTGACCGGGCCGGCCCGGCGGCTCGGGCAGTCGATGCTGCGCGCGGCCGAACTGGCGGTCACGATGACCCCGGCCGGCAGCCCGTCCGGCGCCGCCGGCCAGACCGTGCGGCTTGACCCGCGCGATACCGGCGGCACGCCGGAGGGGGCGGCACTGGCGGCACGGGCGGCGCTCGACAACGGCGACGCGATGATCCTCGGGCCGCTCACCGCGGCCGAGACCGCGGCGGCGGCGCCGGCGGCGCGCAGCGCGGGCGTGCCGATGCTGGCCTTCACCAGCGACCCCGCGCAAGCGCGGCCGGGGGTCTGGACGCTCGGGATCACGCCGGACCAGCAGGTCCGCCGGCTGGTCGCCGCCGCGACGGCGGAGAACCGCACCCGCTTCGCCGCCGTGCTCGGGCAGGAGCCGCTGGGCGATGCGCTCGGCCGCGCGCTCCAGGTGGCCACGCGCGAGGCCGGGCTGCCGGAGCCCACGATCCGCACGGTGCCGGCCGATTTCGCCGGCCTCGACAGCGCGGTGCAGGCGATCGCCGGCTACACGCCGCCCGCGCCAGCCCCGGCGCCATCGCCCGCGCCATCACCCGCACCATCACCCGCACCGGGCGCGGCACCGGCAGCACCGCCGCCGCTGCCGATGCCGGGCGCGGCACCGGCGGCGGCACCGCCGCCGCGGCCGCCGTTCGATGCGCTGCTGGTGGATGTGACCGGCGAGCATGCGCGGGCGCTCGGCGCCACGCTGGCGCAGGTCGGTGCCGTGCCGCCGACGGTCCGGGTGCTCGGCCCCGGCCTCTGGGCCGGTCAGGCGGCGCGGCTCGGCGCCCTCGCCGGCGCCTGGTTCGCCGCCCCGAACCCCGCCGACCGCGGCGGCTTCGCGCAGCTCTATTCCAGCCATTACGGCAGCCAGCCGCCGGCCCTCGCCGACCTCGCCTTCGACGCGGCGAGCATCGCGCGCGTGCTCGGCGGCCAGGGTCCGATCACGGCGGCGGGCCTGACCCAGTCGGAGGGTTTTGGCGGCGTCGACGGCTTCTTCGCGCTGCTGCCGGACGGGCATGTGCGCCGCGGCCTCGCGGTGTTCGAGATCACGCCCGCCGGCCGCCCGCAGCTGGTCTCGCCGGCGCCGACCAACGCGCGCGGCGCGGGCGTCTAGAGGCGGGCGCCCATCCGGTCGCCGGGCCGGTGCTGCTGCTCCCGGCCGCAGCGTGCAGCGCCGTCCCGCTGGCTTGCCTCGCCGTGCTGGCCGCGACCGGCGCGCTGTCGCCGCTGGCGGCGGCGCTCTCGGGGATCCTGACGCTCGGCGCCGGGTTCTGGCTCGCCGCCTTCCTGCGACGCGACATCGACCGGTTGCGCGCGACGATCGGGCAGGACGGTCGGCCGCTTGCCGGGCCGCCGGTGCTGCCGGCGCTGGCCGCGGCCGCCACCGAAATCCGCCAGTTTGCCGGCGCGCTCGGCAATCGCGCGGCGCTGGTCGAGCGGCTGCGCGAGGCGGACCGTGCGATCCTGGAGCGGCTGCCCGACCCGCTGCTGCTGCTCGGCCCCGACCGCGCCGTGCGCCGCGCCAACGCCGCCGCCCGGAGCGCCTTCGGCGACGACATCCAGTCCGTGCTGCGCCACCCGACGCTGCGCGGTGCGGTCGATCGCGCGATTGCGGGCGAGGCGCCGCAGCACGTCGACCTGACGCTGCAGGTGCCGGTGGCGCGGCAGCTCCACGCGACGGTGTTCGTGCTCGACGCGCCGCTGCCGGACGGGGCGACCGCGATCGCGGTGCTGTCGGACCGCTCCCGCGCGCGCGCGGTCGAGCGGATGCGGGCCGATTTCGTCGCCAACGCCAGCCACGAGCTGCGCACGCCGCTCACCAGCCTGATCGGCTTCATCGAGACGCTGCGCGGCCCCGCCGCCGACGACCGCCCGGCGCAGGTGCGCTTCCTCGGCATCATGGCCGAGCAGGCGGCGCGGATGAACCGGCTGATCGACGACCTGCTGAGCCTGTCGCGCGTCGAGCTGACCGAGCACCAGGCGCCGGCGGGTGCGGTCGATCTCGCCGCCTTGCTGCGGCGCACCGCCGCCGCCTTCGAGCCGCCGGTCGCGAGCCGGCGGATCCGATTCGAGGTGGCGATCGATCCGGCGCTGCCGCAGGTGACGGGCGATGCCGACCAGTTGGCGCAGGTGCTGCACAACCTGCTCGACAACGCGGTGAAATACGGCAGCGTGGGCGGGCGCGTGTCGCTGCAGGCCGGGCCGGCCCCGGCCGCTCCGCGGCTGCCGCCGCAGCCGGGCGTGCTGATCACCGTCGCCGATGACGGGCCGGGCATCCCGCGCCCGCACATCCCGCGCCTGACCGAGCGGTTCTACCGGGTGGACACCGCCCGCTCCCGCGCCGCCGGGGGCACCGGGCGCGGCCTCGCCCTCGTCAAGCACATCGTCAACCGCCATCGCGGGCTGCTGCTGATCGAGAGCCACGAAGGCAAGGGCGCGCGCTTCGAGGTGTGGCTTCCGGTCGGCAGGTCATCGACGGCAGGTGATTGACGGCCGCTGATTGACGGGGGATTTCTGGCGTTCACCCGGCCTCCCGCATCGCCGTGAGGAAGCGGTCGACCCCCTCTTTCAGCTCCCCCGATTGCGCAGCGAGCAGCCCGGCCGCCTGCAGCACCGCGCCCGATTGCGCGCGCGTGTGCTGCATCGCGTCGCTGACCGCGCCGATGTTGCCGGAAACCTCGGCGGTGCCGGCGGAGGCCTGCTGCACCGCGCGGGCGATCTCGCGCGTGGCCGCACCCTGCTCCTCCACCGCGGCGGCGATCGAGGCGGCGATCTCGTCGAGGCGCTTGATGCTGGCGCCGATCGCGTGCAGCGC
>DATAYA010000020.1:0-2110 GCA_036272815.1 Acetobacteraceae bacterium
GCTGTGGTCGGACGCCAGCAGTGGCAGCGCCGTCTCCATCGCCCGCAGCGCCGCGCGCGCCCCCGCCGCGTCGCCGTCGAAGCACAGCACCGGCTCCGGCGAGAGCCGCCACAATGCGTCGAGCTGCTCGGCTGTCAGGGCGGTGCCGAGGGGTGCGACGGCGCCCGGGAACCCCGCCTGGTGCCGCGCGATCGCGTCCATGTAGCCCTCGACGACGACCACATCGGCGCCGGACCGAGCCGCCACCCTTGCCCGATCGAGCGCGTAGAGCGTGCGGCGCTTGGAGAAGACCGGCGTCTCCGGGCCGTTGAGGTATTTCGGCTGGCCCTCGCCGAGCGTGCGGCCGCCGAAGCTGATCGCGCGTCCGCGCGCATCGCGGATCGGGAACATCACGCGGGAGAAGAAAAGCTCGCGAGGCGTCTGTCCCGGCTCGCCGGCGCGCAGCAGCCCGGCCTCGGCCAGCCGGTCGGGGGCGATCCCCTGCCGGCCGAGTTCCGCCACCAGGGCGCCGCGGCCCTCGCCCGACCAGCCGAGGCCGAAGCCTGCGATCGTCTCGTCCGACAGGCCGCGCCCGCGCAGATAGGCCAGCGCCGCCGCCCCTTCCGGCATGTGCAGGCGCCGTTGGAACCACACGGCGGCCGCCTCCAGCACCTCGTGCAGGTCGGCGCGGCGCGCGTCCGCGGCGGCGGCCTCGGGCGATGGCTTCGGCACCTCCAGCCCCGCCTCGGCGGCGAGGCTCTGCACCGCCTCGATAAAGCCCGCCCCCTGGGTCTGCATCACGAAGCTGATCGCATCGCCGTGCGCGCCGCAGCCGTAGCAGTGGAAGCCATCGTCATAGACGAAGAAGCTCGGCGTCCGCTCGGCGTGGAAGGGGCAGCACCCGGTCCAGTTGCGCCCGGAGCGGGCGAGCTTGACCCGCCGCCCGACCAGCGCCGCGAGCGGCGTGCGGGCCCGCAACTCGTCGAGGAAGCCGGCCGGCAGCGCCATCCGCGCCTCAGCCCGCGAGCCGCGCGCGCACCAGCGGGCCGGCACGGCCGAGGTCGAGCGCGGCACCGTGCCGTGCGCGCAGCGCCGCCATTACCCGGCCCATGTCCTTGGGTTCCGCCGCCCCCGTCTGCGCGACAATCTCCGCGACCGCTGCCGCCACCGCCGCGGCCAGTGCCGCGTCATCCATCTGCGGCGGCAGATAGCCCTCGATCACCGCGATCTCCGCTTCCTCCTTTGCGGCCAGTTCGGGCCGGTTGCCCTGGCGGTAGAGCGCCACCGACTCGGCGCGCGACTTCACCATGCCGCGCAGCATCGAGACGATCTCATCCTCCGACAGCGCGCGCGGACGCGCCGCGATGTCGGTGTCTTTCAGGCGCGCGAGGATCATCCGCAACGTCGAGGTCCGCGCCGCGTCGCGGGCTTTCATCGCGGTCTTGAGGTCTTCGGTGAATTGTTCTCGGAGGGTCATACGCGTCTCCTTGTCGGATGGAAGTAGCATAGAAGGAAGGCCGGGGCGCTGCCCCGAATCCCGCTGGGGCGGTCGTGCGAATGCACGCCTTTCGCGTGACGGCCCCAGGCCCCGTTTCGGTGAGGCGACGATGCCGGTGTTTGACAGTGCATTCCGGGCACGGCTCCTCGAGCTGTTCACATGGCGCCGCGACGTGCGGCGGTTCCGTCCCGATCCGGTGGCATCGGAGATGCTGGACGAACTGCTGAAGATCGGCTCGCTCGCCCCTTCGGTCGGCCTCAGCCAGCCCTGGCGCTTCGTCACCGTCAGCGACCCGGCACGCCGCGCCGCGGTGCGCCGGCGTTTCGAGACCTGCAACGCCCAGGCACTCGCCGCGCAGGAGAGCAGCCGCGCCGCCCTCTACGCCCGCCTCAAACTCGCCGGTCTCGACGAGGCGCCCTGCCATCTCGCGGTGTTCGCCGAGTCCGAGCCGGCGCAGGGCCACGGCCTCGGACGCGCCACCATGCCGGAGACCACTGCCTACTCGGCGGTGATGGCCGTCCATACCCTCTGGCTGGCCGCGCGAGCGGCGGGCCTCGGCCTGGGCTGGGTATCGATCCTCGATCCGGCCGCCGTCACCGCGGCGCTGGACGTGCCGGCCGCATGGCAGTTCAT
>DATAYA010000021.1:0-15441 GCA_036272815.1 Acetobacteraceae bacterium
CGCCGAGATCGCGGCGATGCTGGGCGAGGTCGGCGCGGCCAGTCTCGACGAGCTGGCCGGGCGCACGGTGCCCGAGGACATCCGGCTCGCCGCCCCGCCGGCGCTGCCGGAGGCGATCGACGAAGCGGCGGCGCTGGCCGAATTGCGCGGGCTCGCGGCGCGGAACGGCGGCGCCAAGTCGCTGATCGGCTGCGGCTATCACGGCACACACACGCCGCCGGTCATTCTTCGGAACGTACTCGAGAATCCCGGCTGGTACACCGCCTACACGCCGTACCAGGCCGAGATCGCGCAGGGGCGGCTGGAGGCGCTGCTCAACTTCCAGACCATGATCGCCGAGCTCGCGGGCATGGAAATCGCCAACGCCTCGCTGCTCGACGAGGCGACGGCGGCGGCCGAGGCGGTGGCGATGGCGCATGGCGTCGGGCGGGCGAAGTCCGACGTGATCGCGGTCGCGTCCGACCTGCATCCGCAGACCCGCGCCGTGGTGGCGACCCGCGCCTGGCCGCTCGGCTGGCGGCTGGCGGAGTTTTCCCCCGGCGACGCGGCGGCGATCGGGGCGGCGCGGCCGTTCGCGGTGCTGCTGCAATATCCCGGCACGTCGGGCGCGTTGCGCGACCTGCGCGCCGAGATCGCCGCCGCCCATGCGGCGGGCGCGCTCGCGATCGTGGCGGCCGATCCGCTGTCGCTGGTGCTGCTGACGCCGCCGGGGGAGATGGGGGCGGACGTGGTGGTGGGCTCGGCGCAGCGCTTCGGCGTGCCGATGGGCTTCGGCGGCCCGCATGCCGGGTTCTTCGCGACACGCGATGCCTACAAGCGGCAGATGCCGGGGCGGCTGGTGGGTGTCAGCCAGGACGCGGCGGGGGCGCCGGCGATGCGGCTCGCGCTGCAGACCCGCGAGCAGCACATCCGCCGCGAGCGCGCGACCTCGAACATCTGCACGGCCCAGGTGCTGCTGGCGGTGATCGCCGGGTTCTATGCCGTCTGGCACGGGCCGGAGGGGCTGCGCCGCATCGCCCGGCGGGTGAACCTGCAGGCGCGGCTGCTGGCGGATGCCGCGCGGCGCGGCGGGCTCGCGCTGCGGCACGATTCTTTTCTCGACACCATCGCGATAGAGGCCGGGGAGCAGGCCGACGCGCTGATGGCGGCGGCGCTGGAGGCCGGCTTCAACTTCCGGCGGCTGGATGCGACCGGGGTCGCGATCGCGCTCGACGAGACGGTGACGCGGGAGGAGTTGGAGCGGCTGGCCGGCGTGCTCGGGGCGCCGCTCGGGGAGGCACCGGGAGCAATCCCGTCCGGGCTTTCGCGCAGCTCGGCGATCCTCGCGGACGCGGTGTTCCGCCGGCATCACGCCGAACACGAGATGCTGCGTTACCTCAAGCGGCTGGAGGACAAGGATGTCGCGCTGAACCGCAGCATGATCCCGCTCGGCTCCTGCACGATGAAGCTGAACGCCACGGCGGAGATGATCCCGATCACGTGGCCCGGCTTCGCCGACATCCACCCCTTCGCGCCGGCGGCGCAGACCGAGGGCTATGCGACGCTGATCGGCCGCCTGTGCGCCTGGCTCGCGGCGGCGACGGGCTTTGCGGGCGTGTCGCTGCAGCCGAATGCCGGCAGCCAGGGCGAGTATGCCGGGCTGCTCGCGATCCGCGCCTGGCACGAGGCGCGCGGCGAGCCGCATCGCGACGTGTGCCTGATCCCCGCCTCCGCGCACGGCACCAATCCGGCGAGTGCGGCGATGGCGGGGCTCTCCGTCGTCGTCGTCGGCTGCGACCGCGAGGGCAACATCGATCTGGCCGACCTGCGCGCCAAGGCCCGCGCCAATGCGGGGCGGCTGGCGGCGCTGATGGTGACCTATCCGAGCACGCATGGCGTGTTCGAGGGCGGCATCCGCACGATCTGCGCGGTCGTCCACGAGCATGGCGGGCAGGTCTACATGGACGGCGCCAACATGAATGCGCAGCTCGGGCTGACCAGCCCGGCCGCGATCGGCGCGGATGTGTGCCACCTCAACCTGCACAAGACGTTCTGCATCCCGCATGGCGGCGGCGGTCCGGGGATCGGGCCGATCGGGGTCGCGGCGCACCTGCTGCCGCATCTGCCGAACCACCCGGCGCGTGTGGACGCCGGGCCGGCCTCGGGCGTCGGGCCGGTCGCGGCGGCGCCGTTCGGCAGCGCCTCGATCCTGCCGATCAGCTACGCCTATATCCGGATGATGGGAGGCGCCGGGCTCAAGCGCGCCTCCGAGGTCGCGATCCTGAACGCCAACTATGTCGCGGCGCGGCTGCGGCCGCATTACCCGGTGCTGTACACGGGTGCGTCGGGGATGGTGGCGCATGAGTGCATCCTCGACTGCCGCGGGTTCCAGCAGGAGGCCGGGGTGATGGTCGAGGACATCGCCAAGCGTTTGCAGGATTTCGGCTTCCATGCGCCGACGATGTCGTGGCCGGTGCCGGGGACGCTGATGGTCGAGCCGACGGAGAGCGAGAGCCGCGCCGAGCTGGACCGGTTCTGCGAGGCGATGATCGCGATCCGCGCCGAGATCGCGGCGATCGCGGCGGGGGAGCTGGATCGCACCGACAATCCGCTGAAGGGAGCGCCGCACACCGCGGCGGAGGTGACGGGCGATGCCTGGACCCACCCCTATCCGCGGTCACAGGCGGCGTTTCCGCTGCCGTGGGTGGCGGGGCGGAAATACTGGCCGCCGGTGAAGCGGGTGGACAACGTCTATGGCGACCGCAATCTCGTCTGCACCTGTGCGCCGCTGGAGGCGTACGCGCAGGCGGCGGAGTGAGATGAAACGGCATTCCCCACCGACGAAAGCCGGTCTCCATCGAGATGCCGGCATTCCACTTAGACCATGGCCAGACGCGGGATTAGAGCACAACTGTTGTTACGCGAGTTGTCCGTTCCATGCTACGAACGCATAGCTCGGGAGCACAACTCCAGTTACGGCAGTTATGGCACCTTCGCCATCTGTTGGTCGAATACAGCGCCTCCTACAATGGAACGCGCACGCATCTTGCGCTGCTTAAAGATTACTCCGCTCCACCGACCCGCGCAGACAGTTGGGCATATCGCATCATTTTCGTGGCTCGGCGGTCTCGATAGTCAATACGTCCGTATTGCATACTCGGCAGGGACAGGTGAAATTCAAACTCTTCCGCAAGAATGACAGCAGCAAGCTGTAGATGTGCGTCTACGGTTGGAAGCATGAAGTGCCTCAGGCAGAGAAGTCAGCGACAACTACTTCAACCTCAGACTTGGGAGTGTTCCTTTAAAGAGATGCAAGGTTCGAGCGACTGCGGATTATTGTGGTCGGGGTGCTAAACCTGGCTCATTCCTCCGTCGATGACGAGGTCTGATCCCGTCATGAACGCCGATTGTTCCGAAGCCAGAAAGAGGGCTGCTGATGCGATCTCCTTTGACAGCCCCATGCGTCCCAAGGGAATCATCCCGACGACGTATTGCTTGATTTCATCCGAAACTCCCTCAAGTGTCCCGGTATCAAGAGTTGATCCTGGCGAAAGTGAGTTGACTCGGATCTTCCTGTCCTTGAGTTCATTGGCCCACGTACGGGCGAAGGAGCGAATGGCTGCCTTGGACGCACAGTAGGTGCTCGCACCTGGAATGCCCTTCATGTTGAATGCGGACGCGTTTAGGATGACGGAGCTGTCGTCGTTTAGCAGCGGAAGCATCTTCTGCACCGTGAAGAATGTGCCTTTTACGTTCAGATCGAATGTAGAGTCGAAATGTTCTTCCGTTTCCATAACGAGAGGCGTCGTGACATCGCCGCCGCCGGCATTCGCGAACAGGACATCCAGCCTGTGCCCTCCGTCGCTAATCGTCTGCGCGACTCGGTCGAGATCGGTGATCTTCGAAGAGTCAGCTTTGATCGCGTGGGCTTTTGTACCGACGCCTTTCGCGGCCGCGTTCAAGCGACCCTCGTCACGTCCTGTGATGTAGACCACCGCGCCCTCTTCTGCAAAAGCTTGCGCCGCTGCAAGGCCGATTCCATAGCTGCCCCCGGTCACAAGAGCTACCTTTCCTTCTAACAATGCCATTTGTCCTCCTTAGCTGACATTCCCCGGATGGCGGCCTCTCCGCCCATTCCGAGGGAGATAAGAGCCGGGAGGGTACGATTTTCAACTGTGCAATCGGCCGAAGGGTTGCCCGAGCCCTCCGAACGCCTCGATCGGCGCCGCCTCGCCGTCCACACCGACTCGCTGGCTTTTTTCGGGGCGCACGTCTCCAGCCGCCAGCCGGATAGGCCGGGAAAGACGCCCATCCTCAGCATCGGACAGGTGGCAACGGCCGGAGCGCCGCGATGGCGCCCAGGATGCTCTGAAACAGTCCACGCGGCACCATCACCGCGGCCATTTGGAAGACAACGGAACGGCCGTGGCGGACGATCCTGGCGCCGATCTTCACCAGCCTGTCGCGCAGCGTGGTCATCGACCACTGCGCCACCTGCGGCGGAAGCGCCAGGGTGCGCAGGAAGTTGGCGAGGTTGTAGGCCAATGCATGCAATTGCAGCCGCACGGTGTTCGCCTTGAAGCTGTGGCAGGATAGCCGCGTCCAGGTGACGGCGTTGTTGCCTTCCTTGATGTGCTGCTCAGCGGTGCCGCGACGGTTGTAGAACATCACCACCCGCTCGGCCGGGCGGCTCATGTTGGTCACGATGAACCCAACACGCGGATAGAGTTCGCCAGGATGCCACTCCACCTTCGCCACGACCCGGCGCGCCTTGGTCCACGAACCAGCTTGGTGGCTGAAACTGGCATGGTAACGGCGCACCTCGTGTGGCGGGCGGCCCACCGAACGCTTCAGCAGCCAGCCGATGCGTTCCTGTAGGACCGAGTTGGCCGGCAACAGGATCGTGTATTTTTAGCCCTCGGCCTCCAGCAATTCGTAGACCTCCGGGTTGGCGAAGGCGGCGTCACCTCGGAAGTAGCGGCGCTTCATCTTGTTCCGGTAACGTGCAATCACCGGTTCGAGCACGTCTTTCCAGCCATCGGCGCTATGCACGTTCCCCGGCCGCAGCGCACACCGTTCCAGATCGCCGAACTGGTTGAACACGAACAGCGGATGAAAGCACATAAAGGCGAAGTGGCCGTTGTAGGCGGAGCCTTCCTGCGCACCGTGCATCTCGCTCACGCTGCTGTCCATGTCGAGCACGATGGCGGTCTGCGGCCGGCGAGCGTGCACCCGGTCGATCGAGGCGCCAGAGAGATCGGCCAGGGTTGTAAGGGTGGCCTCGCTGGTCAGCCATGCGGTCTCGAAGCGGCCCATCTGGCTGGGTGATGCCGCGGCACGATCGAGACCACCGCGATCCACGATGGCACGCATCGCCGGATCATGTGCCAGACGATCAGCATCGTTCACGTCCTCATAGCCGGCGAGGCGGCCAAACACGGATTGACGAAACAACCCTGTCAGCAAGCGCCCCGTATTCTTGCCTCGGCGACCGTCGGACAGAACCCCACCGGCCAGATCGATCAGGCCAAGGGCGTCGTCGAGCTCGCGATACGCGAGCAGCCCGGCGTCGGAGGTGATGCGGCCGCCGTGGAATTCCAGCCTCAGGCGGCGGTCGATTGCTGGATGCGATTGCGCCACGAGATGCCTCTCCCCACCTGACGCTCGATCGGGACAGGGGTGTGTGATGCCTGAATCCGGAAAGGCGCGCGCCGTGGGCTTCAACCATGTGGCGCTGGAGGTCGGGGACATCGAGGAGGCGCTGGCGTTCTACGGGCGCTTCCTGGATTTCGAGTTGCGCGGCAAAAGTGCCACCATGGCTTTCATCGATCTGGGCGACCAGTTCATCGCCCTCCAGAAGGGGCGCCGGCAGCCGGCGGATGACGGCCGCCATTTCGGCCTCGTGGTCGACGACAAGGAAGCCGCCCGCAGCGCGCTGGAGGCCGCCGGCGTGACCCTGCTCGACGGCCCGTTCCTCGACTTCCGCGACCCGTGGGGCAACCGGATCGAGATTGTCGGCTACGACAACATCCAGTTCACCAAGGCACCGAACGTCCTGCGCGGCATGGGCCTCACGCATCTGACCAAGAACGAGCGCGCCAGGAAGGAGCTGGCCGAAAAGGGGATGGCGTCCGGCCCGGCTTGATTGGTAGCGCCTACGCCGCCCGCCGCGCGGCAAGCGCATCGGTCAGGCCGCCGATTGCGTGGTCCACGAGCGCCGCGTCGTCGGCGGGCGAAAGCTCGGTGGCGATCACGCGCTCCGCGGCGCGGGTGGCGATGTCGGCGGCGGCGGTGCGGACCTCGGTGACGGCGGCCTTCTCGGCGGCGGCGATGCGGTCGAGCGCCATCTGCTCGCGGCGGCGTGCGGCGGCCTCGGCGTCGGCGCGGGCGGCTTCGGCGACGCGCGTGGCCTCGGACTGCGCGGAGACCAGCAGCGCGTCGGCGTCGCGGATCGCGGCGTCGCGGCGGGCGGCGGCGTCGCGCAGCATCGCCTCGGCCTCCTGGCGCAGGCGTGCGGCCTCTTCCAGTTCGCGGCGGACGGAGGCGGCGCGGGCGTCGAGCATGCCCGCGATCACCGACCAGAGCCGGCGGCCGAAGATGACGAAGAACAGGATGAAGGCGACGGCGACCCAGAAGCGCGGCTCGGTGATCTCGGACACGGGATCGCTCCTCAGGCAGGCAGGGGGCAGGCCAGGACTCGGCCCCGCACCCCGTTCTTATGTAGGGATTGCAAAGGCTCCGCCTTTGCTGGGGTCCAGGGGCGACGCCCCTGGCCTTCCCGCATCGCCCATCGCCCCGCCGACCGCGGCCTCGACGGCGGCGGCGGCCGGGGCACGGCCGATCAGCCGGGTGACGATGGCGTTCGTCGTGTCGCGGGCGACGTCGCGCAGCGCGCCCATCGCGGCGGCGCGCGCCTGCCCGATCCGCATCTCGGCCTCGGCGAGCTGGGCCTCGAGGCGCTCGCCCGCGACGCGCGCCTGTTCGGCGGCTTCCGCCTTGGCGCGGCCGACCGCCTCGGCGATGCGTGCCTGGGCGGCGGCGTGCGCCTCGCGGGTGGCGCGGGTGATCTCGCGGACCGCGCCGTCGGCCTCGGTCTTGGCCTGATGCGCCGCCTCGAGGTCGGCCTTGATCGACGCGGCACGCTCCTCGACCACGCTTGCCACCCGTGGCAGCGCCCAGCGCTTCAGCAGGACGTAGAGCACGGCGAAGATGACGACGAGCCACACGACCTGGCTCAGGGTCAGCGGGTTGCTGAAATTGAGCTGCGGCATCCCGCCGCCGCCGGGCGGGGACGCGGCCTTGGTCGCCGGCACCGCGCCGGGGCCGGCCGCCAGCGCCAGCGAAGGCACCGTCGCGATCAGCAGGACCAGCAGCTTGCGCATCGCACGCGCCACGGGAGGCCCGATCAGGTGAACAGGATCAGGAAGGCGATCAGCAGCGCGTAGAGGGCCACCGCCTCGGTCAGCGCGAAGCCCAGGATGGCGAGGCCGAAGACGCGCTCGCGGGCGGCGGGGTTGCGGGCGACGCTGTTGACCAGGGCGGCGAAGATCTGCCCGATACCGGCGCCGACGCCGGCCAGCGCTATCACGGCGAGACCCGCACCAATCTGCTTCGCGGAGGCGAGATCCATCGAGGGTGGTCCTTTCTGTGCGTCGGATGCCCCGCCGGTTGCGGCCGGAGCGAAGCGGGAGGAAGGGTGGAGGCGTATCAGTGCAGGTGGATGGCGTCGTGCAGGTAGATGCAGGTCAGGATCGCGAACACGTAGGCCTGCAGCACCGCGACCAGGATCTCGAAGCCGATCAGGAGCACGTTGATGCCGAGGGCGGCCGCCGCCGGCAGCCAGCCGAGGATGCCCGCCGCGCCCAGCATCACCACGAAGGCGGCGAACACCTCGAGCAGCACGTGGCCGGCAACCATGTTGGCGAACAGTCGCACGGACAGCGAGATCAGCCGCGACAGGTAGGTCATGATCTCGATCGGCACCAGCAGCGGCGCCAGCGCCACCGGCGCGCCCTCGGGGAAGAAATAGCTGAAGAAGTGGAAGCCGTGGATCGCGATACCCACGACCGTGACCATCACCACGACGAACAGCGTCATGAAGCCGGTGACGGCGATGTGGCTGGTGAAGGTGAAGGCGTAGGGCCAGACGCCGATCAGGTTGCCGAGCAGGATGAAGGCGAAGAGGGCGAAGACGAACGGGAAGAACTTTCGTCCCTCCGGCCCCATCGTGTCGACGCACATGGCCAGGACGCCTTCGTAGGCCATCTCCGCCGCCGCCTGCGCCCGGCCCGGCACCCGCGCCCGCCCGCTCACCGCCCAGACGAGTCCGAGCAGGATGACCGCGGCCGAGATCAGCATCATCAGGTTCGACTGCGTGAAATCGACGGATGCGCCGGCCGCGCCGAACACCGTGTGCAGCCGGAACTGGCTCAGCGCGTCGATCGTATGCGTTGCCGCCACTCTACCCCGTCCCCCGAACCGCGGGCGCGGCCCATGCCGCCGCCCGCATCAAGTCCCGAACCGCCCGCCACCGCTTCCCCCGCCGCGGCTCCCTTGGCCGCGTGGCGCAAACAGCCGCCAGACGTTGAGAACGCCCGCCGCGCCCCCCAGCATCACGAACACCGCCAGCAGGATCGGCCCGGTGCCGAGCCAGCGATCCAGCGCCCAGCCGATCGCCACCCCCAACGCCAGCGCCGAGACAAGCTCCACCCCCACGCGCAGGCCGATCGACCAGGCGGACCCGCTCAGCGGGTCGAACCGGTCCCCGGTGCCGGGTGGCGGGGCGTCCAGCCCCTGGCGGGCGCGGGCCGCGCGCAACCGGTTGTCGAACGATCCTCCGTCCTTGACGGACCCCTTGCCGTCGTCCTCGCTCTTGCTCATGTCCGCTCCGGGCAAGGAGCCTTGCCGGAAGGCAGCGGCTTGCTACCGGCGCGCGCGAAATGTGTCAAGAACGCGAGATCGGTGTCCCGGCGGCGGTCTCCGGTGGGATAGCTGGCGGTTGCAGGGAACACGGTCATTGCATCTTCAGGAGAATAGTCTAGTATGCCTGAGGTCCGAAAGGGCGACGCTCGGCAGATCCCGTTGGCGTGACGCCACACCCAGGATGGGACGTGATCAGGCCTAAGCCGCGAAGGCGTTCGGCGCAGGTGGTGCATTCCATGCCGCGGGTCATCTCGCGGGTCGTGATTGTCGACGATCGGGTCACGAACCGCACCATTCTCGCCAAGCTGGCAGGGGCGATCCAGCCTGGGCTCGTGGTGGACACCTTCGCGGTGGCCTCCGAGGCGCTGGTCTGGCTCGCCGAGAACCCGGTCGACCTCGTGGTCACCGACTACAAGATGCCGGAGATGAACGGCGGCGAGTTCGTGCGCCGGCTGCGCGAGCTGCCGGTCGCGGTCGACGTGCCGGTGATGGTGCTGACCGCCTATCACGACCGCAGCTTCCGCCTCGATGCGCTGCGCGCCGGCGCCACCGACTTCCTGCACAGCCCGGTCGACCACGCGGAGTTCCAGACCCGGGCGCGCAACCTGCTGAAGCTGAGCTGGCAGCAGAAGATCATCCGCCGCCGCGCGATCGCGCTCGAGGACCAGCTCAAGGAGAGCGAGCGCACCCATGAGCAGGCGCTGCGCAACAGCCGCGAGCAGTTGGCACAGGTGATCGACACCGTGCCGGCGCTGATCAGCGCCACCGACCGCGACGGGCGCTGCATCTTCATGAACGCGCACCAGACGGCGCTGTCGGGGCGCGACGCCAGCGCCGCACCGGACAACGCCGGACCGGAAAACGCCGGATCGGGCGGCGCGGGCCCGAAATGCGCGGGGTCGGAGGAGGGCGTGTCGGCGCCGGAGGATGTGCGGGCGGTGCAGGGCCGCGAGCTCGACCGGATCGTGCTCGAATCCGGCCAGGCGCTGCCGAGCTTCGAGGAGGAGGTGCTCGACCGCTCCGGCAACCGGCTCATCTTCGAGACCACCAAGTCGCCGCTGCGCGACGCGGAGGGCCACGTCTCCGGCGTGCTGACCACCTCGCTCGACATCACCGAGCGCAAGCGGGCCGAGACGCGGCTGCTGTTCCTCGCCAACCACGACCACCTGACCGGGCTGCCGAACCGCGCCTACCTGGTCAACCGGCTGCAGCACGAACTGGCGCGCGGGCGGCGCGGCGACCGCGTCTTCGCGCTGCATTTCATCGACCTCGACCGCTTCAAGGGCGTCAACGACGCCTACGGCCACCATCTCGGCGACCAGTTGCTGCGCGCGATCGCGGAGCGGCTCAAGCACATCGTGGACGGCGGCAACGTCGTCGCCCGCCTCGGCGGCGACGAGTTCGCGGTGCTGCAGACCGAGGCGCAGAGCCCGGACGACGCCAAGCTGCTGGCCGAGTGCATCATCGGAAGCCTGGAGCAGCCGTTCTTGGTGGACGGCCGCGAGCTGAGCATGGGGGCGAGCATCGGCATCACGATGCATCCGAAGGATGGCCGCAGCCCCGACGAGCTGCTGCAGAACGCCGACCTCGCGATGTACCGGGTCAAGCTCGGCGGCCGCAACGGCTGCGAGTTCTTCGCCGGCGACATGCTCTCCCACGCCAAGGAGAAGGCGCTGCTGCAGACCGCGCTGCGTCGCGCTCTCTCGCGGCAGGAATTCGCGCTGTTCTATCAGCCGCAGATCGATCTGCGCAGCGGCGAGGTGATCGGCGCCGAGGCGCTGCTGCGCTGGCATCGGCCGGGCTGGGGCGCGGTCGGGCCGTCCGCCTTCCTCCCCGTCGCCGAGGATACCGGGCTGATCCTTGCAGCCAACGAATGGGTGCTGCACGAGGCCTGCCGGCAGGCGGTCTGCTGGCTGAGCAGCGCGATGCCGCCGGTGCGGGTCTCGGTGAACCTCTCGCCGCTGCAATTCCAGCGGCAGAACATCTGCGACGTGGTGACCGAGGTGCTGGAGAGCACCGGCCTGCCGCCCGACCTGCTGGAGCTGGAGCTGACCGAGAGCATCCTGGTCGAGCACGCCGACGCCGCCGTCGAGGGCCTGCGCGAGCTGCACCGGCGCGGCGTCCGGCTCTCGGTCGATGATTTCGGCACCGGCTACTCGTCGCTGACGCGGCTGCGCCGGCTGCCCGTGGACCGCCTGAAGATCGACCGGACGTTCATCTCCGATCTCAGTCCGGGATCGAACAATATCGCGATCGTGCGCGCCATCATCGGCCTCGCGCGCGCACTCGGGCTGGAAGTCCTGGCCGAGGGCGTGGAGACTTCCGCCCAGGTCGAATGGCTGCGGCAGGAGGGATGCGACTCCGTGCAGGGCTACTATCATAGCCGCCCGATCGCCGCCGCGGAGTTCGAGCGGTTCATCATCGAGCGTGCCGCCGGCCGGGCCGCGCTGCGGGCCCGCACCGACGGCGAGTAGCGGCATGACGCCAGTTTCCCCATGAGGCGCGCAGTCGCGCGGTTGCAGGGCGCGCTGCGACGCCGCGGGTTCCACCTGCCCGACAGCCGCGAGCACGAGATGGCGATCAACCGCGCGGTCGCGGGCGTGATCGTGCTCATCTTCAATGTCTCCGTCGCATCGGATGGCTGGCTCGACCCGCAACTGCACGTCGCGGCGCCGCTGCTCTATCTCGGGATCGGGGTCGTGCTGCTGCTGCACATGACGCTCGGCCCGGCGGCCTCCCGCATGCGGCGGGTGCTCGCGTTCAGCATCGATATCGGCGCCGTTTCCTTCGAATTGCACGTCGGCGGCGCCAGCGGTGCCTGGCTCTATCCCGGCTATCTCTGGGTGATCTTCGGCAACGGCTTCCGCTTCGGCGGCCGGTTCCTGATCGCCACCATGTTCGCCTCCGTCGCGGCATTCCTGCTCGTGATCGTGATAACGCCGTTCTGGGCGAGCCAGCCCGCGCTCTCCGCCGGGCTCCTGCTCGGCATGCTGATCCTGCCTTTGTATGCGCTGGCACTGATCTGGCGGCTGTCGCAGGCGCGGCGGCAGGCCGAGGAGGCGAACCAGGCGAAATCGATGTTCCTCGCCGGCGTCAGCCACGAGCTGCGCACGCCGCTGAATGCGATCATCGGCATGGGTGCGCTGCTCGACAGCAGCGAACTCGACGCCGAGCAGCGCGACATGAGCCAGACGATCATGGCCTCGGCGCGCAGCCTGCTCGGCCTGATCGACAACATCCTCGACCTCTCGCGGATCGAGGCGGGGCGGATGCCGGCGGGGGTGAAGCTCGATTTCGACCTCGCCCGCCTGCTTGGCGAGCTGCGCCGGATGCTGCTGCCGCAGGCCGCCGCCAAGGGCCTGCGGCTGCACGTGCATATCACGGCGCGGACGCCGCTGCGCGTCCACGGCGAGATGCGGCGGCTGCAGGAGATCCTGCTCAACCTGGCCAGCAACGCGGTCAAGTTCACCGCGACCGGCGGCGTCACCATCGCGGTTGACGGGACGACGGACGAGACAGGGGCGGTGCAGTTCCGCTTCGAGGTCTCTGATACCGGCATCGGCATCGCCGAGGAGGCGCGCGGCCGCATCTTCGAGAGCTTCACCCAGGCCGACGAGACCATCGTCCGCCGCTTCGGTGGCACCGGGCTCGGGCTCGCGATCACCCGCAAGCTGGTGCAAATGCTGGGCGGGCAGATCGGGCTCGACAGCGCGGCGGGGGCCGGCAGCACGTTCTGGTTCACGCTGCCGCTGGCCCGCGCCGCGACGGCGGACGAGCCCGCTTCCGTCACGCTGGCCGGTACACGCTGCTTCTTCCTCGGCCGCCAGCGCGAGTTGGCGGCGCCGCTGCTCGGGCGGCTCGTCGATCGCGGCGCCACGGTCGAGCTGGTCGATGCGTCGCGGTCCGGCGGCATGGAGGATGCGTGCCTGCTCGCCTTCGCGCGCGGCCCCGGCGCGCGGCAGCACAGCTTCGAGGCTTTGCGGGACCGCGATGCGCTCGGGCTCCTGGAACTGCGCGACGCGCCGCCCGAGGGCCTGCCCCCGGAGGCGGTGCGCCGGACGGTTGCGACCATCCTCGCCGTTCCGGTGGACGACGCGGCCCTCGATGCGGCGCTGCGCATCTGCGACGCGGTCCGCGACGCAGCGCAGGATGCACCGGGCGCACCGCTGGCGCTGCCGGCGGTCGCCGCGGCATCCGTGGCCGCGCCGGAAGCGGCCGTGGCGAGCGCTCCGGCCGCAGCCTCGCGCCCACTCCTGGTGCTCGTCGCCGACGACAACCACACCAACCAGAAGGTGGTGAGCAAGATCCTGGAACGTGCGGGCCACCGCGTGCTGCTGGCCGATGACGGGGAACGGGCGCTCGACATCCTCGCCGAGGAGCCCGTCGACCTCGCCATCCTGGACGTGAACATGCCCGAGCTGGGCGGCATCGAGGCGACCAAGCTCTATCGAGTGACGTCGCTCGGCGGACGGCATCTGCCGATCCTGGGCCTCACCGCGGATGCGACGCCGCAAACGCGGCGGCGCTGCCTGGAAGCCGGCATGGATGCCTGCCTGGTCAAGCCGATCGAGCCCGCCGCCCTGCTGGCCGCGATCGCGAGCGCGGTCGCCGGCGAGGCCACGCCGGCGACCGAGCCGTCGCACGACAGGGCGGTCACGGCGATCGCCGCCCACCCACGCTTCCGCGCCGTGCAGGCGCCGGCCGCCGATGCCGAGACCCTGGCGAGCCTGGCCGCCCTCGGCGGCGATGACTTTCTCGACGAGCTGATCGGCGAGTACCTCTCCGATGCGGCAACGCTGCTGGGGGAGCTTCGCAGGTCCGCCGCCGCCCGCGACGCGACCGCGTTCCGCGCGCAGGCCCATGCGCTGCGCAGTGGCTCGGCCAATGTCGGCGCCTCCCGTCTCGCCGCCCTGTGCGACCCGTGGCAGACGATCTCCGCCGAGCAGCTCGCGGCGGCCGGATCGCAGCACATCGGCCAGCTTGAGGCCGAAATCGACCGCGCCGCTCAGGCGCTGCTTGGTGCCGCCAGGGCGCGCCGCGCCGGGTCTGGCGCCGGGTCTGGCGAGGGCGGCTGAGCCGCAGCCGCCGTCGGCACCCCGCTGATCCCGAAGCCGGGCATGCCCGTTCTGGGCATTCCCGCTTCGGGCATCCTGCTCACTCGGTGGTGCTCACTCGGCGGCGATCGCGGAGCCGGCAGACTGCCGCGCGCGGAACCGGTCCTGGGCCGTGGCGATGCGGAGCATCTTGCGCAGGTCGGTCTCCTCCAGCGCGAGCGCCGCGTCGACCCAGAGATCGACCACGTCGCGCATCTCCTGCAACGAGACCGGGTTCACCCGCCGGCGCACCTTGTAGACCGCCGAATGCGCGTTGCGCTTGCCGCGGTTGCCGGCGATGTAGTCGCAAACCGCGCGCTGCCCGTCACCGGGCTCGGCCAGCACGTCGATGACGCCGAGTGCGTGCATCTCCTCGGCGGTGTACATGCGGCCACCCAGGATCATCTCCTCCGCCTTCACCGCTCCGATCCGGCGCGCGAGGAAGCTGTAGGCACCCATGCCCGGAAACAGGTTGAACAGCACCTCCGGCAATCCGAACTTCGCCTGCCGTTCGGCCACCAGCAGGTCGCAGGACAGCGCCGATTCGAAGCCGCCGCCGAGCGCATCGCCCTGGATCAGCCCGATCGTGATAACGCCGTTATCATAGCCGCGGTAATTGGCGTGTCCGGCTTCGACGCAGGCATAGCCGTACCGGCGCAGCGTCGCTCCGTCGCGGGCGCGGATTTTGTCGACGAACAGGTTGAGGTCGCCGCCGAGGTTGAACACGCCGGCGCTGCGGCTGCCGAGCACGAAATAGTCGAACGGGCGCTCACCGCCGCCGCCGGCGGCGCGGTCGAACAGTCCGGCGATGCAGTCCTGCATCGCCTCGAGATCACGCAGCAGTTGCGGCGTGAAGCTCGGCCGCGGGCGCGGGTTCATGTAGCACCAGAACGCACGATCCTCCTCGGTGATGAAGGTCTCGAGTTCCGGGTAGGAGCAGGCGGCGATCTCGGCGGCCGGCCGCTCGTCCTCGGCGACGAGAGAGCGGGCAGACGCGCACTCGGGCAGGTCGAGGGCCGGGTTCGGCATCCCGGCACCGATGCCATGGGCCGTCAGTTTCGCCACGCGGTTGAGAAACGTCATGTCAGTCTCCTGAGAATAGGTTAAAGCATCATTCCGTTCCCTGGTGATTTTGCGGCCCGCGGGGAACACGCGACCGCGTTGCCATCCTTTTGCGCGAGATGACGGTTGACGGCGTATAATACGCACGTGTCCGACACTGACACTCGTGTATTTTCGCCTAACACGCAAAGCGAAATATACCGAACGCGCGACCTGGTTTCACTACGACCTATGGTTGTGCCGCCGCGCGAACGGTTTCGACGCCGCCTTGCCGGTCCGCCGAGGCGGGGCTAGACCGGGTTCAGCCTGGAGCGACTGGCATGCAAGGAGTTTGCCATGAATGACACGGCGCCCTCGAACAAGCCGAAAAAATCGGTGGCACTCT
>DATAYA010000022.1:0-13805 GCA_036272815.1 Acetobacteraceae bacterium
CTTCCTCGCGGCGGCGGGCTTCCTCGGCGGCGGAGAGGATGGAAATCTTTTCCTGCTCGCGGCGCTCGGCCTCGCGCTGCGCGGCGAGGCGCTGCTGCTCGGCCAGCACGCGCTGGCGGGTGGCCAGTTCGGCGGCGGTAAGGGCGCGCGGCGCGGCGGCGCCGGGGCGCGGACGCGGGGCTGCCGGCGGCGGAGAGGATGGAAATCTTTTCCTGCTCGCGGCGCTCGGACTCCCGGCGCGCCGTGTCGCGCTGCTGCTCGACCAGCGCGCGCTGGCGGGCGGCAAGCTCGGTCGCAGTCAGCGCCCTGCCGCCGGCCCCGACGCGGCCGCCCCCCGAGGCTCCCGGTCGGCCCTGCGGACCCCCGGGCAGCGGTGCCGCCGGCGCCGGAGCGGGTGCCGCGCGCTTCTTGCGCACCTCGACCTGCACCACCTTGGAGCGGCCGTGGCTAAAGCTCTGCCGCACCGATCCGCCGTCCACGGTCCGGCCCAGCTCGAGCCGGCCCGTGGGCCGCAGCGAGAGGCGCCCCTTGCCCTGATCCTGATCGTTGCTGTCGCTCATGCACCCGCCTGTTGGTCGATCCCGTCGACACCCGGCGCACCCGCACCCGATCCGCCGGCACCATTGTCATGCTGGTCGGCAAGCCCCGCCAGCCGTCCCGCTTCATCCTCGATCACCTGCGCCAGCCGCCCGGGGGCGACCGCCACATGTACCACCCGCTCGCGCCCGAACACCAAGCCAAGCGCCGCGGCGTCGAGCGGTGCGACCACCGGCGTGACACGGTGACCGCGCAGCCGCGCGCGTTCCTCGGCACTGCCGTCGGTCGCCTGCACCAGCAAGGCGGCACGATCCTGCACCAGCCACTCGCGGGCCTTCTCGAACCCCGCCACCGCCTGCCCCGCACGCCGCGCGAAACCGAGATGATCCGCGATCCGCTGGATAAGGCCTGCGCACAACATCGAAGCGAGGTCAGGCGGCACCACCACCGGACCACGCGCGGCCTTCGCAAAAACCCCGCGGACGCGGGCGCGTTCTAGCACATCGGCCCGCGCGCTCAACCACAGTCCGCGCCCCGGCAGGCTTGCCGCCAAGTCGGGCACCAGCACACGGCCGGGACCGACCACGAAGCGGATCATGACCTCTTTGGGTGCACGCGCACGGGTCACGATGCAGCGCCGCAGCGGCCCCGTCTCGGGATCGGGCTCCGGATCGGGCTCGTCAGTTGCGGGCGTGTCCTCAGCTCCCGCCGACGCTTCCGCAATCGCGTCAGTCGTGATCAGCCTCCCCATCGGCCCACTCGCCGGCCGCATGATCGGCCGGACCGGTTTCCGGACCCGTCGCCTCTGGTGCCGCTTCCTCGCCCTCGAACCAGTGGGCACGGGCCGCCATGATGATCTGGTTGGCAGTCTCCTCGTCCATCGCCGCAGCGCCCACGATCTCGCGCAGCTCGTCGGAGGCGAGATCGCCCAGATCATCGAGGGTCCGGACCTCCTTCTCACCGAGCGCCACCAGCATTGCCGGCGTCAGCCCTTCCACCCCAGCCAGCTCGTCGGTGACGCCGAGGGCGCGGCGGCGTTCGTCCAGCGCCTCGTCGCGACGGATCAGCCAGCCCTCGGCGCGGCGGATCAGTTCGGCGGCGACGTTCTCGTCGAACCCCTCGATGTCGGCGAGTTCGTCGGGCGGCGTGAAGGCAAGCTCCTCCACCGAGTTGAAGCCCTCCGCCACCAGCAACCCCGCAATCACATCATCGACATCGAGCGCCTCGACGAACAGCCCGGTGCGCCGGCGGAATTCCTCCTGCCGGCGTTCGCTCTCCTCCGCCTCGGTGAGGATGTCGATGTCCCAGCGGGTGAGCTGGCTGCCCAGCCGCACGTTCTGCCCGCGCCTGCCGATCGCCAGCGAAAGCTGGTCGTCGGGCACCACGACCTCGACCCGCCCGGCCTCTTCGTCCATCACCACCTTCGTCACCTCGGCCGGCGCCAGCGCGTTCACCACGAACGTCGCGGCCTGCGGCGACCATGGAATGATATCGATCTTCTCGCCTTGCAGCTCCTGCACCACCGCCTGCACCCGCGAGCCGCGCATGCCGACGCAGGCGCCGACCGGATCGATCGAGCTGTCGCGCGAGATCACCGCCATCTTGGCGCGGCTGCCCGGATCGCGCGCCACCGCCTTTATTTCAATAATCCCGTCGTAGATTTCCGGAACTTCCTGCGCGAACAGCTTGGCGAGGAAACTCGGATGCGTGCGCGAGAGGAATATCTGCGGCCCGCGCGGCTCCTCGCGCACGTCGTAGATGTACGCGCGCACCCGGTCGCCATTGCGGAAACTCTCGCGCGGGATCAGCTCGTCGCGGCGCAGCAGCGCCTCGGCGCGGCCGAGGTCGACCATCAGGTTGCCGTACTCGGTGCGCTTGACGACGCCGTTGATGATCTCGCCGACGCGGTCCTTGTATTCGTCGAACTGCCGCTTGCGCTCGTATTCGCGCACGCGCTGCACCATCACCTGCTTGGCGGTCTGGGCGGCGATGCGGTTGAAGTCGATCGGCGGCAGCGGGTCGATGAGGAACTCGCCGACCGCGATCTCCGGCTTGAACTTGCGGGCGATGTGGACGGGGATCTGGGTCTCCTCGTTCTCCACCGTCTCCACCGCCTCGGTCCAGCGCGAGAGGCGCACGTCGCCGGTGCGGCGGTCGATGGTGGCGCGGATGTCCTTCTCGTGCCCGTACTTGGCGCGGCCGGCCTTCTGGATCGCCTGCTCCATCGCCTCCAGCACTTCCTCGCGCTCGATCGACTTCTCGCGCGCGACGGCGTCGGCGACCAGCAGCAATTCGGGTCGAGAGATGGCGGTGTCCATGACGTCCTCTCTCCTCGCAAGGATCTTGTCTGATATGGCCATCAATGCGCCTTCTGCGGAGCGGCGGCGGCAATCAGCGCCTCGGTCAGCACGAGCCGCGCGCGCCTTATGTCGGGCAGCGGCAGTGCCGCCTCGCTGCCGTCGTCAAGCCGCAGGCGGGCGTGCGCGTCGTCGGCGCCGAGCACGGTGCCGGCAAGGCGGCGGCGGCCGGCGACGGGGGCGGCCAGCTCGACGCGGGCGAGATGGCCGGCATAGCGGTTCCAATCCTTCGGCCGGGTCAGCGGCCGGTCAATCCCCGGCGAACTGACTTCCAGCGTCCAGGTCGCCGGCATCGGGTCGCTCACGTCGAGCACTGCCCCGATCGCCACACTCAGCTGCTCGCAGTCCTCGATGCTGAACCCGCTGCCGTCGGCGCGCTCGGCCATGATTTGCACGGTCGGCCGCTCGCGCCCGAGCACAGCGATGCGGACCAACTCATAGCCCATGCGGTCCAGCGTCGGCGCGATCATGCCGGCGAGGCAGTCTTCCAGTGTTGCGGCGTGCGGGTGTGTGGCGCGATCCAAAACAAAAAAGGCGGCCCGTGAAGGCCACCCCCCATCTGCGAGCGGTGTGTGATCCCACAGGCAAATAGCGCGGCGGACACCTGCTTGCAAGGCCGCTTGAGGCTTGCGAGACCGCGGCCGCTCGAGGAGCGATCCTGCCGCCGCCTACTCCGGCCGCACGAGCATCACGCGCTTCCGCCCCGCCGAAATCTTGATCGCGCCCTCCCGCAGATCGGCCGACGAGACCACGGCATCCTCCTCCGCGACCGGCGCGTCGTTCACCCGCGCCCCGCCGCCGCGGATCAGCCGCCGCCCTTCGGCGTTGCTCGCGGCGAGCCCGGCCTCGGCGAACAGACGGAACGCCGGGATGCCGGCCGCGAGCACCGACGCCGGCACGCGATGCGTGGGCAATGTCTCGGCCGCCTGCCCCGCCTCGAAGGTGCGGCTTGCAGTCGCCTCCGCCCCGGCCGCCGCATCCCGCCCATGCAGCAGCGCGGCCGCCTCGGTCGCGAGCACCTTCTTCGCGGCGTTGATCTCCGCCCCTCCCAGCGCCTCCAGTCGCGCGATCTCGCCCAGGTCGAGGTCGGTGAACAGGCGCAGGAAGCGGCCCACGTCGCCGTCCTCGGTGTTGCGCCAGAACTGCCAGTAATCATAGGGCGAGACCCGGTCGGCGGTGAGCCAGACCGCGCCTTGCGCCGTCTTGCCCATCTTGGCGCCCGACGCGGTCGCGATCAGTGGCGTGGTCAGCCCGAACACGCTCGCCTGGTCGGTGCGCCGCACCAGCTCCGCGCCGGCGACGATGTTGCCCCACTGGTCGGACCCACCCATCTGCAACGCGACGCCGTGCCGCCGGTGCAACTCGCGGAAATCGTAGCTCTGCAAAATCATGTAGTTGAATTCGAGGAAGGTGAGCGGCTGCTCCCGCTCGAGCCGCAGGCGGATGCTGTCGAAGGTCAGCATCCGGTTGACGCTGAAATGCGGCCCGACCTCGCGCAGCAGCTCGATATAGCCGAGCCGGTCGAGCCACTCGGCGTTGTTCGCCATCATCGCCTCCGACGCCCCCTCGCCGAAGCGCAGGAACGGCGTGAAGCAGCGGCGTATGCCGGCCATGTTGGCGGCGATCTGCGCGTCGGTCAGGAGCTGGCGCGTGGCGTCGCGCCCGGACGGATCGCCGATCCGCGTCGTCCCGCCGCCCATCAGCACGACGGGCCGGTGCCCGTGCCGCTGCAGGAGCCGGAGAATCATGATCTGCACGAGGCTGCCGACATGCAGGCTGTCGGCGGTGCAGTCGAAGCCGATATAGCCGCTGACGGGACCCGCCAGCAGCGCCGCGTCGAGCGCGTCCATATCGGTGCACTGGTGGACGAAGCCGCGCGCGGCGGCCTCGGTCAGGAACGCGCTTTGGGGCATCGTGGGGTCCGGTGTGGTCGCTTGTGCGCGCCGGACGATGGTAGCGGCGGGCGGATTTGAACCACCGACCAAGGGATTATGATTCCCCTGCTCTACCGCTGAGCTACGCCGCCCCACGCGCCGATGCGCGCGCCCGAGATAGGCCGGGCGCCGGCTTCCGTCAATTACCGGGTCGGCCGCGGCGGGGTCACGCTGTAATCGTAGAAGCCGCGCCCGGTCTTGCGGCCGAGCCAGCCGGCCTGGACGTATTTCATCAGCAGCGGGCACGGACGATACTTGCTGTCCGAGAGGCCCTCGTACAACACCTGCATGATCGACAGGCAGGTGTCGAGCCCGATGAAATCGGCCAGCTCCAGCGGTCCCATCGGATGCTTCGCACCGAGCCGCATCGCATTGTCGATCGCGGTGATCGAGCCCACGCCCTCATAGAGCGCATAGACCGCCTCGTTGATCATCGGCACCAGGATGCGGTTGACGATGAAGGCCGGGAAATCCTCGGCAACGGCAGTGGTCTTGTGCAGCGTCTCGGCCAGCGCCTGCACCGCCTGGAAGGTCGGCTCGTCGGTCGCGATGCCGCGGATCACCTCGACCAGCTGCATCACCGGCACCGGGTTCATGAAATGCATGCCGATGAACTTCTCGGGCCGGTCGGTGCCGGCGCCGAGCCGCGTGATCGGGATCGAGGAGGTGTTGGTGGCCAGAATGCAGGACGGCTTGAGGTGCGGGGTCAGCGCCTTGTAGATCGCGCGCTTGACCTCCTCCTTCTCGGTCGCCGCCTCGATCACGAAATCGCATTCGCCGAAGGCCGCATTGTCGATGGCGGGCACGATGCGCGCGAGCGCCTCCGCCTTGGCCGCTTCGGTGATCGCGCCCCGGCCGATCTGGCGGTCCATGTTGTGCCCGATCGTGCCGAGCGCCCGGTCGAGCACCTCCTGCCGCACGTCGAGCAGCACGACCGGCAGGGAAGCGAGCGCGCAGACATGGGCGATGCCGTTGCCCATCTGGCCGGCGCCGATGACGCCGACGCGCCTGATCGCCGGGGTCTCGACCTTCGCCTTCGGCGGCGCGGCGGCGGGATTGGTGTCGATGTTCATGCGCCCCGCTCCAGCTCGGCTTTGAGTTCGGGCAAGGCCGTGAACAGGTCGGCGACAAGCCCATAATCGGCGACCTGGAAAATCGGCGCGTCCTCGTCCTTGTTGATCGCGACGATCACCTTGCTGTCCTTCATGCCCGCGAGATGCTGGATCGCACCGGAGATCCCGACGGCGATGTAGAGGTCGGGCGCCACCACCTTACCGGTCTGCCCGACCTGGTAGTCGTTCGGCACGAACCCGGCATCGACCGCCGCGCGGGAGGCGCCGATCGCGGCTCCCAGCCGGTCAGCGATCGGCTCCAGCAACGAAAAATTGTCGCCGCTCTGCATCCCGCGCCCGCCGGAGATCACGACGCGCGCCGCCGTCAGCTCCGGCCGCTCGCTCTTGGACAGCTCCGCCGACACGAACCGCGACAGGCCGGGCGCGGCGACCACGGGCGCTGCCTCGGTGGGCGCTGCACCGCCGGTCTCGGCCACCGGATCGAAGCTCGCCGCGCGGATGGTGATGACCTTCTTGGCATCGGACGATCGCACCGTCGCCAGCGCATTGCCGGCATAGATCGGACGGACGAAGGTATCCGGGCCCTCGATCGCCGAGATGTCGCTGATCGGCTGCACGTCGAGCAAAGCCGCCGCCCGCGGCATGACGTTCTTGCCGAGCGCCGTCGCCGCCGCCAGCAGGTGGTCGTAGCCGGGGGCGAGCGCGACCAGCAGGGCCGCGACCGGCTCGGCCAGCGCGTGGGCGAAGTCCGGCGCGTCGGCGACGATCACGCGAGCGATGCCGGGCAGCTTCGCCGCAGCCTCGACGGCGCGGCCGATCGCTTCGCCCGCCACCAATGCATGGACCTCGCCGCCGAGTTGCGACGCCGCCGCAACGGCACTGCGCGACGGCTGCTTTGCGGCACCGGTCGCGGCGTCAAACTCGATCAGGACCAGCGCGGTCATGCGATCACCTTGGCTTCGCTGCGCAGCTTGGTGACCAACTCGGCAACCGACCCGACCTTCTTGCCCGCCTGTCGGCGCGGCGGCTCCGAGACCTTGAGCAGGGCCAGCCGAGGCGCGGGATCGACGCCGAGATCGGTCGGCTTCATCGTCTCGATCGGCTTCTTGCGCGCTTTCATGATGTTGGGCAGCGAGGCGTAGCGCGGCTCATTGAGGCGCAAATCGGTCGTCACGACTGCGGGCAGGTTGAGGGACACCGTCTCCAACCCGCCATCGACCTCGCGCGTGACGCTGATGCCCTCTCCCTCGACCGCGACCTTGCTCGCGAAGGTGCCCTGCGGCCAGCCGAGCAGGGCGGCGAGCATCTGCCCGGTCGCGTTCATGTCGTCGTCGATCGCCTGCTTGCCCATGATGACAAGACGCGGCTGCTCGCGCCCGACGATCGCGGCCAGAAGCTTGGCCACCGCGAGCGGTTGCAGATCGGCGTCGGTCTCGACCAGGATGCCGCGGTCGGCCCCCATCGCGAGTGCCGTGCGGATCGTCTCGGCGCACTGGGCGACGCCCATCGAGACCGCGACGATCTCGGTCGCGACGCCGCGCTCGCGCAGCCGCACCGCCTCCTCGACCGCGATTTCGTCGAACGGGTTCATCGACATCTTGACGCCGGCGGTCTCGACGCCGCTGCCATCGGCGCGGACGCGGACCTTGACGTTGTAGTCAACCACCCGCTTGACGGGGACGAGGAGCTTCATGGCGGCGGGTCGATATCCTGATCGGGTGCCGCGCGGGCTGGGTCGGCGCGCACACTACCGTGTTCGCTTGTGCAGCAATCGGCGGAGAATGGAGAACCACCGATCGCCTGTCAAACCGCGGGCACGGCGCCTGGTTCAACCGGGTGCTCCAGCGTCGCGATCACCTCCGAAGGAGCGACAGCAGCAGAGCGAACAGCAGCAGGGTCACGCCTTGCAGGACGATGCGCCAGCGCATCAGCCTGTTCGATCGCCGCGGATCGCCGCCGCCGCGAACCAGCCCGAACATCCCGGCAAACAGCACGCCTAATGTCGCCAACATAAAGATCACGACCAGGATCGTCAGGAATATCTTCATCCCGCCAAGATACGCCTCCTGCCCGCCGTGCAAAGGCGCTGGCCGGGCCGGCGCCTGCATTGACGGGAGCGCGGTTGACAGGCCGGCTTGGTCCGGTGTTGGACCGACGCTTCATGCGGCCCCTCATCCTCATCGTGCTGCTCGCTTTGCTGAGCGGAAGCGCGAGCGTCACCGCCCGCGCCGCCGCCCCCACGGCAGCAGTCCCGACCGCCTCCGCCGCGCAGGCTTTGACGCCCGCCCAGGCACAGCAGCTTCTCGCCGTGCTGAACGACCCGGCCAAGCGGGCGCAGTTCACCACGACGCTCCAGGAGATGCTGAAGGCGCTTCCGGCCACCGCCCAGGCCGCCACCGCCCAGGCCGCCACTGCCCAGGCCGCCGGAACCCCGGTCACCGGCGGTGGAGCCGCGCCGGCGCATGCGACCGCAGCGGTCCCGAAGGCCGGCGCCAAGCCGGCGGCAGTTCAGGTCGCACCCAACGGGCTCGGCGTGCAGTTGGTGACCGAGGTCGGCCGCTTCTTCAGCAGCAGCGCGGCTCAGCTCGCCACCACCGTGCGCGTCATCACCCGTTACCACGCGATCCTTGACTGGATCGATTTCGCCCGCACCAACCCGACCGAGCGCGGCCTGATCTTCGAGACCGTCTGGCGGGCCGCCATGATCCTGGTGGTGGCGCTCGGGGTTGAGCGCGGGGTCGAGCGGGCACTGCGCCGGCCACGCCAGCGGCTCGCGGACTATGCGTCGGCGGCCAACAGCAAGGACACCGCGATAAGGCCCGGTGCCGGGGCCGAGCCGGAGGAGGTCGAGAACGACACCCCGGAACCACCAGCTCAGGACCCCGTGTCCGCCGGCACCAGCGCGCCCCTTGCGACCGCATCGAAGCGGCACCGGCGGCTGCGCGGTGCCTGGACGGCGCTGCGGCGCCTGCCCTTCGTGCTGGCGCGGCTGCTGCTCGCGATGCTGCCAGTCGGCGCCTTTTTGCTGGCAGGCTACGGGCTGGTGGCAACACCGCTGGCGGATGTCGGCAACACGCGGCTCGCTGCGGCGGAGGTGATCGAGGCCTATGCCATCGCGCGGCTGTTGATGATCGCGACGCGCGCGCTGGTCGCGCCCGCGCATCCCCGGCTGCGGCTGCTGCACGTCTCGGACGCCAGCGCCGCCGATATCGTGATCTGGATGCGCCGACTTGTGGTGATCGCGGCGGCAGGTGCGGCGGCCGCGAACCTGCTCTCGCAGTTCGGACTCAGCCGTGGCGGCCACGACGCGCTGATCAAGCTGGTGGCGCTCATCGACCATATCCTGCTGCTGGTCGTCGTGGTGCGCTATCGGGCCCGGGTGGCGGCCCGCATCCGCCCGGCGCCCGACGCGAAGGGAACGATCGCACTCGGGCGGCGGTGGCTTGCGCGGGCGTGGCACTGGATCGCGATCTTCTACATCGTCGCTCTCTGGATCGTATACGCGGTTGAGGTCAGCAACGGCTTCTTCGTCCTGACGCATCTGTTCCTGCTGGCCGCGGGGGTGCTGGTGGCGGCGCGGATCGTGGCGATGGTCGCACTCGGCGCACTCGACCGCGCTTTCCGCTTCAGCCCCGAGGTGCGTGCCAGGCATCCCGGGCTCGAGAAGCGGGCAAACCGCTATTACCCGCTGCTGCGGCAGGCGGTCACCGGAGTGATCTCGGTGCTGACCGTGCTCGCGATCCTGCAGGTCTGGGGCCTCGACGTGCTGAGCTGGTTCGGCCGCAACGCGCTGGGCGGCCGGCTCGCCTCCGCGCTCGGCACGATCGTCATCATGGTCGCGATCGCGGTCGCGGTGTGGGAGGTGACGAACGCCTCCTTCGAGCAGCGTGTGGCGCTGCTGGCGGAGTCGGAGCAGCCGGTGCGGGCGGCGCGGCTGCGCACGCTGCTGCCGATCCTGCGCACGACGCTGCTGATCGTGATCGTCGTCGTGATCGGGCTGACCGCGCTGAGCGAGATCGGCGTCAACATCGCCCCTCTGCTGGCCGGCGCCGGCATCGTCGGTGTCGCGATCGGGTTCGGCTCGCAGAAGCTGGTGCAGGATCTGATCACCGGCCTGTTCCTGCTGATGGAGAACGCGATGCAGGTGGGCGACTGGGTGACCGTCTCGGGACTGTCGGGATCGGTCGAGAACCTCTCGATCCGGACACTGCGGCTGCGCGCGGGCGACGGCTCGGTCCACCTCATCCCGTTCAGCTCGGTCACCTCGGTCACCAACACCAACCGCGGGGTCGGCAATGCGGCGGTCAGCGTGACGATCAGCGCGCGCGAGGACACCGACCGGGTAAGCGAGGTGCTGCGCGAGATCGTCGCCGGCATGCGCGCCGACGATGCCTTCTCCCGCGCGATCCGCAGCGATCTGCAGCTCTGGGGTGTCGATCGCGTCGACGCGGTCTCGGCGACCATCGTCGGCCAAGTGGTCTGCACCGATTCCGGCCGTTGGAACGTGCAGCGCGAGTTCAACCGCCGCATGAAACGCCGGTTCCAGGAGCTGGGGATCGAGATGCCGCCGCCCACCCAGATCGTCCGCGTCGAGCGCACCCATCGGGACGACCGCGCGCGGGATGCAGAGCCGGCCGCAAAGGCGCCGCCCTCATGACCGCGTCGGCGATCGAGGCCGCGATCCGCGATCGGGGGTTCGCGTTCTCGGCGGCGCCGGTCACGCGCGCGCTGCTCGATCCGGAGGGGCTGGCCGCCTGGCCACGGTTCGCCGCGAGCTGGGACGATCTCGGGCTCGACACCTACATGGCCGATGGCGGCCGCTACCGGAAACGCCGCCATGCCGCCTTCGCGGTGTCGGGAACGGCGATCACGCGCAAGCCGCACCAGCCGCACTACCAGAGCCGCGACTACAACCCGTTGAATGGCGGCATCGCGCGCTGGTTCGCGCCCGTGCTGCCGGCGGTCGCCGACGGGCCGGCGATGCACGCGGTGCTGCGCGCGTGCACGGTCGTGTTCGATGCGCTGGCCGCGACGGTGCCGCCGGCCTGGCATGTCGAGACGCACCAGTTCCGCATCGAGGCGCGCACCGGCGAGGCCGGCCAGCCGACACCGGAGGGGATGCACCGCGATGGGGTCGACTGGGTGCTGGTGCTGCTGGTCGGGCGGGTGAACATTGCCAGCGGCGTCACCTCGATCAGCGCCGCAGCGGGCACCGCGGCAGGCGGCGAGACCGCCGGCGCCGAGCTTGGCCGCTTCACGCTCACCGAGCCCCTGGATGCTGCCTGGGTGGACGACCATCGCGTGCTGCACGGGGTGACGCCGGTGGTGCCGCTCGACCCGGCGCTGCCGGCACACCGGGACGTGCTGGTGGTCACCTTCGCCCGAGAGAAATGAGCCGGAGAAATGAGCCGGGGGTAAGTGAACTCCGGAGAGGCGAGCCGGGGAGAAACCATCGGGCAGAAATCAACGGGCAGAAATCACTCGGCAGACGCCAGCCCGCCCGGCGCGGGACTGCGCGGACTGGGGCTGGCCGAGCCGGCCAGCAGCAGCGCCTCGCGCAAACGCCGGATGCCGCCACGCACGTCGCCGCCCGCGCACAGCGCACGCCCCTGCACGCCGAGCCGCGTCACCTGCAACTCTGCCGCCATCCGCACCGTCACCGCCTGCGCCGAGAGACGTCGGGCGAGCTGCGCGCAATAGGCAGCGCTGTCGGTGGTGATGGCGATCGGCACCTGCCCCGGCGTGGCGACCGAGACGGCGAGGCAGAGGCAGACCAGGAGCTGGCGCGTCACCATCAAGCGAAACTGGGCGGCACGACGCGTCCGGCGCATGAGCCTTGGGTGAAGAAGCGGTCATTCGCGCGGGCACGCCCTTCAGTGTGACCCGATAGCCGCAAGGTCGGCCGGGACGGCGCGGGCAAGCGCGATCTCGGCGGCCGAGCGCGGCAGGTCGGACGCGGTCTGCACCGGCCCTGCGGTGAGAAGGCGGAACAGGCGGCCCAGCCGGCCATCCCCCATCCGGGCCGTTTCGCCATGCAGTTCCGCCAATTCCGTCGCATCACCTGCCTGCGCCGCGGCGCTCGCGAGCCGCAGCAATGTCGAACGCTGCTCCGTTGCGAGCGGGCCGTGCGCGGGGACGGTCCTGGCCACCACGCTGCGGAGCGCCGCCTCGGCCGCCGGCCAGTCCTTGGCCTGCGCCAGCAGGTGCGCACGCAGATCGTCGCCGGCCGTGCTGTCCATGCCGGCGAGCAGCGCCACCGCCGCGTCCCGGTCGCCGCGCTCCGCGAGGCCTCGCGCACGCAGCAGCCGGCGCCGCTCGGCGAGCGCCGGGGCGAGCCCGTCCGACCGCGAGGCGTCGAGAGCCGCGAGCGCGCCCGCCGCGTCGTGCATCTGCAGCCGCAGCGCCGCGAGCCGGGCGCCGAGGCCGGCCCGCGCCGGTCCATGCGCGGCGGCCATCAACCGGGCAATGATCGGTGCTGCACGGTCGCCGAGATCGAGTGCGATCAGCCGGTCGGCGAGCAGCCGGGGGAGCCGCCCGGATGCTGCCCCCGGGGGCAGCAGGGCCGCGTTGTCCTCGGCGAGGGCTGCGAAGGCGAGCGGCGGCACCGCTTCCGCAACCGCGGGCCGCAGCAGGGCCGCGAAGGCGGCGGCGATGCGCCCGCGGATGCGGGCGCGCTCGGCGGGATAGAGCGCATCCGCCCGGCGCAGGGCGGCGAAGGCCGCCGGCCACTCTCCGGCCGCCTGCCGCAGCCGTGCCATTGCAAGCCACACGCGCAGCTTGCCGCGGGCGCTCGGCCATTCGACCAGGAGCGGCCCGAGCGCGTCCGCCGCCGCCGCCGGCGCGAGTTGCCCGGCCTTGGCGCGCAGCAGCACCGCCCGGGTCGCCCCGCGCGCTGCCAGCATCTGGTCCCGTGACCGCGCGAGCGCGTCAAAAATGCGCAACGCTCCCGCATCGTCGCCAGCGCGGGCGAGCAGCAGGCCGTGCGCATAGGCGAGGCGCGGATCATCCGCCGGCCGCGCGCCGAGCAGGGAGGCCGCGGCATCGGGTTCGCCGCCGAGCGCCATCGTCTCGGCGGCGAGCGGCAGCAGCATCCGGCGCAGGGCGGCGGGGTAGGCGAGTGCGAGCGGCGCGGTGGCGGCGAAGGCGGTCGCCGCCTGCGCTGCCCCAGGACGCCGCTCGGCGATCCGGACCGCGCGCCAGAAGGCGATCTCGTCCGTCATCGGCAACCGTGGATCGTCGAGCGCCGCGGCATCCTCCGGCCGCCCGGCCATCAGCGCCGCGACCGCTTGCAGCGCCGCCACACCGCGGTCGCGCGCCAGCGCCGCGTCCTGCGCGCGGGCCAGGTGCAGCAGCGCCTCCGCCTCCGCCCCCATGCCGAGGGCGAGCAGCGCGCGGGCGCAGTCGAGCCGCGGGGCGGTACGCGCGAGCGGCGGCGCCTGCGCGTCGGCAAGCGTGCAGGCCTGCAACTGACGCAGCAGGGCGGCGCGCGGCAGCCGCGGCAGATCGAAGCTGCGGGTCAGGTGCGCCGCCGCCGCCGAGTCCGCGACCGCCGGAAGCGCCGCCGAGAGGTGCAGCCCGGCCCCGGCGCCCGCCAGCTCGAACCCATCCTTGAGTGCCGTGAGCGAGAGCCGGTCGGCGATCGGTGCGACCACCACGCCCTGCCAGGTCGCGCGCAGCGTGAAGCCGGGTGTGCGCCGGGCGACTGCCAGCGCCTCGCCCTCCGCGCGCAGCGTGCCGACCAGCAGGTCCTGCCCGGTACGCGGATCGGCGATGACGACGACGCGGCCGGGTGCGAGCGCCGGCAGCAGCAGCCCGGCGGGGTTGGCGCGGGGCCGCAGCGGCCGGACCCGCGGCGGCGCCGGCACCACCGAGACCGTCCAGCCAAAGTCGCCGAGGGCCAAATG
>DATAYA010000023.1:0-7658 GCA_036272815.1 Acetobacteraceae bacterium
CGCGATCACGTCGTCGCAAGCGGCTGGCAGCCACGCGCGGCGGGCGAGGGCGGTCAAGCGGGTTTGCCGTCCATGAACGCGGGCAGCTCCCGCCTCGCAGTCGCACTCATCGCCGCAGCTCCATCTGGATCGGACCCTCGCGCCGCCCGTGGGTGAATTGATCCACCACCGGGTTGCCGGTGTCCATCAGATCGGCCGCCGGTCCCTCCCAGACAATCCTGCCCTGGTGCAGCATCGCGGCGCGGTCGCCGATCCGCCTGGCACTCGCCATGTCGTGCGTGATCGCGACCGCGGTGCTGCCCAGCAGGCGGACGCAATCGACGATCAGCCCGTCGATGACGGCCCCCATGATCGGATCGAGCCCGGTCGTCGGCTCGTCGAAAAAAAGAATGTCCGGCTGGGCGGCGATCGCGCGCGCCAGCGCCACGCGCTTCTGCATCCCCCCCGAGAGTTCCGACGGCCACAACTCGCCGACGCTGGCCGCGAGACCCACCTGCGCCAGCACCTCGGCCGCCCGCCCCCGCGCCTGCGCCCGGCTCGCGCGACGCCGCGCCAGCAGCCCGAAGGCGACGTTCTCCCAGACCGGCAGGCTGTCGAACAACGCGCCGTTCTGGAACAGCATCCCGATCCCCGCGCGCACAAGCTCGCGCCCGCGCCGGTCGAGCGCCAGCACGTCGACACCGTCGATCTCGATTAGCCCCGAATCCGGCGTCAGCAAGCCGAGGATGCACTTCAGCAGCACCGACTTGCCGGTGCCCGAGGCGCCGATCACCACCATCGAGGTGCCCGCCGCGACGTCGAGATCGATGCCGTCGAGCACCCGCTTGTCGCCGAAGCTCTTGCACAGGCCACGCACGCGGATTTTCGGCGTGCCGTTCATCGCGAGAAGAAAAGCTCCGTCAGCCCGTAGTCGAAGGCGAGGATCAGGATCGAGGCGGTGACCACCGCGCCGGTCGTGGCGCTGCCCACGCCCTCCGCCCCGCCGCGCGAGTGGTAGCCGTAGTAGCAGCCCATCAGCGCCACGATGAAGCCGAACACGGCGGCCTTCACCAGCCCGGAGATCACGTCGATCGCCTGCATGAAGTCGAACGTGCTGTGCAGATAGTCGACCGGGTTGAAGCCAAGCTTGAGCGTGCCGATCAGGAAGCCGCCCATCACGCCGATGATGTCGGCGATCGTGACCAGCAGCGGCAGCGCCACCGTGCCGGCCAGCAGCCGCGGCGCCACCAGGTATTTCATCGGATTGGTCGAAAGCGTCGAGAGCGCGTCGATCTGATCGGTCACCCGCATCGTGCCAAGCTCGGCCGCCATCGCGGCGCCGACGCGCCCGGCGACCATCAGCCCGGCCAGCACCGGCCCGAGTTCGCGCACCACCGAGAGCACGACGATGTTGGCGACCGCGCCGGACGCGTTGAACCGCGCGAAGCCCGTATAGGATTGCAGCGCGATCACCATGCCGGAGAAGATCGCCGTCAGCGCCACCACCGGCAGGCTGAAATAGGCGACCTCGACGAAGGCGCGGCGGATGCTGCGGCCGTACCAGGGCGGCCGCAGCAGGTGCGACACGCCCTCGGCCGCGAACAGCGCCAGCCGCCCGGTGCTGCCGCAGGCGGCGATCGTCGCGCGGCCGACCGCCGCCAGCGCGTCCAGGAGCCGATCCACGAGGTCCGGCCTATCCGCCGCGATAGCGCCGGGAAAAGCGGGAGCCGAGCGAGGTCAGGATTTCGTAGCCGTTGGTGCCGGCGCGGTCGCCGAGCGCGTCGGGGGTGTTGTGCGGGCCGATCAGCTCCAGCCAGGCGCCCGGCTGTGCGGCCGGATGGTCGGTGACGTCGAAGGTGGTGAGGTCCATGGACACACGCCCTACCAGCGGCGCCGGGGCGCCGTCAAAGAAGGCGGTCCCGGCGTTGGAGAGCGCGCGCAGGTAGCCGTCGGCATAACCCGCCGCGACGGTCGCGATCCGGCTCGGCCGCGCCGCGCGCCAGGCGTGGTTGTAGCCGACCCCGGCGCCGGCCGGGATGTCTCGGACTTGCAGGATGCGGGCCGAGAGCCGCACCACGCCCCGCATCGGGTTCGCCCGGCCCGGCGTCGGGTTGATGCCGTAGAGCGCCGCTCCGGGCCGGGCGAGGTCGGAGGCAAAGCCGGGGCCGAGGAAGATGCCCGACGAATTGGCAAGGCTGCGCGGGGCGGCCGGAAATCGGGCGCAGGCGGCGGCGAAGCGGCTCGCCTGGGCGGCGTTCTCGGGGTCGTCCGGCACCTCCGCCGCGACCAGGTGCGTCATCACGTAGCGGATTTCTATTCCCGCCAGCCGCCCCGGGTCGTCCGCCAGCGCGTCCACCTCGCCCGGCGGCAGGCCGAGCCGGTTCATCCCGGTATCCACATGCAGCAGCGCCGGCAGCGCCCGCCCCTGGCGCCGCGCCTCGGCGCTCCATTCGTCGATCTCCACGAGCGAAGCGAGCCCCGGCAGCAGCCCATGCGCGGCGTAATCGGCGGCCCGGCCCGGCCAGAGCCCGCCGAGCACCGCGACCATCGCCGCCGGCACCGCCGCGCGCACCGGCAGCGCCTCCTCCGGATGGGCCACGAAGAAATGCCGGCAGCCCTCGCGCGCGAGCCGGGAAGCGACCTGTGCTGCGCCCAGCCCGTAGCCGTCCGCCTTCACCACGCCGCCGACCGGCCCGGACGGATGGCGGGCGGCGAGCGTGTGCCAGTTGGCGGCGATCGCGTCGAGGTCGATGTCGAGGCATGCGACGGCCGAGGACTCAGTCCCCATGCGCCAGATCCAGATCGGCGAACCGCGTGAACTCCGCCTCGAAGAACAGCGGGATCGTGCCCGTCGGCCCGTGCCGCTGCTTGGCGATGAACAGCTCCGCCTTGTTGTGCACCGCCTCCATGTCGCTCTGCCACTTGGCCAGCGCGGTCTGGAACTTGTCGTCGGTGTCGTAGGCGATCCGCTTCGGCTGCCGCTGTGCCAGGTAATAGTCGTCGCGATAGACGAACATCACTGCGTCCGCGTCCTGCTCGATCGAGCCGGATTCCCGGAGATCCGAGAGCAGCGGCCGCTTGTCCTCCCGGCTCTCGACCGCCCGCGAGAGCTGCGAGAGCGCCAGCACCGGCACCCGCAGCTCCTTCGCCAGCGCCTTCAGCCCCTGCGTGATCTGGCTGATTTCGAGAACCCGGTTGTCCGGCTTGGTGCCCGCCGCCGGCCGCATCAGTTGCAGATAATCCACGATGATCAGGCTCAGGCCCCGCGTGCGGGCAAGCCTGCGGCATCGCGTGCGCATCGCCGAGAGCGTGATCGCCGGCGTGTCGTCGATGTGGATCGAGAGCGTGCCGATCTCGCGCGTTGCCTGCACGAAGCGGTCGAACTCGCGCTGGCCGATCTCGCCGCGGCGGATGCGGTCGCCGGAGATGCGTGCTTGCTCGGCCAGCAATCGGGTCGCGAGCTGCTCCGCACTCATCTCCAGCGAGAAGATCGCGATCGCCCCGCGCGGCAGCGCCTCCGGATCGCGCGTCCGCGCCTCCTCGGCGAGCGCGCGCGCCGCGCCGAAGCCGATCTTGGTGGCGAGCGCGGTCTTCCCCATGCCCGGCCGCCCGGCGAGGATCAGCAGATCGGACGGGTGCATCCCGCCGGTCTTGGCGTCGATGTCGCGGAACCCGCTCGACAGGCCGGAGACGTGGCCGGCGCGGCGGAAGGCGCGCTCGGCGCTGTCGATCGCCTGCGCCAGCGCCCGCTCGAACGTCACGAACCCGCCCTCGGCGCCGCCGTCGGTCGCCAGCCGGAACAGCTCGCTCTCGGCGGCCTCGATCTGGGCGCGGCCGTCCAGCTCCGGCTCGGCGCCGAAGGCGCGGTTGACCACGACCTCGCCGATCTCGACGAGCTGGCGCCGCAGCCAGGCGTCGTGGATCGCGCGGCCGTATTCGCCGGCGTTGATGATGCCGACCATCGCCGAGAGCAGTTGCGCCAGATAGGCCGTGCCGCCGACCTCCTCCAGCGCCGCGGAATGCTCGAACTCGGCCTTCAGCGTCACCGCGTCGGCGAGCTGCCCGGCTTCGATCCGGCGGCCGATGGCGGCGAAGATGCGGCCGTGGATCGGGTCGGCGAAGTGCTCGGCGGCGAGATAATCCGAGACCCGCTCGTACGCCTTGTTGTTCGCCAGCAGCGCCCCGAGCAGCGCCTGCTCCGCGGCGGCGTTGGAGGGCGGCAGGCGTTGGCTGAGCCCGAGCAGCGGCGTGTCGAGGTCGTTCATCGGCCCGACCCTACGCCCGCGCCCGGTGCGGCGGCAGGCGGGTGCCCCTGTGGATTGCTGTGGAACACGGGGACGGAATCATCGCGACGCTTCCGGCACCCGGCGCAGCATGTGCAGCATCAAGGCCATCGCCGGCAACGCCGCGAACACCGTGAAGGCATAGAAATCGACCCAGCCCAGCCGCGCCGCCAGAATCCCCGAGAGCCCGCCCACCGTCCGGTACGCGAGCGCCGCGAGCGAGGACAGCAGCGCGTATTGCGTCGCGGTGTAGCCGGGCGAGCACAGTGCGGAGAGAAACGTGATGAACGCCGCGTCCGCCATCGAGTCGGCGAACGCCTCGACCAGCACCTTGGCGAGCAGGATCGCGACATTGCCGTGGCTGACCGCGAGCAGCAGATACAGCAGCATGGCCGCGGTCTGCGCGAAGCCGGTCCAGATCAGCGCCCGCCCGGCGCCGAGCCGTGCCACCAGAACGCCGCCGGTGGCCGCCCCGGCGAGGCTCGCGGCGAGCGAAGGCACGCCGGTCGCCAGCGCCACCGCCGCCCGGTTGAAGCCCATCGCGTGATAGAAGGGCGGCGCCATCGTGCCGGCCATCGCCTCGCCGAGCTTGAACAGGGCGACGAAGGCGAGGATTTCCCCCGCACCCGGCCGGCGCCAGAAGTCGCGGAACGGGGCGATGATCGCGTTGCCCATCCGCGCCCGCCACCCGACCGGCTCGTGCGCGAGGCGCTCGGCGGCGGGCTCGGCCGCGGCGAGGCTGACCAGCGGCCCGAGGGCCAGCAGGGCGGCCATCAGCAGCAGCGAGCCGTGCCAGCCGAGCGGCCCGGCCAGCCCGATGGCGCCCGCGCCGGAGACCAGCAGCGCGAACCGGTAGCCCCAGACATAGGCCGCCATCGCCGCCCCCTGCATACGCTCGGGGAAGGTCTCGATGCGCCAGGCGTCGATGACGATGTCCTGGCTTGCCGAGAGGAACGCGACCGAGGCCGCCGCCGCGATGCAGGGCAGGGGGGCCAACCGCGGGTCGGAGAAGGCGAGCCAGATCGCGCCCAGCACCAGCAGCGGCTGGATCGCCAGCAGCCAGCCGCGCCGCCGGCCGAGACGCGCGAGCCATCCCGGCGGGCGGATGTGGTCGAGCGCCGGCGCCCAGAGGAACTTTAGGCTATAGGCGATGCCGATATTGGCGGTGAGCCCGATCGCCGCCAGCGAGACGTGGCCCTCGGTGAGCCATTGCCGCAGCGTGAAGCCGGAGAGCGACAGCGGCAGGCCGGAGATGAAGCCGAAGCCGCCCATGAGCCAAAGCGCACGATCGCGCAGCCCGGCGGCGCGCGCCCGCCTGTTCGCGATCGGGGTAGCCGCGATCGGGTCGAGCGGCACGGGTCAGTCGGGGCGCGCGAATCGGCTCGCGCAGGGCGGTGCCGGCATCGGATGAGGATACCGGAGCGGGGCGGACGTGTCAGGACGGGCGGTCGCGCCGCAGCCACGTCATCGATATGAAGGCGCCGAGCCATGAGCCGGCGGCGGCGAACAGCACGTAGGCGGCATTCTGGGTGTAGCTGATGACCGCGAAGGCCGAGAGCAGGTACCAGATGCCGCTCCAGTTCGCCGCCGCCACGCGACGGCGCCCCGACACCGCGGCGTTGAACATGACATAGACCGCATCGGTCGCCGCCGTGGACACAAACACGCCCCCGGCGATCAGCGGATGGATCGCCAGGGTGATTGTCATTGTTGGCGCGAGCCACCCTCCGTCCGAGGTAAGTCAAGCAGGAACCATAGGAGTTCCGCAATGACGCTCTGCGGCTATTTTGCGCAGCAAGAGGTCAGGTCATACCACGTGTCCGGATAGCGAACGCCCGAGACGACCTGCCGGATGGCTTCGGTCACCAGTTGCGGTTGATCCTGATGGATGTCGTGGCCGCTCTCGGTGGCGACGAAGAGGCGCGCGTTCGGGACGAGTGTCGCGAGGTTCTCATTCGCCGCACGCAAAACCGACTCCAGCGTATCGGACGAAAACCCCTCAAGCTTCTCCGCCACGGGGAACGGACGCCCATGGGCGAGGACTGCCAGCGGCATCGGGTGGAGTTGCGTCGTCGCCACCGCCTGACGCACCACGGTATTGCTTTTGCCGTATCCCACCGTCTCGAGATCGCCGTAGCCCGGGATCGTCTCCACCTTGTCCGAGCCGAACCGCACGTTGAGCTGCACGAGCGCCCGCCATTGCTCCGGCGTCATGAGCGCCTCCAGCCTCTCAGAATAGGCGTCAACGAGGACGAGCCCGACGACCTCGGCGGGGTAGGTGCTGGCATAGAGCCGGGCGAAGAGGCCGCCCAGCGAGTGGCCGGCGAGCACGTAAGGGCCGGGGACCCCGGCCGTATGGAGGAGTGAGTGGAGGTCGGAAACGACATCCGGTGCATTCCGGGGCTGGGGCACGGCATCGCTGCGGCTTGGGCGAACGTGGCCGTTGAGACGCGCGATGGTCCCGGGTCGATCATAGGCGCAGACGCGGGTGAATGCGGCCACACCGGCGAACACCATGCTCCGCGGCGCCGCGGGGCGGACGAGGTCTTCGGTCCAGACCCTGGCGGAACTGCGATAGCCGGCTTCGAGGACGACCGTCGGGCTGCCTTTGCCTCGGCACTCGAGGTAGAGCCGGCGGCTCCCGATGTTCACGAGGCCGGCAAACTCCCCTTCGGCGGCGGTGGACCCCGGCGCCGCCGTCCCTTGGGCATCGACCCGCGGCGCGGTGAATAACAGGAGCATCAGGATGCTGCCGACAATGGCGCCGGGCATTTTGCGTTGTGGCATCAGGACATGCACCGGCGCTGGGACGCTCCGCTCCCGACTGAACTCGGAAGCGTGCCGATGACGCTACAGGCGGAGCCCCGAGCTTTCCAGCGCCAGAACGAATGCGGAGGACAGCTTGGCGGGCACCCAAGGCCAGGGCGCTGCCCTGGACCCGCTGGGACCTGAGGCCCCAGACCCCCGTTCATACCAAGCGCCCTAATGCACTTGTCGTTCCGTCATGTGTAAGGTTGTCGTTCCCGTCATGTGTAACTTGTCGTTCCCGTCATGGCCGGCGAAGGCCGGCCATCCACGACTTTCTTTCGGCGGGATCGAACGAAGTCGTGGATGCTCGGCCGGAGCCGGTCCTCTGGCGGCCTTGTCCGACCCGTGGGCCGAGCATGACGACGGCAGTGCAAGGAGTCATTTATTCGGGCGGTTAGTATCAGACGAACGATGCGGCGCTGAGGTCGGTCACCCCCACGAACTGGACCGTGGTGTGGTCCGCCAGCGCAACCGCCGTGCTTCCAGCTAAACAACGGCCCTACGCTTGGGTGGATTGGCACGTTCGCGATCTCCTCCAAGATATACAAGGAGAAATGAACAAGGAGCAGAGCAAGGGTCGACCATAAT
>DATAYA010000024.1:0-13688 GCA_036272815.1 Acetobacteraceae bacterium
TGCCGGTCGAGATCGTGTCGTTGCCGCTGCTGGCGATGATCGTGTCGTTGCCGGCGCCGCCCTGGATGGAGCTGCTCTGGCCGTTGTCACCGAGCACCTGGCCGGGGATGGCGTTCGCGGGTGCGCCCGGAAGGTCGAGAGGCACGCCCACCGGGCCGCCGTTGCCGGTCAGGACCGAGCCGGCCTGACCACCTGGGCCGACCTGAATCTCTGAATACGCTTGCGCGCCTTGGTCGTCGGTCGCGGCGACGCTGAGGAAGTCGAACGGCATCCGCGCGAACGGCTCGTCATAAACGAGGCTGCCGAGGGCAGTGTTGATCGCGCCGAGCGGGCCGGTGAGCGTGACGTTCATGCTGCCGACGCCGCTCTCCTGCAATCCGGCGACCCGGGAGACGCTGAGCAGTCCGGCGAGGTCGCCGAGCACGACCGTCATCGGCGTGCCGGCGGCCGCCTCGTAGCTGTCCTGGATGCTGATGCCGGGCAGGGCGGTCGTGGCCTGGGTCGCCACGCTGGCGGATGTCGGAGCGGTGACGAGGGGCGGAACGTAGGGAACGCTGGTGTTCGACATGAGGTCCATCCGCACGGGCGGCCGCGGTGGCCGCCGGTTTGTACGTCAGGCGCAGGTTTTTGCGCCGGCAGCGTTCGCGCTGCGACAAATGCAAGAATGCGGGATCGGCCTCTATTTTTCGTAAACGAGGTGACCGGGGCCGAGGCAGGATTATCCGAGCGCAGCCTCGACGGTGCGGACCGCTTGCAAGGGGAGGGCGGCGCGGCCCACCACCTTGCCGCCGATGCAGGCGAGCCAGTCCGCGCCCACGGGGGGGAGCGGGCGCAGCTCGATGATTCGCGCCTCGTCGTCGAGTGCCACGGCGGGATAGGACCGCCGCTCGCCCCGCACTGGCCCGAGCACGCGGACGACCCGCGCCACCGGTCGTCCCTGCTCGTCGCGTCCCACCCATTCGAGGGTCCGGCCTGCGCCGGTCCCCTCGTCCAGAACCCGGCCCCGCGTCCAGTGCAGACGCGACGCCGTGTGCATCAGGCGCTCTTCGCCATGATCTCGTCGGCGATGTTTCGCGGCACAGGATCGTAGTGGTGGAACTGCATGGTGAATGACGCGCGGCCCTTGGTCATGCTGCGCAGGTCGGAGATGTAGCCGAACATCTCCTTCAGCGGGACGTGCGCGCGCACGATCACGGTCGAGCCCGAGCTTTCCTGCGCCTGGATCATGCCCCGCCGGCGGTTGATGTCGCCGACCACGTCGCCGACGTGGTCCTGCGGCGTCGTCACCTCGACGTCCATGATCGGCTCCAGGATGATCGGCGCCGCCTTCTTCATGCCTTCGCGGAAACACGCCTTGGCGGCGATCTCGAAGGCCAGCGCCGAGCTGTCGACGTCGTGGTACTTGCCGTCGATCAGCTTGTATTTGAAATCGACCGTCGGGAAACCCGCGAGCACGCCGGTCTCGGCCTGGTTGCGGATGCCCTTCTCGACCGCGGGGATGTATTCGCGGGGGATCGCGCCGCCGACGACGCCATTCTCGAAGACGATGCCGCCGTTCCGTTCCATCGGCTCGAACAGCACCTTGACCTCGGCGAACTGGCCGGAGCCGCCGGTCTGCTTCTTGTGGGTGTAGGTCTCGGTGTGCGGCCGCGTGATGGTCTCGCGGTACGCCACCTGCGGCGCGCCGATGTTGGCCTCCACGCCGTATTCCCGCCGCAGCCGGTCGATGATGATTTCAAGATGCAGCTCGCCCATGCCGGAGAGGATGGTCTGGCCGCTCTCCTGGTCGGTGCGCAGTCGCAGGCTCGGGTCCTCGCCGGCGAGCTTCTGCAGGCCGAGCGTCATCTTCTCGACCGCTTCCTTGGTGCGCGGCTCGACCGAGATGTCGATCACCGGAACCGGGAAAGCCATCCGCTCAAGCACCACCGGGTCCTTCTCGGACGCCAGCGTGTCGCCGGTCGCGGTGTCCTTCAGGCCCACGAAGGCAGCGATGTCGCCGGCCACCACCTCCTTGATCTCCTGGCGCTTGTCGGCGTGCATCTGGAACATCCGGCCGATGCGTTCGCGGTGCTCGCGGGTGGTGTTCAGCACCATGTCGCCCGACTTCAACGTGCCGGCATAGACGCGCACGAAGGTGAGCGCGCCGTACTTGTCGTTGATGATCTTGAAGGCGAGCCCGGCGAAGGGTGCCGCGGGATCGGCCCGGATGATGCGGCGCTCGGCGTGCTCGTCCTCGCCCTCCTCGGTCGCGACCTTGATGCCGGGGACGTCGATCGGGCTCGGCAGGTAGTCGAGCACGCTGTCGAGCAGCGGCTGCACGCCCTTGTTCTTGAAGGCGGTGCCGCAGAGCACGGGACGGAAGGCGCCGCTGATCGTGCCGGCCTTGATGCAGCGCTTGAGCGTCGCGACCGCGACATCGCCCTTTTCGAAATATTCCTCCATCGCCGCGTCATCGACCGAGAGGGCGGTATCCAGCAGCAATTGCCGGTACTCGCGGGCCTGCTCCATCAGCGCGTCCGGAATCGGCTCGTCGTGATACTTGGCGCCGAGTTCGCCGCCTTCCCACACGATCGCCTTCATCTCGACAAGGTCGACCACGCCCACAAAACTGTCCTCGACGCCGATCGGCAGCTGCAAGGGCAGCGCGATGATGTCGAGCTTCTCCTTCAGGCTCGCGAAGGCGCGGAAGAAATCGGCGCCGGTGCGGTCGAGCTTGTTGATGAAGATGATGCGCGGGACGTTGTAGCGGTCGGCGAGACGCCAGTTGGTCTCCGACTGCGGCTGCACGCCGGCCACGCCCTCGATGATGAACACCGCGCCGTCGAGCACGCGCAAGCTGCGGTTCACCTCGATGTTGAAATCGATGTGGCCGGGCGTGTCGATGATGTTGATGCGGTGGTCCTTCCACTCGCAGGTGACGGCGGCGGAGGTGATCGTGATGCCGCGCTCGCGCTCCTGCTCCATGTAGTCGGTCGTGGTGTTGCCGTCGTGCACCTCACCGATCCGGTGCGACACGCCGGTGTAGTAGAGGATGCGCTCGGTCGTGGTGGTCTTGCCCGCGTCGATATGCGCGGTGATGCCGATATTGCGGATGCGATCGAGCGAGCCGGCCATGCGGGGAGCCTCCAAACCACAGCGGGCGCCCCGGGACCCCTGCCCCGCGCGCCCGACGCTGTCTCCGGCCCCTGGGCCGGCAATTCCGGTCCGTCATGTGCCCTCGCAGGGTCGCGATTGCAAGCGGCGGGGCGGGTGGGCGGAAGCGGCGTGGGGCCGCGGGTCCGCTCAGCTCCGCCAGCGCAGGACCTGCTCCCGCAGCGGGTTGACGAAGGGGCGCTGCTCGGCCCGGCTCGCCTGGTATTCGCGCTTCACCCGCAGGAACCAGCGTATCTGGGCATCGGCGTCACCCACGAACAGCGGCGGCGGGAACGGCGCGTCCGCGGCGCCGAGCTTGATCGCGACCTCCTGGTCCTGCCGCAGGAAGTCCCGCGTCATCCAGCGCGCGAAGGGCTTCAGCGGCCCGAGCCAGCCCAGCGTCCAGTAGACGCAGTAATGCACGTCCGTCGTGGTCTCGGTGATCGGCGTCGAAGCGGCCAGGACGCAGGCGGAGTGGCGGTCGCCCTCGATGTGCTCGATGCGCAGGCCCGGAAGCTGGATGGTGACGTCGACATGCACGCGGCGGCCGAGCAGCCGGTACGGATTGGCGCCGTGCTTGAGATGATGGCGCTTCATGCGGAAGCCGAGCGCATCGGGCTCGTAGGCCTTTTCCTTGAGCCGCAGCGAGAGGCTGGACTTGCGCTTCCACCAGCGCGAGGTGTGGACGAAGGCCGGGTGTGCGGGATCGAAGAACCCGCTCGTGGCGACATCGGCGGTGCAGGGGAAGCGCATCGTGGCGCTGACCTGCGGGGCGGCGCCGTCGAAGCCGGGAACCATCGGCACCGCCGGCAGGGTGGCCGGGTCGGACGCGTCGCCCATGAACACCCATACGTTGCCCTGGACCTCGCGGCACGGGAACGCGCGCAGGCGGAACCGGCCGGGGTCGATGCTGTCGGGGTCAGAGATGGCCGGGATCGCGACGCAGCGCCCGTCCTCGGTGCGGAACTGCCAGCCGTGGAAGCCGCATTGCAGTGTCTCGCCGTCGCAGGTGCCGTGGCGCATCGGCATCCCGCGATGCGGACAGCGATCGGCATAGGCGAAGACGCGGCCGTCGCGGCTGCGGCCAAGCAGGACGTCGTGCCCCAGGAGCGTCACCGGCACGGTCCTGCCGATCGCGAGGGCGCGGCCCGGCAGGGCGAGATACCAGAAATCGGGCAGGAGGAGGCTCATGCGCCTCTATTAGGTCCGGTCGCGGGCGACGCAACCTGCCGGGCGGCGGTGCTATTCCTGGCGGAACGCATCGGCGATGCGGCGCACCCGGCCAGCCGCGTCGACCAGCAGCACGTCGAAGCGCACACCCGCGCGGCCCCAGGCGGGATGCGCCGCCAGCACGATCTCGGCCGCCGCCATCAGGCGCGCACGCTGGCGCGGGCCAAGTGCCGCGGCGGCGGTTGCGAGGTCGGCCCGCGCCTTGACCTCGACGAAGGCAAGCAGGCCATCGCGCTCGGCGATCGCGTCGATTTCGCCGGCCTCGGTGCGCAGGCGCCGCGCGAGCACCGTCCAGCCGTCGCGTTCGAGGGCCGCACAGGCCACCGTCTCGGCGGCGATGCCGCGGACCTGCGCCGCGGCACCGCGCGCCGGACGGCCGACAGACGTCACGCCTCGGTCCGGCCCTCCTCGACGGCGTGGCACGCCACGAGGACGTGCTCGGCGCGCGTGTAGCCGGGCCGTTCGGCGCTGCATCGGGCGTTGGCCAGCGGGCAGCGCGGGTGGAACGGGCAGCCGGATGGCGGGTCGATCGGACTCGGCACCTCGCCGCCCACGGGGGTGCGCCCGCGTCCGACCATCGCGATGTCCGGGATCGCCTCCAGCAGCATCCGGGTGTACGGATGGCGGGGGGTGCGGAAGATCGCGTCCCCCGGCCCGATCTCGACGATGCGGCCAAGATACATCACGCCGAGCCGGTCGGAGACGTGGCGCACCACGGCGAGGTTGTGGCTGATGAACAGGTAGGTGAGCCGCAGCCGCACCTGCAGGTCGCGCATCAGGTTCAGGATCTGTGCCTGCACCGAGACGTCGAGCGCGCTGGTCGGCTCGTCGCAGACCAGGAACTCGGGCTCGCTGGAGAGAGCGCGCGCGATCGAGATGCGCTGCCGCTGGCCGCCGGAGAACTCGTGCGGGAACTTGTCGCCGTCGGCGGGCGCCAGATTGACCTGGCTGAGCAGCGCGCCCACCCGCTCGCGCACCTCGGCCTGCGACTTCGCGAGGCCGAAGGCGCGGATCGGCTCGGCCACGATGTCGCGCACCCGCCAGCGCGGGTTGAGCGAGGCGTAGGGGTCCTGGAAGATCATGTTCATCCGCCGCCGCAGTGCGGCCTGCGCGCGGGCCGCCGAGAGCGGCTGGCCCTCGAAGTGCATCTCCCCGCCGCTCGGTGCGTAGAGCCCGACCGCGAGGCGCGCGACGGTCGACTTGCCGCAGCCGGACTCGCCCACGAGCGACAGCGTGGTGCCGCGCGGGATCGCGAACGAGACGTCGTCGACCGCGCGCAGCAGCCTGCGGCCGCCGGCGCCGCGGGAGAACAGGCGTTGCAGGAATGGGGCGGAGATGTCGAAATAGCGGCTGACGCCGATCGCCTCCAGTACGGTGGGGGCGGGCGTCTCGATGCCGGGGATAGGGGCCTCAGGCATTGCGGGTCTCGGGCATTGGCGCGCGCCGTTCGGCCGCGGCCGGCTGGTCGGTGGCGTGCAGCCAGCAGGCGGCGCGGGTGCTGCCTGCGTCCAGCAGCTCCGGCCGCTCCACAAGGCAACGGTCGAACACTTTCGGGCAGCGCGGATTGTAGGCGCAGCCGCGTGGGATCGCGTTCAGGCGCGGCATGGCGCCGTCGATCTGCACCAGCCGCGCGACGCGGCCTTCCAGCGAGGGGATGCTGCCCATCAGACCCTCGGTATAGGGGTGTGCCGGGTGCTGCACGACGTCGCGCACCGGGCCGATCTCCGCGATGCGCCCGGCATACATCACCGCGACGCGGTCGGCGGTTTCGGCGATCACGCCCATGTCGTGCGTGACCAGCATCACCGAGGTGCCGTGCTCGCGCGTCAGGCGCTTGAGCAACGTGATGATCTGCGCCTGGATCGAGACGTCGAGCGCCGTCGTCGGCTCGTCGGCGACGACCAGCCGCGGCTCGGCGCAGAGGGCGAGCGCGATCACCACGCGCTGCCGCATCCCCCCCGAGAACTCGTGCGGGTAGGCATCGATCCGCTGTCGCGCTGCCGGGATGCCGACTTCCTCCAGCCATTTGACCGCCCGCTCGCGGGCGTCGCGGTCCGACAGCGACAGATGGGCCTGGATGGTTTCGGTGAGTTGCCGGCCGACGGTGAACAGCGGGTCGAGCGAGGTGAGCGGGTCCTGGAAGATGGTGCCGATATGGCGGCCACGGATGACGCGCATGGCGTCGGGCGAGAGGTTGTCGATGCGCTTGCCGTCGAGCCGGATCTCCCCGCCGGAAATCCGGCCAGGCCGCTCCAGCAGGCCGATGATGGCGGCCCCGGTGAGCGACTTGCCGGCGCCGCTCTCGCCGACCACGCCGAGCACCTCGCCTCGCTCGATCGTAAAGCTCACGCCGTCGATCGCGCGCAGCGTGCCACGCCGCGTCGGGAACTCGACCCGTAGGTCGCGCACTTCGAGGAGCGGCATCAGCGCAGCCTCGGGTTGAGGGCGTCGCGCAGCCAATCGCCGAGAAGATTGATCGACAGCACCATCAGCACGAGGGCCAAGCCCGGGAACACCGTCATCCACCAGTCGCCGCTGAACAGGAAGTTGTTGCCGTTGTTGATGAGCGTGCCGAGCGAGGGTTCGGTCGGCGGCAGGCCGATCCCGAAAAACGAGAGCGTGGCCTCGATGATGATGGCGAGGGCGAGATTGATGGTGGCGATCACCAGCACCGGGCCCATCACGTTGGGCAGCACATGGGTCGCCATGACGCGCAGCCGCGAGATGCCGATGACGCGCGCCGCCAGCACGTAGTCCTTGTTGCGCTCGACCAGCGTGGAGCCGCGCACGGTCCGCGCGAACTGTGGCCATTGCGCGATGCCGATCGAGACGATCAGGACGTAGATCCGAAGCCGGTCACTCAGGTTGTGGGACAGCACGGCCGCGAGCACGCCGTCGACCAGCAACGCGATCAGCAGCACCGGGAAACTGAGCTGGACGTCGGCGATGCGCATCAGCAGCGTGTCGAGCCAGCCGCCGCTGTAGCCGGCGAGCAGCCCGGTCGAGACCCCGACGAGCACGGCGAAGATGATCGACGCGAAGCCGACGATCAGGCTGAGGCGCGCGCCGAACATGATCGCGGAGAGCACGTCGCGGCCCTGGTCGTCGGTGCCCAGCAGGTAGTTCCACGAGCCACCCGAGACGAAGACGGGCGGCTTAAAGCTGTCGAGCAGGCTAAGGCTGGCGAGGTTGAACGGGTTGTGCGGCGCAAGCCAGGGGGCAAACGCCGCGCCGATCATGCATACCACCGCGATAATCGCGGCGACGACCGCGACCGGCGAAGTGCGGAAGCTGTAGAAAAGATCACTGTCGAGCGCGCGGGCGATCGCACCGGGCGGCCGCGCCGGTGCGGCGGGCGCGGGGACGTCGCTCATCTCGCCGCCCCTGCGGCGGAGCCGCTCATCTTGCTGCTCCTGCGGCGCGGCGCTCGACGCGCAGCCGCGGATCGACGACGAAGTAAAGCAGATCGACAATCAGATTGATGACCAGGAAGAAGACCGCGACCAGCATCAGGTAGGCCGACATCACCGGGATGTCCGCGACCGCGATCGACTGCACCAGCAACAGGCCCATGCCGGGCCACTGGAACACCGTCTCGGTGACGATGGTGAAACTGAGCAGGCCGCCGATCTGCAATCCGATGATGGTGATGACCGGCACCAGCGTGTTCTTCAGCGCGTGGCCGAAGTTGATCGCGCGGTTTGGCAGGCCGCGGGCGCGGGCGAACTTGATGTAGTCGCTGCGCAGCACCTCCAGCATCTCCGCCCGCACGAGCCGAACGATCAGCGTGGTCTGGAAGAGGGCCAGCGTGATCGCCGGCAGAATCAGCGATTTCAGGCCCGAGAGCGTGAGGAACCCGGTGCTCCAGTGCGAGAAATTCACCACGGCGCCGCGGCCGAAACTCGGCAGCCACCCGAGTGTCACCGAGAAGATGAGGATCAGCAGGATGCCGGTGAGGAAGGTCGGCAGCGAGATGCCGGCGAGGCTGAACACCATGAAGCCGCGCGATAGCCACGAATTGCGATAGATGCCGGTGTAGACCCCCATCGGCAGCCCAATCACCAGCGAGAGGATCGTGGCCGTCATCGACAGCTCGAAGGTCGCCGGGAAGCGCTGCTCGATCAGCGTCATGACCGGGCTTGCGAGGCGGTAGCTGAAGCCGAAATCGCCGTGCAGCGCGAGCCACATGTATCGCGCGTACTGGATGAAGAACGGCCGATCGAGGCCGAGCGTGTGGACAAGGGCGACCCGCTGCGCCTCGGTGTAGTCCTGCCCCAGCATGATCGAGACCGGATCGCCGACATAGGCGAACATGGCGAACGACAGCACGCCGACGACGAGGACGACCGGGATGCCTTGCAGGACGCGCGAGGTGATGAAGGCAGGCATGGGCTCTCCCGGTGCCGGGCGGCAAGTCCGCGGCCGCGGTTCGCGGTTCTATGACAGTTGTGCGGCCTGCGCCAAGCACCCCGAACGGTTCGTTGCTGCCGCACCGGCCGGGCAAGCCCGCTGGTCATTCGCGCTCGCGGCCTCTAGCCTGCGGGCTCCAGGGGAGGGCCGCCGATGCCGCATTTCTGTGCCAACCTTTCGATGATGTTCAACGAGGCGGGGTTCCTCGACCGCTTCGCCGCGGCGCAGCGGGCCGGGTTCGATGCCGTCGAGTTTCTGTTCCCCTATGAACACAAGCCGGCAGCGCTGCGTGCGCGGCTGGACGACAACGGGTTGCGGCAGGTGCTGTTCAACATGCCGCCTGGCGACTGGGGAGCCGGCGAGCGCGGCCTCGCCGCACTGCCCGGACGGCAGGCGGCGTTCCGCGACGGCGTGCGGCAGGCGCTCGACTATGCCCACGCGCTCGACTGCCGCATGGTGCATTGCATGGCCGGCATCGTGCCGGCGCACGTGCCCTACGACACCGCGGCCGCCACCTATGCCGCCAACCTTGCCTGGGCCGCCGAGCAGGCGCAGCCCGCCGGGGTGCGGATCGTGATCGAGCCGATCAACCAGCGCGACATGCCCGGCTTCTTTCTGCGGACCCAGGCCCAAGGGGCGGCGATCGTGGAGGCGATCGGCCGCGACCGGCTCGGGTTGCAGTTCGACCTCTACCACTGCCAAGTGAGCGAGGGCGACATCACCAAGCGGATGGAGGCGCATCTGCCGGTGATCGCGCACATGCAGATTGCCGACGTGCCGGAGCGGCATGAGCCGGGCACCGGGGAGATCGGCTGGGACTTCGTCTTCCGCCGGATCGATGCGCTCGGCTATGGCGGCTCGATCGGCTGCGAGTACCGACCGGCGGGCGATACGGTCGAGGGGCTTGCGTGGCGCAAGCGCTACGGCGTTTGAAGCACGAGCTGGGCTCCGCCCAGACCCGCAAGGGGCTCGCCCCTTGACCCCGTTCTTCAGGTAAGGGGTTCCAAGGGCGAGCCCTTGGCGGGGTCCAGGGGCAGCGCCCCTGGCCTTAAAACCGGCATCAAAGGGAGGCAGGACATGCGGATCGGATTCGTCGGGCTCGGCATCATGGGCCGGCCGATGGCGCTCAACCTCAAGGCCGCCGGTCACGCGCTCGCCGTGCCGGATCGTGCCAGCCTCACCGATGAGGTGCGCCGCGCGGCCGAGGTGCGTCCGAGTGCCGAGGCGGTCGCCCGCGGCAGCGAGGTGGTGATCCTGATGGTGCCCGACACGCCCGACGTGGAGCAGGTGCTTTTCGGGAAGGACGGGGTGGCGGCGGGGCTGGAGCGGGGTGCGCTGCTGATCGACATGTCCTCGATCAGCCCGATCGCGACGCAGGGGTTTGCGAAGCGGATCGCGGAGCGGGGCTGCGACTATCTCGATGCGCCCGTCTCGGGCGGCGAGGTGGGCGCCAAGGGCGGCACGCTCACGATCATGGTCGGCGGCCCGACCCGCGCCTTCGAGCGCGCGCTGCCATTGTTCGAGACGATGGGCAAGAACATCACCTATGTCGGCGAGGAGAACGGCGCCGGCCAGACCTGCAAGGTCGCCAACCAGATCATGGTGGCGCTGAACATCCAGGCCGCGGCCGAGGCACTGGTCTTTGCCGCGAAGGCGGGCGCCGATCCCGCCAAGGTGCGACAGGCGCTGATGGGCGGCTTCGCGGCTTCGCGTGCGCTCGAGGTGCATGGCGAGCGGATGATAAAGCGCACCTTCGATCCGGGATTCCGCATCCGGCTGCACCAGAAGGACCTCAACCTCGCGTTGTCGGCGGCGCGCGAGTTGGCGATGGCCCTGCCGAGCACGGCGCTGGCGCAGCAGATGTTCTCTGTCGTCGCCGCGCATGGCGGGGCGGAGGCGGACCACTCGGCACTGGTGCGTGCGATCGAGGGCATGGCCGCGATCGAGCTGGGTGCAAAATCGGGCGAACCCGGTTGAACCGGCTTGGGACGCGTGCCAGACCATGGTGACCGGACTCGATTCTGAGACGGGCGGGAGCGGGCTTCGCGCAGGGATGCGATTCGACGAAATCGGCCAGCAGCTTCGAGCCTTCCGGATGGAATCCGGCCTGCGGGCGGAGGAGATCGCGGCGCGACTCGGCGTCTCGCGCGCGGCGCTCTACCGCTACGAGAAGGGCGAGGTCATCAAGCTCGACACGGTCAAGCGCCTGGCCGAGCTGCTCAAGATCTCGCCGTTGTCGCTGCTCGGCATCGGCGTCGAGTACTACACGCGCCCGATCGGCTTCTTCGAGCGACTGCGCCAGATGGAGGAAACCGCCGATCAGATCGTGCAGATTTCGGGCGCGCTCGCCTTTCTGACCACGTCCGGCTCGTTCGAGGTCGCGGTCGCCGAGGCGGTCGACGAGATCAATACCCATGCCGGGGCGGAGGCTGCGTCGCTGCGGGCGCAGTCCGAGCAGGTGATGGGGCTGCTGGCGGCGCGCAAGCGTTCCTATGGGCTGCGTCGGCCGGGGATCACGGCGGTGATCCCGGTCGCTTCCGTGCGGCAATTGCTCGCCGAAGGGTTGTGCGGCGACCTGGCGCTCTCGGAGAGCACGGCGCAGCGCTGCCGCGAGGCGGCGGTGGCCGAGCTGGAGCACCTGGCCGAGACGATGGAGAGCGAGCCGATCGGCCAGCAGATCGGGCTGCTGCCGCAGGGAAGGCCGACCGTCGCCTTCTCGATCTTGCGCACCCGCGAGCGGGCGATGCTCGCCACCAACGGGTTCCGCGAGGACGGCAACCCGGTGTCGCAGGTCGGCGTCGCGACGGTGACCGCGGCGGACGAGGCGGTGGCCGCCCACCAGCGGGTCGCCGAGGCGTGCTGGCGCGAAACTCTGAAGGGTGCCGCCGCCGCCGCGCGGCTGCGCGAGCTGATCGCGGCTGGGCGGGAGGGGCGAAATGAGCTGGGGTAGGAAGGGCGAAGTCTGAGGATGCCCAGCCTGCCCGCGCATCCCGACGCGATCGTGCAATCCGAGGAGACCGTCTGGAACGGGCGCTTTCCATTGCAGGTCGTCCGCTTCCGCCATCGCCGCTTCGACGGCACCATGTCCGGCCCCCGCACCTGGGAGATGTGGCGGCGCGGGCCGGCGGCGGCGATGCTGCCCTATGACCCGGCGGCGGACGCGGTGGTGCTGATCGAGCAGTTCCGGCTGCCGGCGCTCGCGGCCGGGCTCGATCCGGTGATGGTGGAGCTGCCCGCCGGACTGTGCGATCCGGGCGAGGCGCCCGCGGACGCGATCGCGCGCGAACTTCGCGAGGAGATGGGCCTCACTGCGACCCGCACCGAGCGGATTGGGCAATTTCTGCTGACGCCCGGCGGCAGCGACGAGTGCTGCACGCTGTTTGCCGGCTGCGTCACCGCGCCGAGCGCGGATGCCGGCGGGATCGCCGGGACGGCCGGGCTCGCGGCTGAGCAGGAGGATATCCGCCTGCGCGTCCATCCCGCCGCCAGCGCGATCGACGCCGCCCTGGCCGGCGCTTATGCCAATTCCGTGACCGCCATCGCGCTGCTCTGGTTCGCCGCCATGCGAGACCGGCTGCGTCGGGAGTGGAGCACCGCATGACCGAACGCCTGTTCCTCGACGCTCCCCGCCAGACTGAGACGACGGCGCGGGTGCTCGCCGCCGGGGCGGAGGGCGTCGTGCTCGACCGCACGGTGTTCTACGCGCGCTCCGGCGGCCAGGCGGGCGACCGCGGTGTGCTGCGCTGGGCCGGCGGCGAGGTGGCGGTCGCGGAGGCGACCAAAGGCGCGGGCGAAAAAATCCTGCACTTGCTGGCACCCGGCAGTGCGCCGCCTGCGGTGGGCACGGAAGTGACGGCCTCCATTGACTGGACGTACCGGCACCGCCTGATGCGGATGCACACGACGCTGCATCTGCTGTGCAGTCTGCTGCCCGGCGCGGGCGTCACCGGTGGATCGGTGGGCGCCGACCGCTCACGACTCGACCTTGATCTCCCGGCGCCGCCCGCGAAGGAGGTGCTGGAGGAGGGTCTGAACGCCCTGATCGCAGCCGACCATCCGGTTCGCGCCGAGTGGGTCGAGGAAAGCGTGCTCGACACCAATCCAGATCTGGTCCGCACGCTCTCGGTCAAGCCGCCGCGCGGCACCGGACGGCTGCGGCTGGTGCGGATCGGGGCGGGGGCGGTGCCGATCGACCTGCAACCCTGCGGCGGCACCCATGTCGCCGCGACAGGCGAGATCGGCCGCGTGGTGGTGCAGAAGATCGAGAGCAAGGGCCGGCAGAACCGCCGGGTCATCGTCGCACTCGCGGAGTGAGGGACATGGAGCCGCTGGTCAGCACGGAATGGCTTGCGGGCGCGCTGGGCTCGCCCGACCTCGTGGTGTGCGATGCCACGATCTACCTGCCCGGCGAGGACAAGGACGCCCAGGTCGAGTTCGCCCGCGCCCACGTCCCCGGAGCCCGGTTCTTTGATATCGACGCGATCGCCGATCCGGAGGACGAACTGCCGCACATGATCCCGACCGCCGGGCGGTTCGCGCGGCTGATGGGCGCGCTCGGCATCGGCAACGGGTCGCGGGTGGTGTTCTATGACCAGCGCGGGCTGATGTCGGCGGCGCGCGGCTGGTGGCTGATGGGCCTGTTCGGGCATGATGCCGCTGCGGTGCTGGATGGCGGGCTGCCGAAGTGGCAGCGCGAGGGCCGGCCGGTCGAGAGCGGCATGCCGGCGGCACCGGCGCCCGCGGCTTTCCGGCCCGATTTCCGGGCCTCTCGGGTCCGCGGCATCGGTGACATGCTGATGAACGTGGAGACCCGCGCGGCTTTGGTGCTGGACGCTCGCGGCGCCGCCCGCTTCCGCGGCGAGGCGGCGGAGCCGCGGCCGGGGATGCGCGCCGGGCACATCCCCGGGGCCGCAAGT
>DATAYA010000025.1:0-2709 GCA_036272815.1 Acetobacteraceae bacterium
GGATGGAGCCGCCGCCGGCCGCCACCGTGTTGATCGCCATCATCGGCGCGCGCAGCCGCACGCCCGCGACCTCGGTCTCGAAGGCGCGCTCGAACCCCCCGTCATACAGCGCGACGTCCGTCGAGGTGCCGCCCATGTCGAACGAGATCACCCGGTCGAGCCCCGCCATCGCCGCGGTGCGCGCCGCCCCCACGATGCCGCCGGCGGGTCCCGAGAGGATCGCGTCCTTGCCCTGGAAGCTCCCCGCCGCGGCGAGGCCGCCATTCGACTGCATGAAATAGAGCGGCACGGCGGAGAGTTCGGCCGCCACCTGCGCCACATACCGGCGAAGAATCGGCGAGAGATAGGCGTCCACCACGGTGGTGTCGCCGCGCGGCACGAGGCGCATCAGCGGGCTCACCTCATGGCTCGCCGAGACCTGCGCAAAGCCAGCCTCGCGCGCCAGCGCCGCCAGCCTCCGCTCGTGGTCGGGATATTTCCATGCGTGCATCAGCACGATCGCGCACGCGGTGAGACCGGCCGCCCACGCCTCGGCCAACGCCGCGCGCGCCGCCGCCTCGTCGAGCGCCTCGATCTCCGCCCCGTCCGCGGCCACACGGCAGCCGATCTCGGCGACGCGGCTGGCGAGCACGGTCGGCAGGCGGATCGCGAGGTCGAACAGTCGCGGCCGCGCCTGGTTGCCGATCCGCAGAGCGTCCGCGAAGCCGCGGTTGACCACCAGCAGCGTCGGCTCCCCGCGTCGCTCCAGCAGCGCGTTGGTGGCGACCGTGGTGCCCATCTTCACCGCCTCGATCGCATCCGCCGGAATCGGGGCGTCGGCGGCCAGGCCGAGCATCTGGCGGATGCCGGCGATGGCGGCGTCGGCGTAGCGGCCGGGGTTCTCGCTCAGCAGCTTGGCGGCGGCGAGCGTGCCGTCCGGGCGGCGGGCGACGATGTCGGTGAAGGTGCCGCCTCGGTCGATCCAGAACTGCCAGGACATCGCGCCTCACTCAAGATAAGAGCCAGGGGCATAAGGCCGGGGGCGCCGCCCCTGGACCCCGCCAAGGGCGGTCGCCCTTGGAACCCATTCTTTCGGGAAACTTGCGGTCGCGCTATGCCTTCGGCACCGGGCAGGCCAGGTCTCCCTCCGGACAGTTCAGGTAGGTCTTCAGCTCGTTCGTCCGCTGTTCCGCCATCGTGGCGATGCAGTTGCTGACGATCATCGGATAGGCGCTGCCGCCAGAGACGCCGCTCGCCTCGAACGCGCACTCGGCGTCACGAAGCTTGATCCAGGCAAGCTCCGCTGTCGTGAGCAGCTGCTTCTTCGCCGCGTCGTCTGCGAGCCTGCGGACGATCTGCGCGTAGGTGGCGTTCAACTGCGCATCCGCCTTCCTGGCGGCGGCGCCCGCGCAGGCGTCCAGATCCGCCTGCGTGGCAGCGTCGCCGCAACTCTGCGCCCGGACGGGAGCCGCCGCGAGCAGGAGCGCGAGGGCGATCAGAACACGCATCAATCTCTCCCGCGGGCCGCTCCGACCGCTCGATCATCTCACGATCATTGCGCCCGCGGCAGTCCCCCCTCGCAGCTTCCGGTGGCCACCCGCTCGGCTTCCTCGCCTTAACCCCCGCGTGGTAGACATCAGGCGATGGGTTACTGGGGCAAGGTCATCGGCGGCGTCGCCGGGCTGTTCATGGGCGGCCCGATGGGCGCCGTGATGGGAGCCGCCCTCGGCCACGCCGCCGATGAGGGCGGCTTGGCGCAGGTGCGCGGCATGCTGCCCAACAACTCGCTGCTCGGCCCGGCGCGGCTGGCGGCCCTGCTCGGCCAGCGCGACCAGCTTTTCGCGATCGCGGTGGTGGTGCTCGCCGCCAAGCTCGCCAAGGCCGACGCGCCGGTGAACCGCGCCGAGATCGACGCCTTCAAGCGGCACTTCCGCATCCCGCCCGCGGGCATGCACGATGTCGCCCGCCTGTTCGACCAGGCGCGCGAGAACACCGACGGCTACGCCGAATACGCCGACGAGCTCGGCCGCGCCTTCGAGGACAACCGCGGCATGCTGGAGGACGTGCTCGGCGCCCTGTTCGCGATCGCCCGCGCCGACCGCCCGATCCAGGCAAGCGAGACGGAGTTCCTGCGCCGGGTGCATCGCGGCTTCGGCCTCGACCGCGCCGCCTGGGACCGCGCCCGCGAGGGCATGGCGCGCGGGCCCGCGCAGCAGGCGCCGGATGCGGACGACTACGCCGTGCTCGGCGTTGCGCGCGCGGCGACAGACGCCGAGGTGCGGGCGGCGTGGAAGCGACTGATGCGGGAGAACCATCCGGACAGCCTCGCCTCGCGCGGCGTGCCGGCGGAGTTCATCGCGCGCGCGACCGACAAGGTGGCGCGGATCAATGCCGCCTGGGACCGCGTGAAGCGCGAGCGGCATCTGTGACGGGTGCCGTCGTCGAGCGGCCGAGCCCGAACCAAAACGCGCGCCCGGAGGGCGTGCCGATCGACATGCTGGTGCTGCACTACACCGGGATGCGAAGCGGCGCCGAGGCGATCGAGCGGCTCTGCGACCTCGATCCGCCGACCGGAACGCCGGTCTCCTCGCATTACGTGGTGGAGGAGGACGGCACGGTTTTTCGCCTGGTGGCGGAGCAGCGGCGGGCGTGGCACGCGGGCGTGTCGTGGTGGCGCGGGCATCAGGGGCTGAACGACCGCTCGGTCGGCATCGAGATCGTCAATCCCGG
>DATAYA010000026.1:0-2407 GCA_036272815.1 Acetobacteraceae bacterium
TGGAGCCTGTCGCCGGCGGCGAGGGACTGGTATGCGCGGATGAAGTCCCGGCCAAGTTTCCGCGCCCTGCTGGCCGATCGGGTGCCGGGTGTCACGCCGCCGACGCATTACGCGGACCTCGATTTCTAGGCGGGCGCATTCTAGGCGGGGCACAGGCACCGCGCGCGGCTGCTTTATCCGCGCCGAACGTGATGCCTGCGCGTAGGATCGCGGCTCGACCCCGGCGAGGACCCGACGGATGCCGCACCGCCTCATCTACCCGCACACGCCGACCACGCCACTGCTCCCGGGGACGGCGACCGGCCCTGTGTCCGATCCGGACATGGCACGGCTGCGGGCAAGCCTGTCCGGAACGGCGCTGGTGCCGGGAGACCAGGGATACGATACCGCGCGGCGGCTTTGGGACCGGCGGTTCGACCCACGGCCGGCGGTCGTCGCCTACTGCGCCGATAGTCCGGATGTCGCCACGTGCCTCGCTTTTGCGCGGACGCAGCGGATGGCGTTCCGTGTCCGCTCGGGCGGCCATTCCTTCGCCGGGTATTCCGCTTGCGACGGCATGATCCTCGACGTGAGCCGGCTCGACAGCATCGCGATCGACGCTCCGGGTCTGAGGGCGACGGTGCAGGCCGGCTGCGCTTTCGAGAAACTCGGCCCCGCGCTCGCCGGTGCCGACGTCGATCTGCCGATCGGCGACTGGCCCTCGGTCAGCATCGCCGGCTTCATGATGGGCGGCGGCTACGGGCTCACCGCACGGACCCATGGCATGAACTGCGACCACGTCGTCGCGGTGCAGATGATGCTCGCCGACGGACGCATCGTTCGCGCCGACGCGTCGTGCAACGCCGACCTGTTCTGGGCGGTGCGCGGCGGCGCCGGGGGCAGTTTCGGCGTGTTGCTGGAGATCACCTACCGGCTGCTGCCGCACGCGCCGACCTCGGAGCTGGTGATCGGCTGGCCGCTGGCATCGGACGCCGGGCGCGCGGCGGCCGTGCAGGCACTGCTGGCGTTGCAGGCCGGATTTGCGCGCGGCAGCGCTGCCGCGGCGACCAACATCTCCGCGATGGCGCTGTTCAGCGCGACGGGTGCCGGCGGCGGCCCGCAGCCCTGGCTGGTGCTGGATGCGATCCAGGTCGGCGACGCGGCCGCGCTGGACGCGGCGGTGCGGCCGCTGCTCGCGATCGCCGGTGCGCAGCCGGGCTTCAACCCGCAGACGCTGTTCCGCAACGCCGACGTCCCCCCGCTCGCGCGCGCCGCCCGCTACGTCGCGCGCGACTTGTCCGCCGCGGAGTGGGACCGCGTCCTGGGCTTCGTTCTGCAAACGCCCAATCCGCTCTCGATTTTCTATCTCGACGCACTCGGCGGTGCGATCAACGCGGTGCCGCCGGAGGCTTGCGCGTTCATCCACCGCGATGCCGCCTTCAACGCATGGCTCGACGTGTTCTGGGAGGAGGATGCGCAGATGCAGCCGGCGCTCGCCTTCCAGCGCGACTGGTGCGCGCTCATGGCGCCGCTCACCAACGGCCGGAGCTACCAGAACTTCCCCGACGCGGCACTCGCCGAGTTCGCCGCCGCGTATTGGGGCGAGGCGTATCCGGCGCTCGCGGCGGTCAAGCGGAAATACGATCCCGATTGCCGGTTCGCGTTCCCGCAGGCGGTCGGCCGCGACGCGCCGGCGCCCGTCTGGCCGCCGGCGGTGCTGGAGGCTCTGGCGCGGCCGATCGACACTCATCCGGCCGGCAAAGGGATATCGGACGGGAGGTGACTCGCGTCACTACCCAAAGTAGTCTCGGCGCCGCATGCAAGGGACCGACCCGCTCCGCTGTCCGAAGTGCAGCACCGATGCTGCGCCGGGCAGCCGCTTCTGCGACGCTTGCGGGGCTGCGCTTCCGTCCGCCTGCGCCCGCTGCGGCGCGCCCAATCGCCCCGGTGCGAGCTTCTGCGTCGCCTGCGGCAGCACGCTTGCCGCCGGCACGCCAGCCAGTCAGACCCTGGACGAAGCGGCCCGCAAGCACGCCACGGTGTTGTTCGCCGACCTTCGCGGCTCGACCGACCTGATCGAGCGGCTCGACCCGGAGGCGGCGATGCTGCGCCTTGCCCCGGCGCTCGCGGTCATGGCCGATGCGGTGGCCCGCTTCGGCGGCATCGTCGCCAAGCAGCAGGGCGACGGGCTGATGGCGCTGTTCGGCGTGCCGCTCGCGACCGAGGACCACGCGATCTGCGGCTGCCTCGCCGCGCGCGGAATCGTCGACGGCATCGCGGCGCTCGACGAAAGCCAGGTCGCCGCCCGCGTCGGCGTCGCCACCGGCAACGTGGTGGCGCGCGTGGTCGGCCGCGACGAGAGCGACTACGACGTGGTCGGGGTGACGGTGCATCTCGCCGCCCGGCTCGAGCAGGCGGCCGAGCCGGG
>DATAYA010000027.1:0-1741 GCA_036272815.1 Acetobacteraceae bacterium
GCACCGCGTCGCCGGGCCGGAGGCGATCGGCGACCGCGCAAGCGAGGGATGCAGTCGCCGCCGCGTCGGGCAGGCGGCGGTGGAGGACCGAGTCGGGCATCGGCGCAGTGTGCCGCAGGCGTGTGAGGCGGGACAGCGCGACGGGCGCACGCGCGACCCGGACCCCGCCGTCATGCGGGATTCCCGTCAGGCGCCCTTCGTCTCAGATGACGGTCCGGTCGGGCGGCCAAAGAGGATGATGGCAATTCCCGCAAGGGCGGTGCCCAGCAGCGCGAGCGAGGCCGGTTCCGGCACCGGGCTGGGCGGGTTCGGCGGTGGCAACGACGTGACGCTGGAGACGAGGGTGAGGCTCGGCAGGGCGTTCGTTGTTGCGCCAGCGACGAAACCGTTCACGCCGCCGCCACCTCAACCATCGGCACCGAACGCCGCGACGGCGCCGACGAAGGCAAGGCCGCCGACGCCGATCCCGGCGGCGAGATCGAGCGAACTGGCGCCGCCGCTGGTGTCGAAGGAAAAGAAGCTCGCGGGCCGAAGCCGAAAACCTGCAACTGGCCCGTCGCCTCGTTCACGGTGAAGGTCACGTTGATGCTGCTCAGCTCGGCCTGTTCGATGAGACCGCTCGCCTCGACAATGCCGGTGAAGCTGCCGGTGAGTACGCCGGCGCCGGCCGGGCCCGTGTAGCCGCTTTCGGTGAAGCCGAAGGTTTCGATGGTCGTCGCGTGGGCGGCGGCGGCGAGGCCGGTCGCGACCAGGACGACGAGGCAGGCGGCGCGTGTCATCGGATATGTCTCCCAAGAAACCTGGGAGCATTCTGCCGGCGCTTGGCTTCTGGCGCTGACGCGGCTTACCCGGCGGGCGGTTTCGCGGCGAAGCCCGCCATGCTGGCGTAGCCGCGCACGATCGCCTCGCGCTCGGCATGACTCGCGACCGCGTCGATATCGGCAAAGCCATCGGGCGCGCGCGCCTCGATCACGTCGATCACGCCCTCCGGGCCGCCGCGCCTATTCGCCAGCACGATCTCGGATGTGACCGGCCGGCGCTCGGCATCATAGGCGGCGAGCGCCTCGGGCACCGATGCGGCGGAGGCGAGATGACGGGCCAACGCACGCGCGTCCAGGATCGCCTGGCTCGCGCCGTTGCTGCCGACCGGATACATCGGGTGCGCGGCATCCCCCAGCAGGGTCGCACGGCCGCGGCTCCAGGCAGGCAGCGGGTCGCGGTCGCAGGTCGGATATTCGTAGAATGTGTCGGTCGCTTCGATCAGCGCCGCGGGATCGACGAAGTCGAGCCGGAAGCGGTCGCGCACGAATGGCAGAACCTCGTCAAGCCGGCCGGGGCGGTTCCAGTCCTCGCGCCGCGGCGGCGGCTGTGCGGCATCGCCGATGCGCGCCATCACCGCCCAGTTGGTGAGGCGCATGTCGGACCGCGCCGGGTCGTGGTGGATCGGGTAGAACACGAACTTCGCGGCGTTGCCGCCGGAGATGACCATCGTGCGGCCGTCGCCATGGACCGGCCACTCGGTCGCTCCGCGCCAGAGCATGATGCCGCTCCAGGTCGGCGGCCCTTCGTCCGGATAGAGTTGCGCGCGCAGGCTGGAATGGATGCCGTCGGCGCCGATCAGCGCGTCGCCCGGAACATCGAAGCGGCGGCCATCGTCACGCCGCTCGAAGGTGGCCACGATCTCCGCGCCGCGCTCGGCGAAGCGGACCAGCCGGCAGCCGGTGCTGATGCGGGCCGGCCC
>DATAYA010000028.1:0-5826 GCA_036272815.1 Acetobacteraceae bacterium
GAGGGCGACGTGCCGGAGGGCAAGCGCACGCTGCTGGTCGAGGACCTGACGACGGACGGGCAGTCGAAGATAAGGTTCGCGCAGTCGCTGCGGGACGCTGGCGCGATCGTCAACCACACTTTCGTCGTGTTCTATTACGGCGTCTTCCCCGGCAGCTTCGAGCAGCTCGCGGGCATGGACATCGCCCTGCACCATCTCTGCACCTGGTGGGACGTGCTGGAGGCCTGCGCCGACCGGCCGTATTTCTCCGAGGGCGCGCTCGCCGAGGTGCGCCGGTTCCTGGAGAACCCGGTCGCCTGGTCGGCCGCCCACGGCGGCGTCGCCTCGGCGGATGAGGCGCTCGAGCGGCGGCGGACGGCGCTCTGACCTAGCGGACCGTCCCATAAGAGGGCGCGCCGATGCCGGGGCAGGAGCACGGTGCGCCGACCGGACCCTGCTGCGGCAAGGTGCAGGTGTAGGCGCCGGCAAAGCAGGTGTAGCCATAGCCCGGCGCGACCCCCGGGGCCGGGGCCAGGGCCGCCTGACCTTCGCAACCGGCGAGCGCGCCCAGCAAGGCGAGGGCCGCGAACGCGATCGGTCGGCGCCTCGAACGCGGACGCCGGACGGCGGCCTCGGGCATTGCGTGCTCCTCTTTCTCCGCGCGCACACGGTAGGCGGCGGCAGGCGGGCGGGCAAGATGCGGAACGGTCACGGAACCGGCACCCGCGCCCCGCAGTTTGCCCGCCATGCACTACGCAGCGCTTGCCACCGACTATGACGGCACCATCGCCCATGACGGCGCGGTGGACCCGCCGACCATTGCAGCGCTAGAACGGCTGCGCGCCTCCGGCCGCCGGCTGGTGCTGGTGACCGGGCGCGAGCTGCCCGACCTCTGCCGGGTGATGAACCGGCTCGATCTGTTCGATCGCGTGGTGGCCGAGAACGGTGGCCTCCTCTACCGGCCGGAGACGCGCGAGGAATGTCCGCTTGCCGAGCCACCGCCGGCAGCCCTGGTCGAGCGGCTGCGCGAGCGGGGCGTCTCGCCGCTTTCGGCCGGGCGGGTGATCGTCGCCACTTGGGAGCCCCACGAGACCGAGGTGCTGGCGGCGATCCACGACCTCGGGCTCGAGCAGCAGATCACGTTCAACAAGGGGGCCGTGATGGTGCTGCCGGCCGGCGTGACCAAGGAGAGCGGCCTGCGCGCGGCGCTGGCGGAGCTGGAGATCGCCCCGCTGAACTGCGCGGGCGTGGGCGACGCGGAGAACGACCTCGCGATGCTGGAGCTGTGCGGCGCCAAGGTCGCGGTCGCCAATGCGCTGGCGTCTGTACGGGAGAGCGCGGACCTGGTGACGGCAGCCGCCCGTGGCGCCGGGGTCGCGGAGCTGGTGGACCGGCTGATCGCGACCGACCTCGCCGAGATCGACCGCGCGGCACCGCGCCGGCAGGTGGCGCTGGCGCAAGGCGAGGACGGCGGCGAATTGCTGCGGATCGCGGCGCATCGCGAGACGATGCTGCTGGCGGGCGCCTCGGGCGGCGGCAAGACGACGGTGACGGTCGGGCTGCTGGAGCGGGCGGCGGCGGCGGGCCTGCAATTCTGTGTCGTCGATCCCGAAGGCGATTACGACGGCATGGAGCAGGCCGTCGTCGAGGGCACGGAGACGCAGTCGCCGGTGGTCGCGCGCGTGGCCGAACTGCTGCGCAAGACGGGTGCCAACGTCACAGTCAGCCTGCTGGGCGTGAAACTGGCCGACCGGCCGGCCTTTCTTGCCGAGCTGCTGCCGGAGTTGCTGCGGCTGCGGGCACGGACGGGGCGGCCGGATTTCATCGCGATCGACGAGGCGCATCATCTGTTCCCGCAGGACGCGGACCCGGCGGGCACGGTTCTGCCGACCGGGCTGGAGGGCGTGCTGTTCATCACCGTCCGGCCGCAGTCGGTGGCCTCGCGCGTGCTCGACCTGGTCGGCCGCATCATCGCGGTGGGCGGCGAACCGGGGGCGGCGCTGGCGACGTTCTGCCGCGCCGCGGGATTGCCGGAGCCGCAGATCGCGGGCGCGCTGGAGACCGGGTTGCTGCTCACGCTCTCGCGGGATGATCCGCGGCCGCGCCGGCTGCGCGTGATCCCGGGGGCGGCACTGCACCGGCGACATGTGCGCAAATATGCCGAGGGGACGCTGTCGGAGGACCGCAGCTTCTATTTCCGCGGCGCGGACGGCCGGCTCAACCTGCGCGCCACCAATCTCGCGATGTTCCTCGCCCTCGGCGATGGCGTGGACGCGGCGACCTGGGCGTTCCATCGCAAGCGCCGCGACTACTCGCGCTGGATCGGCACCGCGATCAAGGATGCCGATCTCGCCCGCGAGATCGACGCGGTGGAGCAGGACGGATCGGAGACGGACACGGCGCGGCGCGCGGTGCGGGCCGCGATCGAGCGGCGCTACACCCTGCCCGCCTGAACGGCGGCTCACAGCACGATGGCGTAGACCGCGACGATCGCGGCCGGCAGTGCCAGCCCCCAGAGGCGGGCGAGCGCATAAGCTCCGGCACCGCTTGCAGCCCCGATCACGAAGGCCAGGATCACCGCCACGGTGGCACGCAGCCGCCCGCGCGTCGCCGCGTCGGCGTGGCGATTGAGCAGCCGCCCGAAATCGACCGCGGCCTGCGAGACATTCACCGTCATGGCACCCGTCGCGTTGCCGCGCGGCACGCCGAAGCGGTTGACCGCGTTGTGGACCCCCATCGCCGTGACCAGCATCAGCGCGACCACGACCGGCGGCGCCAGGGCGTGGTGCGGCCCCGCGAGCGGCGCGCCGGCCACCATGTCGGCTAGCAGCAGCACCACCTCAACGGCGAGCAGGGCGCGGATCGCGCGCCGGCCGGGCGGCCCGCAGCGGGTCACGGCCAAGCTCGCAGCCATCGCCGCGGCGGCGAAGACCGGCACGGCCAGCAGACGCCCGAGCAGGCCGGCGCCCGGCTGGTCGATGTTCGCGAAGATCAGTGCGAGGTTGCCGGTGACGTGGGTGCTGAACACGCGGACGGCGAGATAGCCGAGCACGTCTGTGTAGCCGGCGACGAAACCCAGCGCGACTTCTGCGCGGCCGTTGCCCCGCGGGGCGACGTCATCGTCCGGCATGGCGCCGCAACGCGCCTATCGCAGCACCGCGCCGGTCGCGCGCGCGACAGCCGCCACGACGCGGGCGCACGCCGCCTCGATCTCGGCATCGGTCAGTGTCCGCTCGCGCGGCTGGAACGTCACCTCGACCCCAAGCGATTTCGGTCCCGCGCCCAACGCCTCCCCGGCGTAGACGTCGAACAGCCGGACGCCCGCGATCAGCGTCCGCTCCGCCCCGCGCGCGGCGCGCAGCACCGCGTCGGCAGCCACGTCACCGGGCACGACAAAGGCGAAGTCGCGCCGCACCGGCTGGAACGCCGGCAGCTCCGGCGGCGCCCGGCGCCGGAGCTTCGGATCGGCGATCGCATCGAGATACACCTCGAACGCCGCCGCCGGCGCCGGCAGGTCGATCGCCGCCAGCACCGCGGGATGCAGCGCGCCGAAGGTCGCCAGCATCGCCCGCGGCCCCTGCCGCACCACGCCCGATTGTCCGGGGTGATAGAACCCCGGCGCATCCGCCGTCACGCTCAGTGCGTCGAGCGGCACGCCGAGCGCGGACAGCACCGCCATCACGTCGGCCTTCGCGTCCATCGCATCGGCCCCGCGCGACGGCTCGGCCCAATGCCGCGGCGTCCGCCCCGCGCGCAGGCCGGCGGCGGCGAGGCGCTCGCCGTCCCGCAGGAACGCCGGGCCGACCTCGAACAGCCCGACATCGACGCTCCCGCGCGCCGCGTTGCGTGCGGCCGCGAGCGCCAGCGTCGCGATCACGCTCGGGCGGAGCTGGTCGAGGTCCGACGCGATCGGGTTGCGCAGCCGCAGGCTCTCCGGCGCCTCCCCGAACAGCGCCGCCCGGTCGTGCGCGAGGAAGCTGAAGGTGACGCACTCGGCGAGCCCCCGCCCCGCCAGCACCCGCCGCGCCAGCGCCGTCCGTGCCTGCCGCGCCGTGAGGGTCGCCGCCGGGACCGCCTCGGCGCGCGGCAGCGAGACCGGCGGCACCGCGTCGAGCCCGCGCAGCCGCAGCACCTCCTCGATCAGGTCGCATTCCGGCTCGGTCTCGGCGCGCGCCGCCTCCAGCACCGCGAGCCGGGCCGCATCCAGCCCCGGCGATGGATCGAGCGCATTGTTGCCGAGATTGTAGCCGACGCCACCACCGACGCGGCCATCGGCCGCGATGCCGGCGATATCGTTGCGCCAGGACGGCACGGAGACGGTGACGCGCTCCGCGTCGCGGGCCAGCATCGAGAAGCCAAGCCGCTCCAGGCTGCCGACCGCCTCCGCCTGCGGCACGGCGGCGCCGCCGAAACTCTCCAGCCGGGCGAAGCGCAGGCTCGCGCGGCGCTGCCATTCCGGCTCGGCACCGGCCTCGGAGACGTCGCTCGCCTCGCCGCCGCAGACATCGACGATCATCGCGATCGCGGCATCCAGCGCCGGCCGCAGCAGCGCCGGGTCGACGCCGCGCTCGAAGCGGGTCCGCGCGTCGGAAGTGATGCCGTGCCGCCGCCCGGTGCGTGCGACGCTCACCGGATCGAACAGTGCGCACTCGACGAACACCGATGTGGTGTCAGCGTCGCAGCCGGTCGCGGCGCCGCCGATCACGCCGGCGAGCGACTGCACGCCGGCCGCATCGGCGATCACGCAATCCTGCTGCCCCACCACATACTCGCGCCCGTCGAGCGCCGCGAAGCGCTCGCCCGCGCCCGCCCGCATCACCAGGCGGCCGCCGCGCACCTTCGCGGCATCGAAGACATGCAGCGGCCGGCCGAGGTCGAAGGTGAAGAAATTGGTGATGTCGACGAGCGCGCTGATCGGCCGCAGCCCGATCGACTCCAGCCGCGCCGAAAGCCAGCGCGGCGACGGCCCGTTGCCCACGCCCCGCACGGTGCGCCCGAGCACCCACGGGCACGCTTCGGCCGCCTCGATCGCCCACGCGACCGGGCTCGGGAACCGCCCCTCGATGGCGGCGGCCGCCCAGGGACGCAGCGTGCCGAGCCCCGCCGCCGCAAGGTCGCGCGCGACGCCGCGCACCGAGAGCGCATCACCGCGATTGGGCGTGACCGCGATCTCGATCAGCGGATCGTCGAGCCCCGCCCATCGCGGATAGGGTGTCCCCACCGGCGCGTCCGCCGGCAGGTCCATGATCCCCGAATGATCGTCGCCGAGGCCCATCTCGCGCGCCGAGAGCAACATCCCGGCACTGGTCACGCCGCGGATCTCGCCGGTCTTCAGCGTCGTTGCCGTGCCGGGGATGTAGCTGCCGGGCGGCGCAAACACGCCGAGCATGCCGGTGCGCGCATTCGGAGCACCGCACACGACCGAGACCTCGCCGTCCCCGGCATCGACGCGGCAGACCCGCAGCCGGTCCGCGTTCGGATGTGGCAGCGCCTCGATGACGCGCGCGATGCGGAACGCGGACAACGCGGCCGCACGGTCCTCGACGTGCTCGACCTCAAGGCCGATCGCATCCAGCGTCTCGGCGATCCGCTCGACCGGCGCTTCGGTATCCAGATGCGTGCGCAGCCAGGAGAGGGTGAACTTCATCGCCTCAGATGCCCTCGTGCAGCATCGCGGGTGCCAGCGGGCTCGACCCGTAATGCCGGAGCCAGCGGATGTCGCTCTCGAAGAACGGTCGCAGGTCGACGATCCCGTGCTTGAGCATCGTCACGCGCTCGACGCCCATGCCGAAGGCGAAGCCCTGCCATTCGCGCGGGTCGATGCCGCAATTGGCGAGCACCTTCGGA
>DATAYA010000029.1:0-9905 GCA_036272815.1 Acetobacteraceae bacterium
TCGGCGGCGTAGCGGTCGGCGAACAGCTTGGCGAAGGCCGCGAGCCCGGCGCGGAACACGCCGGAGGTCGGGAAGGCGGGGTCGGGCTCGAAGGCCGCGAAGGTCGAGATGTTGACGATCGCGCCGGCGCGCTGGCGCTGCATCACCGGCGTCACCAGGCGCGTCGGACGCACGGCGCTCAGGAAATAGACCTCCATGCCGCGGTGCCAGTCCTCGTCGCCGAGGTCGAGCAGCGGCGCGCGCGGGCCGTGGCCGGCGCTGTTCACCAGCACGTCGATGCGGCCCCAGCGGTCGAGCGTCGCGTCCACCAGCCGCCGCAGATCGTCCTGCGACTGGTTGCTGCCCGTGATGCCGACGCCGCCGAGGGACGCCGCCAGTGCCTCGCCCTTGCCGGAGGAGGAGAGGATGGCGACGCAGTAGCCGTCCTGCGCGAGCCGCTGTGCCGCCGCGGCCCCCATCCCGGAGCCGCCGGCCGTGATGACGGCCACTCTCTCGCCCATCGCACGCCCTCCCGCCTGCACGACCACGATGGCACAGCCGGGCGGCCCGGGACACCGGACTTCCCTGCGCCGCCGATCCGCCGCATATCCGACGAATGGACAACCAAGCCCCCGCCCCCGTCCGCCGCCTCGACTACCGGCCGCCCGACTTCCTGGTCGACGCCGTTGAACTGATTTTCGAGTTGGACCCGGCGCAGACGGTGGTGCGCGCGAAGCTCGAAATGCGGCGCAATCCCGCCGGCGCCGCGGGCGCGCCGTTGCGGCTCGATGGTGAGGCCCTGCGGCTGCGCACGATCTCTCTCGACGGCCGGCTGCTGGATGCGTCCGGCTACGCGCTCGATGACCACGGGCTGGAGATCGCCTCCGTGCCGGACCGCTTCCGGCTGCAGATCGTGACCGAGCTGGCACCGGCCGAGAACACCGAACTGTCGGGCCTCTACACCTCCGGCGGCGGCTTCTTCACCCAATGCGAGGCGCAGGGCTTCCGCCGGATCACCTTCTTCCCCGACCGGCCCGACGTCATGGCGCGCTACACCACGACGCTGATCGCCGATCGCGCCGCCTGCCCGGTGCTGCTCTCCAACGGCAACCCCGACGCGACCGGCGAGGAACCCGGCGGCCGGCACTGGGCGCGCTGGGTCGATCCGCACCCGAAGCCCTCCTACCTCTTCGCGCTGGTCGCGGGCGACCTGATCGCCGTGCGCGACCATTTCCGCACCGCGTCCGGGCGCGACGTGGCCCTCGCGATCTGGGTGCGCGATGGCGACCAGGACAAATGCGCGCACGCGATGGCCTCGCTGAAGCGCGCGATGACGTGGGACGAGGAGCGCTTCGGCCTCGAATACGATCTCGACGTGTTCAACATCGCCGCCGTCTCGGACTTCAACATGGGGGCGATGGAGAACAAGGGGCTCAACGTCTTCAACACGAAATACGTGCTGGCGAAGCCCGAGACCGCGACCGATGCCGACTACCAGGACATCGAGAGCGTCGTCGCGCACGAATATTTCCACAACTGGACCGGCGACCGCGTCACCTGCCGCGATTGGTTCCAGCTCTCGCTGAAGGAAGGGCTGACCGTCTATCGCGACCAGGAATTCAGCGCCGACCAGGGCAGCCGCGCGGTCAAGCGGCTGCGCGACGTGCGCCGGCTGCGCGCCGGGCAGTTCGCCGAGGATGACGGGCCGCTCGCGCATCCGGTGCGGCCCGACGCGTATCTCAAGATCGACAATTTCTACACCGCGACGGTCTATTCCAAGGGCGCCGAAGTGGTGCGGATGATCGAGACCCGCATCGGCCGCGGGGGTTTTCGCGCGGGCCTCGCGCTCTACATCGCCCGCCACGACAACCAGGCGGTGACGATCGAGGATTTCGTCGCCGCGATGGCCGACGCATCGGGCGTGGACCTCGCCGACATGCTCGCCTGGTACAGCCAGGCCGGCACGCCCGCGCTCACCTCCGACGAGAGCTATGACGCGGCATCGCGACGCTACACGCTGACGCTGCGCCAGGCGACGAAGCCGACGCCGGGACAGCCGGAGAAGCAGCCGCTGCCGATCCCGGTGGCCCTCGGCCTGCTCGATCCGCAGGGCGGCGCGCTGCCGGCGCGGCTCGCGGGCGAGGCGCAGGCTGCCGCGGAGACCCGTGTGGTGATCGCGCGCGGTGCAGAAAGCCGCTTCGTCTTCGAGGACGTGGCGGCGCCGCCGGTGCCGTCGCTGCTGCGCGGGTTCTCCGCACCGGTGCGGCTCGCGGGAGTTCCGCCCGAGCGGCTGCGGTTCCTGGCACGGCACGACAGCGATCCGTTCGTGCGCTGGGATTCCGGACAGCAATACGCGACCGACGTGCTGCTCGACCTTGCCGCAAGGTGGCGCGCGGGCGCTTCGATGACGCTCGATCCCGGTCTGCGCGATGCGGTCGCGGCGACGCTTATGCAGGCGTCGGACGATCCGGAGTTCGCGGCCGAGGCGCTGGCGCTGCCGGGCGAGGACGCGCTCGCCGACGCGATGGAGGTCGCCGACACAGAGGCCGTCCACGCCGCGCGCGAGTTCGCCCGCGCCGCGATCGGGCGCGCGCTCGCCCCGTCATTGCGCGACGCCTATGCACAGAACGACGATCCCGGCCCGTACGCGATCGACGGCGCCAGCATCGGCCGGCGCGCGCTGAAGAACGTGGCCCTCGGCTATCTGGCGGCCGCCGGCGACGAGGGGATCGCGCTCGCCCGCACGCAGTTCGATGCGCAGCGCAACATGACCGACGTGCTGGCCGCCCTTGCGGTGCTAGCGCGCAGTGACGACGACGACGCCCGCGCGGCGGCGCTCGCGTCGTTCCATGCCCGCTGGCAAAGCGAGCCCCTGGTGATCGACAAATGGTTCGCCATCCAGGCGACCGCGCCGCGCCCCGACACGCTGGCCGCCGTGCAGGCGCTCACCGCACATCCCGATTTCGATCTGCGCCAGCCCAACCGCGTGCGGGCGCTGATCGGCGCCTTCGCGTCCGGCAATCCCTCGTGCTTCCACGCGGCGTCCGGCGCGGGCTACGACTTCCTGGCCGCGCAGATCATCGCCCTCGACCCGCTCAACAGCCAGGTCGCGGCCCGGCTGGTCTCCCCGCTGGGCCGGTGGCAGCGGCAGGATGCGGCGCGGCAGGCACTGATGCGCGCGGCCCTGGCGCGCGTGCTGGGGGCGCCGGGCTTAAGCGGGAACGTCTACGAGATGGTCTCGCGCAGCCTCGGGTGACGGCGAGGGGCTCCGCCCCTGGACCCCGTCAAGGGCAGTCGCGCCTGAAACCCGTTTCGGATAGGATTCGTGGAAACGGGGAGATCGCCATGCCACGATTGCTCGCGCGCATGATGCCGCTGTTCGCGGCCACGTTCATCGACCTGTTTTCGTTCGGGCTCATGTATCCGGTGATCGTGGCGCTGTTCCAGCAGCCGGCGGTGCGCGCGATCTACGGGGACGGCAGCAGCAGTTTCACCTTTTCGCTGGCGCTCGCGCTGTTCCCGCTCGGGATGTTCTTCGGCGCCTCGCTGCTCGGCGACATCTCCGATGCGTTCGGGCGGCGGCGGACGCTGCTGATCTGCATGGCCGGGCTCGCCGCGTCCTATGCGCTGATGCTGCTCGGCGTCGTGACGCTGCACCTCGGCTGGCTGCTGGCCGGGCGCCTGCTGTCCGGGCTGATGGCCGGCACCGGCCCGATCGCACAGGCGGCGATGATCGAGGCGGATGCCGCCGACGGCCGCGGCGGCGCACTCGCGAAGATCGTGCTGGTGAACTGCCTCGCCCTCGTCTCTGGGCCGGCGGTCGGCGGCCTGCTGATGCATTTCGGCTTCGCCGCCCCGCTCGTCTTCACGATCGGCCTGTGCGCGATGGCGTTCGTCTGGCTTGCCGCCGCCCGCATCGAGACCGGCGAGGCGCACGGGCGGCTGCGGATCGGGCCGCATCGCGCCTTCGAGGTGTTCGTCCATGCCTGGCGGCATCCGGTGATCCGCGGCCTCGCCTGCGCCTTCTTCCTTTTCCAGTTCGGCTTCGCGATCTGGTACGTCTACGTGATGGTGCGGATGGCGCGCGTCTATGGCCTGCCGCCGACCACCCTCGGATTGTTCTCGGCGGTGATCGGCGCGGGCTTCGTGTTCGGCAGCACACTCGGCTATCGCTGGCTGGTGCGCGCGGCCGGCAGCGATGCGGTGGCCGTTGCCATCGCGATCGTCGGCTGCGGGGCGCTGATCGCGCTCTCCGCGCTGCCGCTCGGGGGTGGCTTGCAGTGGCCGCTGGCGTTCGCGATCGCGGTCGCGAACGTGCCCGTCTTCGTCGGCATCCTCGCCCTCATCAGCGCCGCGGCGGCGTCCGGCGAGCAGGGCTGGGCAATGGGCATCGGCGGCGCGATGACCGCGCTCTCGTTCATGCTCTCGGGCCTGCTGGCGCCGGTGCTGACGGTGGTGCCGCTGCCGCTGCTGATCGTAGCGGGCGGTGTGGTCGTGATCGCAGGCGCCCTGCCGCTGCGCTCGGCCCTGCGGGTGCCGCCGGTGCCGGCCGTGGCCGTCTGACGCCGCCGTCCGATCGGAGAAAGGCTTGGCCTGGCTTCGTCTCGCAAATCTGGCGCTGGGCGTGCTGGCGATGCTGGCGCCCATCGCGCATGTCCTGGAGTTGCCGAACAAGATCGCGCTCGACGCGACCCTGTGGCTCGCGGTGCAGAAGCACCTCTATCGCGGCTGGGGTCCATTCCTGGGCGGCCCGGCTGAGGTCGGCGCACTGACGACCAGCCTCTGCCTCGCCACCCTCAGATGGCAACGCAGCGTCGTGCTGTGGCCGACGCTGATCGCCTGCATCGGCTATGCCGGCATGCTCGCCGCGTTTTTCACCCTGAACGCGCCTGTCAACGTCTCCGTCTCGTCCTGGACACCGGCCAGCGTGCCATCGGATTGGTCAAGCTACCGCGCGCGCTGGGAAACCGGACATGCCGTCGCGGCACTGCTCTCCGTCATCAGCCTGGCGGCACTCGCATGGGCCTGGCGGACGGAGCGCCGGGCCTGACGCCGGCTCAGGAGGCTTTCGCGGGCGGCTTGGCGTCGTTGGCGGCCTGCGGCTTGACGACGCTGGTGATCGTCTCGCGCAGGACGACGACGCGGATGTTGGGCGCGATCTCGACGTCGATCTCGTTCGAGCCGTCGCGCACCCGCTGCACCGTGCCGAGGATGCCGCCGCCGGTCACCACCCGGTCGCCGCGCTTGATGGCGGCGATCATCGCCTTCGCCTCTTTCTGCCGTGTCTGCTGCGGGCGGATCAGCAGGAAGTAGAACACGGCGAAGATCAGCACCAGCGGCGCGAACTGCGTCACGGTCGTCATTGTCGAGGCGGACGCGGCCTGGGCAAATGCGGGGGTGATCAGCATGGCGGCGGGCGTCCGGGTTGCGGTGGCTGCGGCCGGACCATAGTTTCCGCCCCCCGCACGTCAAGCGAAGACCGGATCATGGACCCTCGCCAGGTTGAACCAGGCCAGACTGCTCTGCTCGCCCGCATCGCCGCGGCGCTGGAGCGCCTCGCCCCGCCGCCGCCGCCCGCCCCGGACCTCGACGCCGCCGACGCCTTCGTCTGGCACGCGAGCCCGCCGCACCTCGCCCCCGTCGCCGCGGTCTCGCGGGTGCCAATCGAGTTGCTGCAGGGGATCGCGCCGCAGACCGAGGTGCTGCTGGAGAACACCCGCCGCTTCGCGGCCGGCCTGCCGGCGAACAATGCGATGCTCTGGGGGGCGCGCGGGATGGGCAAGTCCTCGCTGGTGAAGGCGGCGCACGCCGCGGTTTGCGCGGCCCGGCCCGGCAGCCTTGCCCTCGTGGAAATCCACCGCGAGGAGATCGCGAGCCTGCCGGCGCTGCTGGAGGTGCTGCGCGGCCGCACGCGGCGCTGCCTGATCTTCTGCGACGATCTTACGTTCGAGCGTCAGGATGCCGACTACAAGGCGTTGAAATCGGTGCTCGACGGCGGCATCGAGGGGCGGCCGGACAACGTGCTGTTCTACGCCACCTCCAACCGCCGCCACCTGATGCCGCGCGAGATGATCGACAACGAGCGCTCGACCGCGATCACGCCGGCCGAGGCGATCGAGGAGAAGGTCTCGCTGTCAGACCGGTTCGGCCTCTGGATCGGTTTTCATGGCTGCGACCAGGAGACTTTTTTTCGGATGGTCGAGGGGTACGCTGCCCATTTCGGCTTGCGCATCGGGCCGGAGGAGCTGAGGGCGGAGGCGGTGGCGTGGTCGATGGGGCGCGGCGCCCGCTCCGGCCGGGTGGCGTGGCAGTTCGTGCAGGACCTCGCCGGCCGGATCGGCGCCCCCGCTCGGTGGCCGCCCTCTTCCCGGTGACCGCCCTCAGCCCGCTTGCGGATAGAGATCCTCGGCCGGCCACTGCGAGATCCGCGCCACCGCCGCCGGGATGCCCTCGCCCATCGCGGGCACATAGGCGCCCAGGTCGTACGGCAGACGGTTGGCGCAGAACGCATAGGTGATCCCGCCCGGCAGCCGGCCGATCACCGAGGACGTCCCCCAGGTCAGCGCGCCGTTATGCGCCATCACGATGCGGCCCGGCTCCACGTTCCAGCCGAGCGCGTAGTATGGCGCCGCGCCGCGGTACTGCGCCAGATCGGGCCGCGCCAGCATCTCGGCGGCGGTCGCGGGGGCCAGGAGCTGCGTGCCGCCCTCGCCGGCGACGGCGTTGAGGAACCGCGTGAGATCGATCGGGCTGGCGACAAAGCCGCCATGCGCGTCGATCGCCTCCATCGAGAACGCGCCGTAGGGGGCCGTCCGCGGCATCGGGTCGTCGGCATAGACCGAGTAGAAGGTCGCGGCGCGCGGGTCGTCCCAGTATTCCACCTCGTCGGCGAGCCGGTCGCGCGGCCGCGTCCGGCCGAGCACGATCCGCCCCGCGCCGGCGGGTCGCATCACCTCCTGCGCCACGAAATCCGCGTACGGCATCCCCGAGACCGCCTCGATCACGCGGCCCAGGACATTGTAGCCGAAATTGGAATAGAGATATTTCGTGCCCGGGTCGAACGCGAGCCTCTGCCCCATCATCCAGCCCACCAGGTCGGCGGGCGATGCCGGCGCCGGGCGGCCGAACGCGTCGGCCGCGACGCGCAGCGCGTCGAATTGCGGATCGGTCCGCGTGCTGTCGAAGCCGCCGCTGTGCTCGAGCAGATGGCGCACCGTGATCGTGCGCAGCCGCGGATCGACGGTGCCCCCGGCCGGTGGCCCGAAACCGGCGAGGATCACGAACGGGTGGTCGTCGAGCCGCAGCCGCTTCTGCTCGACCAGCCGCATCACGGCAACCGCCGTGATCGGCTTGCTGGAGCTGGCAATGCGGAAACGGTGCCGCGGCGTCGCCTTCGTCGTGCCCGCGAGGTCGGCCGAGCCCCGCGCCAGCGCGTAGCCGAGCCGCCCCCCGCGCGCCACGGCGATCGAGGCGGTCGGGATCTCCCAGCGCTTCATGAAGGCCGCCAGGAACCCGCCGAGGTCTTCGGCTCCCGTCGGCGGGGCTGGAACCGGCACCGGCGCCGCGTGCGCTGCGGCCGGAAGCAGTGCAGCGGCGGCGGCAATGATGCCGCGACGCCCGACCCCGCGTGCGGGCCGGGTCAGCAAAGGATCCGGCATCGGCGGCAATCCCCCTTTTCGGCCGCCCACCCTGCGCTTTCGGACGCCGCGTGACTACTCCCGCAGTACCGTCCGCCGCACCATTCGCCGCTCGTGGGAAGCCGCGCAGCGGGCCCTCGCCGGCTGCAACTTCACTCCGCCGGAACCGCCGATCTGTTCCCGGTTGTTCCGTCGCCCTATCCTGCCGCGCCGACGCCGGCGCACCGGGAGACCCGCCATGAAAATTGCCATCATCGCGCCGGGAGCCATGGGGGCCAGGGTCGCGGCCCGTCTGGCGGCGAACGGCGTGCAGGTCCTGACGTCCCTCGCCGGCCGCAGCGCATCGAGCCGGGCGCGGGCCGAGGCCGCAGAGATGCGCGACGTCCCAGACCACGCGCTCACCGAGGCCGCCCTCATCCTCTCGATCGTGCCGCCGGGCGACGCGCTCGCACTCGCACGAAGGCTCGCGCCGGCCCTCGCAGCGGCGCGCGAGAAACCCGCCTACGTGGATTGCAATGCTGTCAGCCCGCAGACGGTGGGGAGGATTTCTGCCGTGATCGCGGAGGCCGGCGCGCCCTTCGTCGATGCGGCGATCATCGGCGGGCCGCCGCAGCCCGGCAAATCCGGGCCGGTCTTCTATCTCTCGGGCAAGGAGGCGGCACGCGCGGCGGTGCTCGGCGCGCACGGCATCGTGGTGAAACAGCTCGACGGGCCGGTGGGCGCCGCCTCCGGGCTCAAGATGAGCTATGCCGGGATCACCAAGGGGTTCACGGCGCTGGGGGCGGCGATGATGCTGGCCGCCAGCCGCTTCGGCGCCGACGCGGCCCTGCACGCGGAGCTTGCGGAGAGCCAGCCGCAGCTCCTGGCCCAGCTCACGCGGTCGGTGCCAGGCATGTTCCCCAAGGCGTATCGCTGGGTCGCGGAGATGGAGGAGATCGCCGGCTTCGCCGCCGCGGACCCGGCAGCCGCGGCGATCTATCAGGGCATCGCCCGGCTCTATGAGAGGCTGGCCGCCGATCAGGCGGGCGAGAAGCGGGAGATCGGCGCACTCGCGGCCTTCGTCGGCAAACCGGCTGCGTCGGACCATTGAAGGGCTTGTCCGCAGCCGCGACCGTCATTGCTTTGCCGCCTCGCCAACAGGCCGGTCGAGCAGGGCGAAAGCCGCGGCAACAACGCCTTCCAGCAATTGCCGCTCCGGCCGGATGCGCGCCAGGACGCGGATGCCCATGAGGACGCCGAGCAGATGACGGCCAAGGTCCTGCGCCGGAACTGACCGTGTAATCGTCCCGTCAGCCTGGCCAGCCTTGACGCAGTTGCAGAAGAATTGCTCGATGTCGACCAGAGCACCGGCGACGGCCTTCCGGAAATCCGGATCGTGCGGCGCCACGTCGAGAGCCGCGTTCACCAGCATGCAGCCCTTGTGCTGGCGATCGCCAAGGGAGCGCTTGAGGATCTCGGCAAAGAAGGCGCCGATCGCCGCGCGCGGCGCCAGGTCCCCGCAACGTCGGATGCGGTCGCCGATGCTGCCCTCGACATAGTGGTCAAGGGCCTTCTGATAGAACGCGCGCTTGTCTCCAAACGCGTTATAGAGACTGGCGCCGGCGATCCCCGTGTTCGCGATCAGGTCGCGCACGGACGTCCCTTCGTAGCCGTGCGCCCAGAAGCACCGCACGGCCGCGTCAAGAACGGCCTCCTCGTCGAATTCCCGCGGTCTCGCCATCTCGTCATCCGCGCCGGGTGAAAGCCCCGGCACCTTGCAATCCTTGCGGCCTGCCGGCATTCTAGAACGTACGAGCTAAAACGCAAGGCGCGACGTCTGCTGGCTCGCGAGGAGAAGCCCATGATCCGGTTCTATTTTCACCCGACGCCCAACCCGGCGAAGGTCGCGCTCTTCCTCGAAGAAGCCGGTCTCGCCTACGAAGTGGTTCCGGTCGATACCAGCAAGGGGGAGCAGCATCTGCCGGCATTCCGCGCCATCAACCCGAACGGCAAAGTGCCGGCCATCGTCGACACCGCGGGGCCGGATGGCAAGGAAGCCCGGGTCTTCGATTCGACCGCCATCCTGATCTACCTCGCCGAGAAGACCGGCAAGTTCCAGGGCAAGCCAGCCGAACGACCCGAGCTGTTGTCGTGGCTGCTGTTCATCGCCTCCGGCCTCGGCCCGTTCTCCGGCCAGGCCGTCCATTTTCAGTTCGCGGCGCCCGAAGGCCTTGCCTACGCCGTGAACCGTTATCGGCGCGAGGCCGAACGGCACTACCAGGTGCTGGATGAACATCTCGCCGACCGCGA
>DATAYA010000030.1:0-4198 GCA_036272815.1 Acetobacteraceae bacterium
TGCCACCAGCCCGGCGCGGGCCACACCGAGGCGTCAGGCGGCGCCGGCGCGCCGAACGCGGCGGGCAGGGCGAGCGCCGGGCGATGGTAGATCGGACCGAGATTGCAGCCGGCCAGCAGGAGCGGGGCCGCCAGTGCCGCAAGGACGCGTGCGCCCACACCCGCCCGGGCGTGCGCCGGGTCGTCGATCAGGGCGCTCATCGGCCGCGGGCCGCCATGCGACGGGGAGGCCACGGTTCGGCCGCTCCCGCCGCGGAGATTGCGAGAATCCCAGGGCGAGCATTCCAGAACGCAGTCTCGGCACCGCACGTCAAAACCGACCAGGCCTTTCTTCAGCGTCTCGGCCGGCATCCGGCTGCGGGATCCGCGCAACGCATATAGGCTGCGCACGGCGAAATCCATGCCGGCCGGAAGCCCGGCGTGGGCGCTGCTACTGGGCCTGTGTTACGGCGGTATTGCGGCGGCCGCGAAGAAAGTCAGGCAAGGCTCAAGGTGTCTGGCCGGCAATCTTCGCGTTCGGGTTGTGCCACGGCGGCGCGCCCAGGTTGACCTGGTGCGGCGTCGTGGTCGCGCCACCGACTGCGCCCGCGCCCGCGCCGACCGCCGCGCCGACCGCCATGCCCGGCGGTCCGCCGAGGGCGCCGACGCCGGCGCCGGTCGCCGCCCCCGCCGCCGCACCGCCGGTCGTCCGCTCCTTGGGGCCGGTGCCGCAGGCAGCCAGCAGCGTCAGCGATCCGAGCGCCGCCACCAGAATGAGGTGTTTCATCGACGATCCCTTTCGCCCGTCCGGAAGCTGCGATTGAGCGCCGAACGTGCCAGCCCGATGCCGGTTGCCGGCGCAAGGGCACACCGGACATGCTCGCGTGAGGCGAAAACCACCGGCTCCTGTTCATGGATCTTAACCTGGCGTTTATCAACCCCATGTGACTGTCGCGGGACGCACGACGGGTGCGTCTTGGCGAGGTATCACGGCGATGAGTGCAGTGTTGGCCGCCATGCTGGCCGCCTTCGGCCTGATCGGTCTCGGCGCATGGCGCAATTTCTGGTTATCGCGTGCCGGCAGAGCGGCCCCGTCACAGTCCGCCCCGACAGCGCCGGTCCGGCTCGGCAACGGTCTGTTGGCGGTCGCCCCGGCCGCCGCCGCCGCATTGCAGGGGGTTCGGACCGAGGCCGCGCGGGCGCTGGTGCGGCTGGAGATCGCCGTCCAGCCCGGACTTGCGGTGCGGATCGATGCCGGCGCGTTCGACCGCATCCTCTCCGACATGCTGCTGACGACAATCCGGACCGCCCCGTGCGGGCGCGTGCTGGTGAGCGCGCGGCGGCTCGGCGGCCGCGTCGAGATCGCCGTCTCCGGAGACGGCGCCAGGACGGACCGCGACCGGCTGGTTGCCGATCTGCGCTCGTCGATAGAACTGCTCGCGCTGCATGGCGGCACGCTGGACGTGCAGACGATCCCGGACGCCGGCACGATTTTCGCGGCCCGTCTGCTGGAGCCGCAGGGCACGGGGGCGATGAAGCTGGCCGACGTCGCGCCGCCGCGGCCGCAATCCCAGCCCGCCCCGGCGCCGGAACCGGAGCGCAGCCGCTCCCGCGTCGCGGCGGGCATGGACGATACGCGGGAAGAGTGACCGGCACGCAGCCGGCGCCCGGTTCGCCCGCCCCGGCTCGCCCCCTCGGCTCGGCTCGCCCCTGCCTCGGCCGCCCCCGCCTCAGCTCGCCTTCATACGGACATAGCTCCCCGGCGCATCCTCGATCACCGCCAGGTCGTGATCGCCCGGCTGGCGCGGCGGCACCATGTCGTTGCCGTGGTCGCTGACCCAGCGGTGCCAGTCCGGCCACCAGGAGCCGGCCATCTCGGTCGCGCCGAGCAGCCAGTCGGCCGCGGTCGGCGGCAGGTCGGGGTTGATCCAGTGGCCGTATTTTCCGCTCTCCGGCGGATTGACGACGCCGGCGATATGGCCCGAGCCCGCGAGCACGAAACGCTTCGGCCCGGCCAGGAGCTGCATGCCGCGATAGGTCGACTGCCACGGCGCGATGTGGTCCTCGCGCGTCGAGATGAAATAGGCGGGTAGCGTGATGCGGTGGAGGTCGATGGGCGTGCCGTCAATGCTGATCCCGCCCGGCTGCGACAGCAGGTTCTCCTGGTACATCTTGCGCAGGTAGAAGCTGTGCATCCGTGCCGGCATCCGTGTCGAGTCGGAGTTCCAGTACAGCAGGTCGAACGGGAACGGCTCGTTGCCGAGCAGGTAGTTGTTGACGACGAACGACCAGATCAGGTCGTTGGCGCGCAGCATGTTGAAGGTGGTCGCCATCTCGCTGCCTTCGAGGAAGCCGCGCCGGTTCATCTTGTCCTCGAGGCTCTTGAGCTGCTCCTCGTCGATGAACACGCCAAGCTCGCCCGCATCCTCGAAGTCGAGGAGGGACACGAAGAACGTCGCCGTCCTGATCCGCTCGTCGCCGCGCGCCGCCATCAGCGCGAGCGTCGTGCCCAGCAGCGTGCCGCCGAGGCAGTAGCCGATCGCGTTGATCTCCCGCTCGCCGGTCGCGCGCTCGATCGCGTCGAGGCAGGCAAGGATGCCCTCGCGCACGTAGTCGTCGAACCCCTTGTCGGCGAGCCGCTCGTCGGGATTGACCCAGCTCACGACGAACACCGTATGGCCCTGCGCCACCGCCCAACGAATGAAACTGTTCTTCGGCCGCAGGTCGAGGATGTAGTATTTGTTGATCCAGGGCGGGACGATCAGCAGCGGGCGCTTGAGCACCTGGTCGGTGGTCGGCAGGTACTGGATCAGTTGCAGCAGCTCGTTCTGATAGACCACGCGGCCCGGCGTGGTTGCGATGTTCTCGCCGAGCTCGAAGGCGTCGAGGTCGGTCATCCGGATGGTCAGCTTGCCGCGGCCCCGTTCGAGGTCGCCGAGCAGGTTGTTGAGCCCGCGCACCAGGTTCTCGCCGCCGCTCTCCAGTGTGCGGCGCAGCACCTCGGGGTTGGTGAGCAGGAAGTTGGACGGGCTCATCGCGTCGATGAACTGGCGGGAGTAGAAATCGACCTTCTGCGCGGTCTTGGCGTCGAGGCCGTCAACATGGGTGACCACGTCGTGGACGTAGCGCGCCGAGAGCAGGTACGACTGCTTGATGAAATCGAACACCTCGTTGTCGCGCCAGGCGTCGTCGCGGAACCGCCGGTCGCTGGCCGGCGCGTCGATCACGCGGTCGGTCTCGATGCCCATCATCCGCCGCGCGGTCGACTGCCACAGCGCCATGTAGTCCTGCCAGAAGCCGAACTGCGCCTGCACCAGCTTCGCGGGGTTCGCCATCAGCCGCGCCGTCATCGCCATGAAGGCGCTGCCGATGTTGAGCGGGTCGAGCGCCGGCGTCTCGTGCGCCTGGCGCTTCAGCCAGTCGGCGACGATGCGCTGGCTGCGCTCGGCGATGTCGGCCATCGTGCGGCCGAACGCGGCGGGGTCGGCCAGTCCGGGTGCCGGCAGGCCGGATGCTGATAGGCCGGGCGACGCGGGGCCGTCCGCGGCCGGATCGGGCTTGTTGGTCTCTTGCATCGGGACGTCCCTATAGTGCAACGGATGCCCGGCCGCTACCGCACGCGGCGCAGCCGGGATACATCCGCCGCATGGATCGAGGATCGAACGTGGTGCGCGACCGACCTTGGGTCAATCGCGGGGCGCGGCAGGGCAGGGGTGCTGCCGTGCTGGCACTTGCACCGGCGCTGGCGCCGGCAGGGGCCCAGGTCCTGACGCCGGTCCTGACGCTGGCCCTGACGCTGGCGCTGACCGGCTGTGGCGGCACCGGTCCGGTGGCGAGTTCGGTCGATTTCGTCCACGGGCTGGAGGGGGGTGCCATCGCGGCCCAGCGGCCGCCGCCGCCCGGCGCCGGCCAGCCGTTCCCTAATCTCGGCACGATCCCGGCGCGGCCGGTCCCGCTGCCGCCGTCGGCGCGCCAGCAGGTGGCCGACGCGCTCTCGATCGACCGGACGCTGGCCGAGCGGGAGGCGGCCCTCGCCCCGCTGCCGCTGCCCGCTCCCGCCGCCGCCGCTCCGGCGTCCCCGCAGCCGGCGGCGCCGCCGCCCGATGCGAACGCCTCGACCGCGACGCTGCCGGCCAGCACGCCGCCGGCAGCACCCGCCGGGGCCACCCCGGCTGCACCCAAGGTCGCAGCGATCCCGGCAAGCGTCGCCAGCGCCGGAC
>DATAYA010000031.1:0-11221 GCA_036272815.1 Acetobacteraceae bacterium
GGTGTGCATGGCGCTGCCGGGCGTCCAGAGCGGCGATACCTATGCGATCCAGACGCCGCGCGGGCTGGTGCAGATCGCCGCGACCGGAAATGTCGCGATCGTCGCTGGCGACACGCAGACGCCGACGACTGTGCTCGTGCAGTCCGGGGCGGCGCAGGTCACCGGCGCCAACCTCGCCTTGCAGGTGGGAGCGGGGCAGATGGCCTCGATCTCGGGCTCGGACCAGTTCCAGGGCAGTGTCGGCCCGGTGCCAGGCCCCGATCCCTGCCTGCAGCAGCTTCTGACGCCGCCGCCAGTGCCGGTACAGCCGGCGGCGCAGGCCGTCGCTCCGCCGCCGGTCGTGCAGGAGATGACCGGCTATCAGGATTTGAGCCAATACGGCTCGTGGCAGCAGACCGGCAGCTATGGCGCGGTCTGGTATCCGCAGGTGGCGTCGGACTGGGTGCCATATCGCGAAGGGCGCTGGGCCTATGTGGCGCCCTGGGGCTGGACCTGGGTTGACAGCGACCCGTGGGGCTTCGCGCCGTTCCATTATGGGCGCTGGATCGACCAGGACAATCGCTGGGGCTGGGTGCCGGGCGATCCGGGCGTGGCGTATGGCCAGCCGCCGGTTTACGCGCCGGCGCTGGTCAACTTCTTCGGCGTCGGGGCGGCGGTGGTGGCCGGTGCGGCGGTGGGTGCGGCACTCGGCTATGCATTCAGCGGCGGCAATGTCGGCTGGGCACCGCTCGGCTGGCACGAGCCGTATTATCCCTGGTATCGCGCCAACGACGCGTATGTCGCGCGGGTCAATCGCTACAACGTCACCAACGTCAACCAGGTGGTGAACAACTACCGGAACACCACGTATATCCGGAACGTCACCGTCAACAAATACGCCAATTTCCAGCGCGGCGCGACGGTCGTGCCGGCGCAGGCAATGGTCGGGTCGCGGCCGGTTCGGGCGGCGTCGGTCCGGGTGCCACCCGCCGAGTTGGCGCGGGCGACTCCGGCGGTGGCACGCCAGCCGCTGCGTCCGGCGATCCAGACGATCGGCGTGAGCCGGCCGGTGGCGCAGCAGCTCCGTCTGCCCGCTGCGGCGGGTGGTGCGCCCGCACGCCCAACGGCGCCGGGCACGCGGCAGGCGACCGCCACGCCGCGGCCGGGCGTCCGTCCTGCCCTGCGGCCCGCCTCTGCCGCGACACCGCTGCCGCCGGGCCGGGCCGGCGCCTCCCCCGCATATGGCCGCCCCGGTGCCGTGCCGGCCGCCGCGCGGCCGGGCACTCCGGCCCTCCGCACCCCCGCGCAGGTGCAGCACGGCACGCCGCCGATCACGCGCCCGCTGCCCGCGACCGCCAGGCCGGGCGCGTCGCCACCCGCACCGGGTCGGCCGGGTGCGCCGCAGCATACGGGGGCGTCGCCGCGTCCGGAGGCGCCGGCTCTGCGCACACCGGCGGAGATCCAGCAGGGCGGCCCGCCGGCGCTGCACCCGCAGGCCGGGGCGCCCCGGCCCGGCGCGCCCAATCCTGGCGTGCTGCGACCCGCCGCGCCGCATCCAGCCGCGGCGCCGGCGCAGCACGCGGCGGCTGTGGCGCCTCGGCCGGCACAGGCGACGCACGCAGCTGTCACGGCGCCGCGGCCGGAACCGCAGGCGCATGCGGCTCCGGCGCCACGTCCGGTGACTGCGCCGCATCCAGCCTCCGCGCCTCGCCCTGCTGCGGTCGCGCGACCCGTCCAGGTGCCACATCCGATCCAGGCGCCGCGTCCTGCTGCCATCGCGCGTCCCGTCCAGGCGCCACGTCCGGTTCAGGCGCCGCGTGCTGCTCCGGTCGCGCGCCCCGTCCAGGCAGCGCGTCCCGCGCCGGCGCCGCGTCCGGCCGCCGCACCCCGCCCCGCGCCGGCAGCCCGCCCGGCCCCGGCGGCGCATGGCGCCCCTGAGAGAAAGCCGTAGCGGCCGGGCGGGAGCGGAGGGCGCACGCGCGATCGCGGGTCGTAGCGGGCTGGTCCCGCCACGCACGACCAGGCCTGCTCAGCCCGGCTTGGCGAGTAGCTTGCGCGCGGCGGCGCAGATCTCCGACGGCAGATAGGGCTTGGCAATGAACAGGTCGCGGCGGTCGGCTGCCGGCGAACCCATCGTGTCCGGCCGTCCGGTCATGAAGATCACCGGCAAGTCGGGCCGTAGCTCGCGTGCCCGCCTCGCCAGCGCCCGCCCGTCGAGGCTGCCTGGCATCTGGATGTCGGTCATCAGCAGGCCGATCGACGGATCGCGCTCCAGCACTGTCGCGGCCTCGTCGCCGCTGCTGGCCTCCAGCACCTCGAAGCCGTCGTCGCTCAGCGCCTCGACCAAGGTGAGGCGCACGAGGAACTCGTCCTCGACCAGCAGGATGCGTTCGTTCGACATGGTGCCGTTCCGGATTCGAGGCGGTGCTAGCCTGCCCCGCCGCGGCGCCGGCGCAAACTCAAGCTCGCGTGACGAACGCAGGGGTTGTGTCCAGCAGGTGGCCCTGCCACCGCTCCCGCAGCGCCCGCTTGTTCAACTTGCCGGTCGCGGTATGCGGCAGCTCGTCCAGCACCACCACGGCATCTGGCGTCCACCAGCGCGCGACCGTGCCGCTGCGATAGAGCGCCAGCAGGTCGTCCGGCACCAGCGTCCGACCCGCGCGCGGCACCACCAGCAGCAGCGGCCGCTCGACCCAGCGCGGATGCCGGGCGGCGATGATCGCGGCCTCGGCCACGTCGGGATGCGAGACGGCGATGTTCTCGAGCGCGATCGAGCTGATCCACTCGCCGCCCGACTTGATGACGTCCTTGGCGCGATCAACGATCTCCATGAAGCCGTCGGGATCGACGGTGCACACGTCGCCGGTGCGGAACCAGCCCTCGGCATCCGCCGCGCCCTCGGCTCCCATCCGGAAATACTCCGAGCAGACCCAGGAGCCGCGCACCAGCAGCTCGCCGAACGCAGCGCCGTCCCAGGGCAGCTCGGCGCGATCGGCATAGACGATCTTGATGTCGGTGCCGCAGGCGGCGCGTCCCTGCTTGAGGCGCTCGCGCATCCGCGCCTCACCGTCGAGTGCGGCACTCGCGGTCACCGGCGCGTTGTAGGCGACGATCGGGTTGGTCTCGGTCATGCCCCAGGCGTGCTCGACCTGCACGCCGTGCTCGGCGAAGGCCTCGAACAGCAGCCGTGGTGCCGCCGAGCCCGCGACCACCAGTCGCCGCAGCGACGTGAGCCGGGCGCCCGTCTCGCGCAGATGCCCGAGCAGGCCAAGCCAGATCGTCGGCACGCCGGCGGTGATCGTCACCCGCTCCGCCTCGATCAGCCGGTAGAGGCTGGCACCGTCGAGATGCCGCCCCGGCAGCACCAGAGCCGCACCGGCCATCGTCGCGCAATACGGCAGGCCCCAGGCGCAGGCGTGATACATCGACGAAGCCGGCATTACCCGGTCGGTCGCGCGCAGGCCGAACAGGTCCGGCATGTTGCAGGCGTACGTGTGCAGCAGTGTCGAGCGGTGGCTGTAGAGCACGCCCTTCGGCCGCCCGGTCGTGCCGGATGTGTAGCAGAGGCAGGCCGCGGTGTTCTCGTCGAAATCGGGCCAGACGAAATCATCCGGCGCCGCATCGAGCAGCGCCTCGTAGCAATGCAGCGCCATGTCTTCGGGCAGGGCGGGCGCGGGCATCGCGGCGGCGGCGGCGAGCACGACGACGGCGCGCACCGTGTCGCGCAGCATCGGCGCGATCTCCACGACCAGATCGACGAAGGTTGGATCGACAAAGATCACTTCGTCGCCGGCATGGTCGATGATGTAGGCGACGTCGTCCGCGGCAAGCCGCGGGTTGACGGTGTGGCAGACCGCGCCGATGCCGCTGATGCCGTAATACAGCTCGAAATGGCGATAGCCGTTCCATGCCAGCGTGGCGACCCGGTCGCCATGCTGCACACCAAGGCTACCCAGCACGCGGGCGACGCGGCGCGCGCGGCGCTCGATCCCGGCATAGTCGGTGCGATGCAGCCCACCTTCGGGCAGGGCGGAGATGATCTCCGTCCGGCCATGATGACGCGTCGCGAAGGTGATGAGGTTCGAGAGCAGCAGCCCGTGCCGCTGCATGAGGCCGTGCATCGATGCATCCTCCCGGTTTGGCGCAACGTTAGCAGCAAGCCGGCGCGAAACGGAACGCTTCGGCAAAGGGCCGGCTTGCAATCGGCCTGGTTGCGCGGAATGGTGATCGCGACCCCTGCCATCCGGAGACGCCGTGCGAGATCTCGATACGCTGCTGCTGCACCGCCGCATTGACCGGCTGCTCGCGCAATGGGATGGGACCGCAACGCCCGGTTGCACCGTCGGCGTGGTGCGCGAGGGCGCGCTGGTGCTGCACCGATCGGCGGGAATGGCGAGCCTCGATCTCGGCGTGCCGATCGGTGCCGCCACGACGTTTCGCATTGCGTCGGTCAGCAAGCAATTCACCTGCACCGCGATCCTGCTGCTGGCAGCCGAGGGGCGGCTTTCGCTCGATGCCGACATACGCGAGATCCTCCCGGAATTGCCCGATTTCGGCGCGCGCATCACGCCCGATCACCTGATGCACAACACCAGCGGCATTCGCGATTTTCTCGACCTGATGCGGCTCGGCGGGCTCGACCTTGCACAATCCTGCACGCGCGAGGACCTGATCGCGGTGATCGGGCGACAGCGCTCGCTCAACTTCGCGCCGGGCAGCCGCTTTCTCTACAGCAACACCGGCTTTCTTCTGCTCGGTGAAATCGCCGGGCGTGTCGCCGGCGAGCCGCTCGCCTCGTTCCTGGAGCGCCGCGTGTTCGCGCCACTCGGGATGAACCGCACGCACCTCGTCGCGAGCACGACCGAGACCGTGGCCGGTCTCGCGACCGGCTACCTGCCGGACGGCAACGGCGGCGTCGTCAAGGCGCGGCACGGCTTCCCGCTCGGCGGCGAGGGCGGGCTCGTCTCCTGCGTCGAGGACCTCGCGTTGTGGGACCGCAACTTCACCACCGGGCGCGTCGGCGGCGCGGGCATCGCGGCGGCGCTGACCGAGCGGATGGCGTTCACCGGCGGCGCGCCGAACCCCTATGCACGCGGCCTGGCCGTGACCGATCATCGCGGCATCGAGACGGTGAGCCACGGCGGATTGTGGCCGGGTTATCGCACCGAGTTCCTGCGTCTGCCGGCGCGAAACCTTTCGGTCATCTGTATCGTCAATCATGGCGGCATCGACCCGGCCCGGCTGGCGCGGCAGGTCGCGGATGCAGCAATCGGGCTGGACGAGGCGCCGATGCTGCCGGAGACGGCCGTGATGGACGCGATCGAGGGACGGTGGGTGGAGCCGGAGGCGCCGATGACGGTCGAGATGTCGCGCGATGCCGAGGGGCGGGCGATGGCGACGCTGAACGGCGTCGGCTTCGCGCTGCTGCCGCTGCCCGACGGCAGCCTGCGTGCGGCGAGCACGAGTTTTCCGTTCACGGCCCGGACGGAGGGGGGCCGGCTCGCGGTGACGCTCGATGCCGGGCATCCCGTGCGGCTGCATCGCCCCGCGTCCGGCGCGGCGCTGCCCGAGGGGCTCGCCGGGCGCTATGTGTGCGAGGAGGTCGGGGCCGAGTGGACCCTGGCACCGCAGCCGGACGGCGCGATGGCCGCGTCCGTCTCCGGGCCGCTCGCCAAGGCCGGACCCTGGGCGGTTCTGCCGATCGAGGGCGATGTCATCCGCATCGAGGTTCCTGGCACGCTCTTCCCGGCCTGGACGGACGTGCGCGCGCTCCGCGAGGCGGGCGGGATCACGGCGCTGCTGGTCAATGCCGGGCGGTCGCGGGGCCTGCGCTTCCGACGCCAGGGCTGAGCGCAGGCCGGGGCTGAGCGCAGGCCGGGATCGAGCGCAGAAAGGAGCCGGATGCCCGCACGCATTCCCGACGGCGAGCTGCTGCGCTGGTTGGAGGAGGACGCGCCCTCGGGCGACCGGACCAGCGAGGCGCTCGGCATCGGCGCGGTGCCGGGGCATGCGGTGCTGTGCGCTGGCGCGCCGATGGTGGCAGCCTGCGTCGAGGACGCGGCGCGGCTGCTGGAACTCGCCGGCTGCCGGGCGAGCGTGCATCTGCGCAGCGGCGCGCAGGCCGCCGAGAATGCAAAGCTCATCACGGCCGATGGTCCGGCGGGCGACCTGCACCGCGCGCTGCCGGCCGTGGTGGCGCTGCTGGAGCACGCGTCCGGGATCGCGACCGTGGCCGCGGGGATCGTTGCGGCCGCACGGCGAGGCGGCGAGCGCGCGACGGTCGCGGCGACGCGCCGCCACGCGCCGGGGCTGCGGATGCTGGCGATGGCGGCGGCGGAGGCCGGCGGCATCATGCCGTTCCGCGCCGGGGTCTCCGACGGCATCGTGGTGGCGCCGGGGCATGTCGCGTTCTTCGGCAGCGATTCGGCACTCGCCTCGGCGCTCGCGCGGCTGCGGCGAGCGGCGCCGACCGCGCGCGCGGTGGTGGTGGCCTGCGGCGTGGAGCAGGCGATGGCACTCGCCGAGTCCGGCGTCGGCTCGGTCCAGCTTGACCGGGCGCCGCCGGACGTGGTGGCGCAGGTCGCGGCGGCGCTCGACCGTCTGCGATATCGGCCGTTGCTGGTGGTGGCGGGGGGGATCCATGCCGGCAACGCCGCCGCCTATGCGGCATCGGGTGCGGACGTGCTGCTGACCTCCGCACAATTCCAGGCGCCGCCGCGGCCGATCAAGTTGCGCATCGCGCGCGCCCGTTGACCGGCATAAGTTGACCGGCAAGCGGCGGCGGCCGAGGCTGGCGTTTCGCAACCGCGGAGGCCTCCATGCCCGACGACGCGCTGCCGGCGCGCAATGCCGACCCGTATCGCGCCCTTGGCGTGCGGCCGTTCATCAATTGCTGCGCGGTGCGCACGGTGCATGGCGGCAGCCTGATGCGGCCGGAGGTGCGGCGCGCGGTCGCGGAGGCATCCGAGCAGTTCGTCAATCTCGACGAGCTGATGGAGGCGGCGGGCGCGCGGTTGGCGGAATTGACGGGAGCCGAGTGGGGGCTGGTGACGTGCGGCAGTGCCGCCGCGCTGTCGCTCGCGACGGCGGCGTGCGTCGCCGGCAACGATCCGGTGAAGATGCTGCGGCTGCCGTTCACCGACGGGATGGCGAATCGCGTCCTGATGGTGCGGCGGCAGCGCTTCGGCTACGACCAGGCGATCCGCATGGTCGGCACGCATATCGTGGAGGTGGAGGACGCGGCCGATCTGGAACGCGCGCTCGATGGGCGGGTCGCGATGATCGCCGCGCTGGGCACGCACGAAGCGGAAGGCGCGCTGCGGCTCGAGCATCTGGTGGCGGCGGCGCGGCCACTCGGGATTCCGATCCTGGTCGATGCCGCCTCGGAACATCTGGAGCGCCCGAGCCCATGGCTGGTGCGCGGCGCCGACATGGTGATCTACAGCGGCGGCAAGTTCCTGCGCGGGCCGCAAACCAGCGGGTTGCTGCTCGGGCGCCGGGGCCTGGTGCGGGCGGCGTGGCGCAACGCCTCGCCGCACCAGGCGATCGGGCGGCCGATGAAGGTCTCGAAGGAGGACGTGATCGGCGTACTGGCGGCCGTCGAGCACTGGATCGAGACGCGGGATGCGGCGGCGGAGCAGCGGCGCTGGCGCGATGACCTCGCGGTGATCGCGCGCGAGATCGGCACTGCGGCGGAGTGCGAGGTCGTCGAAGCGCAGGGGGTTGCGCGGGTGCCGAACCTGCGCGTGCGCTGGGACCGCGCGCGGTGTGCGCTCGACGGCGACGGGCTGCGGCGGACGCTGCTGGAGGGTTCTCCGCGGGTGATGCTCGACGACATGAGTGCGACCGCCGAGACGGTGACGATCGATCCGTTTGGCTTGCAACGCGGCGAGGCGGCGGAGGTCGGGCGGGCGATCGCGCGCGCGCTGCTTGCGGCCGGGGCGGAGGTCGCTCCGGCACCGGCGCTGGTCGATGTCTCCGGCGTGTGGGCGCTGACGACGCGGTTCCTGCATGGCGAACGGGCGCATCGTCTGGACCTGCGGCAGTCGGGCGGCAAGATCACGGGCGCGCACGATTCGCCGCAATTCTCGGGCGCGGTGTCCGGGCGCGTGACCGGCGACGCGGTGCGGTTCGATTGCGTTGCGCGCTATGAAGGCAACGACATCGCGTACCGCTTCCGCGGTCGGGAGCAGGGAGGGGCGATGGCGGGCGAGGTCGGGTTCGGCACGTCGAACGACCATCACCAGGGCGAGGTTAATCTCGCGCAGTTCGGCGAAGGGTCATGGCAAGCGCGGCGTCTGTCAGAGGCCGAGGCGGGTGCGGGCCAGCGCGATCACGCGGAGCGCCTCATCCCATAGGCCGAGGCTTTCGAGCGTCGCGAACGGCGTCCAGGCGAGTTCGCTGACGTCGTCGCCCGGCACCGGATCACCGCCGACCCAGAGGGCCGCGAAGTCGATGATCGTGTAGTGGAAACGCACGCGGCCGGTGTCGTCGCGGTGGATGCTGTCGACGTGCGCGATCAGCGAGAGCGGGCCGACGGCGAGGCCGGTCTCCTCCAGCAATTCGCGGCGTGCAGCGTGCTCGACGGTCTCGCCGAGTTCCTGCGCGCCACCCGGAACGCTCCATTCGCCGAGTGCCGGCGGCCGTCCGCGCCGCACCAGCAGAACCGCGTCCGGCCTGAGCACCACCACCCCGATCCCCACGATCGGCCGATCCGGATAATCCCGCCGAACGGGTTCCGAGGGCGACTGCCCTTGGCGGGGTCCAGGGGCAGCGCCCCTGCTCTTTCTCACTTCTTCGCCGCCGCGAGATCGGCCAAGGTCGGCACGAAAGCCGCACGCTTCCAGCTCCCGAGCCGATAGACCCAGCCCGCGACGCTCGCGTTCATGGCTTTCGCGTGCGGTCCAGTTGCGGAGAACGCCGCCCAGGCGTGCTTTTGTCCCTCGCTGACCGAGACGTGGACCGTCATGCCATCGGTGACGAAATCGGCCGTGCCCGCGGACTTGCCAGGAATTGCGGGGCCGCGGCGGACGTCCTCGAAGGTGAGGTATTCGAATGCGTGCGAGATGTCCTCGATCTTGTATTTGTCGAGCGGCGGATGGTCGGCGGGCGAGGTGAGGGTGAGCTTGCCGGCCTCGCTGGTGAACAGCAGGTGCTGGCCCGGCGTGGTGATCGAGACGGACTTGATCGCGGCGGGTTGGATGTCAGCGATGTCGCGATCGAGCCAGAGCGAGGGATCGTTGTCGATCTCCACGGTGCCCTCAGCCAGCCAGGACTGGGTCTTGCCGGGCCAGCGGACGTAGATGCGTTGCGGCACGTCGGCACTCGGGAGCACCTTGCGGTGGCCGAACACCATCGCCGCGATCGGGCGCCCCGATGCGTCGAGCACGCGCAGCAAGTCGGCGGAAGATTTCGGCGAGGCGGGGTGGCCGAGGCCGAGCTGTTCAAGTTCGGTCGGATCATGCGTGCGGCGCGCGACGAGGCGGAGTTCGGTCAAGCCTGTGAGCAGGCCGCGCAGCTTGTCGCCCATCACCGGGTAGAAGTCGCGGTCCGCGAGGCCCCATTCCGCGCCGTGTTTTGCGATCACGAGCGTCTTGCCGTGGTTGGTGATTTCGACGCTCGCCGCGGATTGCAGGCGCGCGGCGAGGCCGGGGAAGGCGAGGTGGCCGAGATCGGCGGCGGCGGCAGTGGGTTCGGTGCGGGTGCCGAACACCCAGCCTCCGGCAAGGACGACGATGCCGAGGACCAGCAGGAGCAAGCCGGTGCGCGGCTTCATGCGTGAACCCTGCGGGCCGTTGCGCGGCGCCGGCGGCGCACCAGGGCGAGCACGATCGCGCCGGCCGCGAGCAGCAGCGGCACCGCGGCGATGTCGAGCACCTTCACCACCGACTCGAGCGACGCGATGTTGCGGCGTAGGTCGCGCTGCACGAGACGGAGATGGTCGCGCGTGCGGACGATGTCGGCGCGCGCGGCGGCGATCGCACTCCGCTGCGCGGGGGTGATGACGGCCGCCATTGTGCCGTGTGCGCCGGACGCGTCGGTGCGGAGCGAGGTGAGCTTGGCCTGCACCGCGGTGAGATGGCTCTCCAGTGCGTTCGCGGTGGCCTCGAACTGCGCCTCGGCGGCTGCCTGCATCCGGTCGATGCGGGTGAACGGGCGGTCGGAGGGGCCGCGGCCGCGCAGGCCGATCAGCGCGTCGCCGCCGGCGAGCTGGCCCACGAGGTCGGCGACGAACGGGCCGTTGTCGCTGAACGGCGTTGCCTGGCGCTGGCCGAAGAAGTTTTCGGTCTGCACCCAGAAGCGGTCGGCGAGGATGTCGGTATCGGCGACGACGACAAGGTTTGCCGGTCTCTTTGTCGTTGCGAGGTAGGGCGGTAGGCCAGGCGCGCGCTTGACGCCTTTCGGCAATGCCGGCGGCCCGGTGAAGGCGGAGTGCAGCATCCCGGTGATGCGGGCGGCGATGACGCGCGGCTTGCCGTCCGGCTCGAAGCTGGCGAGGATTTTCGCGGGATCGGGATTGTTGCGCACCTCGGCCGCCGAGACCATCTCCGATTGCTTGCTGCTGGAGAGGATCGGCGTGAACGTGATTTTCGCCCCCTTTGCCGGCGCGAGTGCGCCGGCGGAGGCGACCGTGACCCGGTGCAAGCCGCCGATCGCGGGGTCGTTCTTGTCGATGCCGCTGCTGATGTTGAACCACGCGACGTAGTTGGTCGGTCGCGCGGCCTCGTCGTTGCCGGCGCGCACGCGCCAGTCGCCGGAGAGGTCGCCGACAACGCTGTTCGGGTCGTAGTCTATGCCCCATGCCTTGAACAGCGGTGCGAGATCGCTGCTGGTATCGGCGGCCGGCTGGCCGTCGGGGCCGGGTATCGCCGCCTGTGCCTCGCTGGCCGGATCGACCATCGCGAGCAGGTGCCCGCCACGCATCACGAACTGGTCGATCGCGTACAGCGTCGCCGCGGAAAGGTGCTGCGGCTGCACCACGAGCAGCACCTGGATCGCGGGATCGATCACCTGCGCGTCGGTCTTGACGCTGCGGATGTCGAAGGTGGAGCGAAGCTGCAGCATGGACGCCCAGGGCTGGCCGGCGTCGCCCTCGCCGTGCGCCATCATCATCAGCCGTGGGTTGCCGTCGAGCGGCAGCGAACTCATCACGCCCAACACCGCGCGATGCGGCTGCGAGAGGTTCCATACGAGCTTGGTGAGGTCGTATTCGAGGAAGCGGGCGCGCGCGGGATCGAGAAAG
>DATAYA010000032.1:0-4478 GCA_036272815.1 Acetobacteraceae bacterium
ATCTCGGGTTGCCCAACCGCGATGACGTCAAGACCGGTGTCATTACATACCGCATCGCCGCGCACGCCGCCGACCTCGCCAAGGGCCATCCGGCCGCCAAGCTGCGCGACGACGCGGTCAGCCGGGCTCGCTTCGAGTTCCGTTGGGAGGACCAGTTCAACCTCTCGCTCGATCCCGACACGGCGCGCAGCTTCCACGATGAGACGCTGCCGAAGGAGGCACACAAGGTGGCGCATTTCTGCTCGATGTGCGGCCCGAAGTTTTGCTCGATGCGGATCACGCAGGACCTTCGCGCGGAAGCGGAGCGCATGGCGGGAATGGACGCCAAAAGCACAGAATTCCGCGAGCGCGGCGGCGCGCTCTACGTGCCCGACGCAGCGGCCGCGGACTGAGCCGCAAGCGTGATCGACCCGCTTGCGGCGCTGGAGGCGGTCGGCGGCCTGCCCGATCCCGAGATCGACATTGCGCAGACCGCGCTGCTGCTGGCCCGCGCCGATGCGCCGGGCGCGGACTGGCAGTCCGCCGCTGCGCACCTGACCGATCTCGCGCGCGACACCGTGGCGGCGGCGACGGATGCGGGCGAGGGGGCGATCGCGCGGGTGCGCGCGCTCGCCGGCATCCTCGGGAAGCGACATGGCTACGTCGGGGACACGGAGGACTACGACGACCTCGCGAACGCCAACCTGATCCGCGTGATCGAACGGCGGCGGGGGATGCCGGTCGCCCTCGGCGTGCTGTGGCTGCATTGCGCGCAGGCGGCCGACTGGCCTGCCTATGGCATCGATTTCCCTGGCCATTTCCTGCTCGGCATCGGCGGGAGCGGCGGCCCGCTGGTGGTCGACGTGTTCGCCGGCGGTCGTGTCCTCGACGTGCGCGCGCTGCGGGCACTGCTCAAGCGCGTCGACGGGCCGGAGGCAGAACTGCGTCCCGACCTGCTGGCGCGGATGGACACGCGTGCGGTGTTGCTGCGGTTGCAGAACAACGTCAAGTTGCGCCGGTTGCAGGCGGGCGAGCTGCCCGCAGCGCTCCGCTGCGCGGAGAACATGCTGCTGCTCGCCCCCGACGTCGCATCGCTCTGGCGCGAGGCGGCGCTGATGAACCAGCGGCTCGACCACGTCACCGCGGCACTCCGCTGCTTCGGCCGCTACCTCGACCTCTCGCCTTCGGGAGCCGCGGCGGCGCGCGCGCGGCTCGCGATGGAGGAGTTGCGGGCGCGGCTCAACTGATCCGGCGACGGGGATTTCCATGCCAGGCAAACTGAAGGTCGCGGTCCAGATGGACCCGATCGAGAACGTCAACATCGACGCCGACAGCACTTTTTCCCTCATGCTCGAAGCCCAACGGCGCGGCCACGCGCTATGGCACTACGACGTGCGCAACCTGTCGCTGCGTGAAGGCGTGATCGCGGGCGAGCGCCGGCGCGAGCGGCTGACCGCGACGGCGCAGCCGGTCAGCGTCCGGCGCGAACGCGGCGCGCATTACCGCTTCGGCGAGTTGGAAAAGCTCGACCTCGCGACTATGGACGTGGTGTTGATGCGCCAGGACCCGCCCTTCGACATGGCCTACATCACCGCGACCCACATGCTGGAGCACATCCATCCGGCAACCCTCGTCGTCAACGACCCGCGCGCCGTGCGCGACGCGCCGGAGAAGCTGCTGGTCACGCACTTCCCCGAGTTGATGCCGCCCACGCTCGTCACCTGGGACACGGAGGCGATCCGCAGCTTCCGCCGCGAGCACCGCGACATCATCGTCAAGCCGCTATTCGGCAACGGCGGCGCCGGCGTGTTCCGCATCCGCGAGGACGACGAGAACCTCGCCTCCCTGCTGGAGATGCACTTCGCCCGCTCGCGCGAGCCGCTGATGATCCAGCGCTACGAGCCCGCCGTGCGGCAGGGTGACAAGCGCATCATACTCGTGGACGGCGAGGCGATGGGTGCGCTCAACCGCGTGCCTGCCGCCGGCGAGTCGCGCAGCAACATGCATGTCGGCGGCCGCCCCGAGAAGATCGCGATGAGCGCCCGCGACCACGAAATCTGCGCGCGCATCGGGCCGTATCTGCGCCAGCACGGACTGATCTTCACCGGTATTGACGTGATCGGCGATTGGCTCACGGAAATAAATGTGACCTCGCCGACCGGATTGCAGGAGATCGCGCGGTTCGACGGGACCGATCTGGCGGGCGCGATCTGGGATGTGATCGAGGCGAAGCGGGAAGGATAGGCAAGGGGCTCTGCCCCTTGACCCCGCCAAAGGCGCAGCCTTTGAAATCCATTCTCAAGTGACGGGGTCTGGGGCCTTCCGGCCCCAGCGGGTCAAGGGCGGAGCCCTTGCCTTGCCTTGATCGCCGCACTCCGCGCCAGCACCGCGCGCGCACGCTCCACCACCGGCACATCGATCATCCTGCCCTCGAACGTGACCGCCCCACGCTGCGCCGCCACCGCCTCGTCATAGGCCGCGATCAGCCGCCTCGCGTGATCGACCTCCACCGCACCCGGCGCGTATTCCTCGTTCAGGATCGCGACCTGGCTCGGATGCACGCAGGCCGCGCCCTCGAAGCCGAGTTTTCGCGAGCGCCGGATCACGGCACGGAACGCGTCCAGATCAGCAAACTCGGCGACGGTTCCCAAAAACCCGAGCGGCAGTACGCCGGCCGCACGTGCCGCGATGACGCCCAACTGCTTCGGCAGAAACAGCGTCTCCGCCTCCGGCGCCATGCCGAGCGACAGCGCGAGGTCCTCGGCCCCGATCGTCAATCCGACGAGGCGCTGATGGCTGCGCGCGATCGCCTCCGCGCGGAACACCGCACCTGCCGTTTCGATCATCGCCAGCAGCCGCGTGTGGCCTTGCGGCAGACGGTGCTCCGCCTCCACCTCCGCCACGATCTCCGCGACCGCCTGCACATGCTCGGCACTCTCGACCTTCGGCAGCATCAGCGCACACACGCCCGGCCCGACCGCTGCCTCGATGTCGCGCACCAGCATCCGCCATGGCCGGTTGACGCGCACGAGAACATCCGCGTTGCGCGCGGCAACTTTCGCCGCCGCGTCGGCGATCAGTCCGCGCGCGCCGGCCTTCTGCGCCGGCGGCACTGAATCCTCCAGATCAAGAATAATCGCATCCGCGCCGCGCCCGGCGGCCCCGTCCACGAAGCGCGGCACGATCACCGGCACGAACAGCATCGAGCGCCACACCGGCAAAGGTTTGTTCATGCGCTGGCCTCCGTGGTTCCGATGACGCCTTGCGCTACCAGGGCTGCGAACCGCGCCTCTCCGAGCAACGGCCGCAGCAATGCGCGGCTGTCCGCGCCGAGTGCGGGCGCCGGATGACGCAGCGCGCCGGGCGTGCGCGACAGGCGCGGAATGACGCCGTGCATCGCGAGGCCGTCGAGCGTGCCGTCCGGCGCCTCCACCAGCACGCCGCGCGCGCCGACATGCGGATCGCCGAGCAACTGCTCGATGTCGTACACGGGTGCCGCCGTGATCTCGGCCTGCTCGAACGCCGCGAGCGCCTCGTCCTGATCGCGCGCGGCAATGAACGCCGCGACCGGCGCCTCGCATTCCTCGGCATGCCGCAGCCGCGCGGCGTTGGTCGCGAAACGCGGGTCGTCGATCATGTCGGCGCGGCCGATCATGCGGAACAGCCGCTCCGCCATCGCCTGCATCGACGCCGAGATCGCGATCCATCCGCCATCGCGCGTCGCAAACACGTTGCGCGGCAGTGCTGTCTGCGACCGGCTGCCGCTGCGTTTTGGGCGCTGTCCGGTCAGCCGAAAAGCCGCCGCCTCCGGGCCCAGAATGGAAATCATCGGGTCGAGCAACGGAAGATCGATCACCTGCCCCGCGCCGCTGCGTTCTGCGTCGCGCAGCGCCACCATCACGGCGAACGCGCCATAGAGGCCGGCCACCATGTCGGCCAGTGCCAGCGGCGGCAGCAGCGGCGGGCCGTCCGCCTCCCCATTGCGCGCGGCGAAACCGGACATCGCCTCGATCATCGTCCCGAACCCCGGCCGCTCGCGATACGGGCCGTCCTGCCCGAAGCCGGAGACGCGCACGATCACCAGTCGCGGATTGGCCGCGAGCAGCGCATCCGGGCCGAGCCCCATCGCCTCCAGCCGCCCCGGCCGGAAGTTCTCGACCAGCACATCAGCCCGCGCGAGCAGCGCCCGCAGCGCATCGCGCCCGGCGGCCTCGCGCAACCCGATCGCGACGCTCTTCTTGTTTCGCGCATAGACCTTCCAGTGCAGGCTCTCGCCCTGCACGCGCCACGCGCGCAGCGGATCGCCCTTGGCCGGATCCTCGATCTTGATCACCTCGGCCCCGAAATCCGCAAGCTGCAACGTCAGCATATTGCCCGCAACCAGCCGCGAGAGGTCGAGTACGCGGATGTCGGAGAGCGGTGTGGGCGCATCGGGGCGCCAGGCGGTTCGGGGGATCATCCGGACCGCAGACTTCGCCGCGCGCTCGATCGCGTCAAGG
>DATAYA010000033.1:0-7638 GCA_036272815.1 Acetobacteraceae bacterium
AGCGGTGGGCGCGCCGGTGCTGCGGTTCCTCAATCGGCTGTCGGACCATCTGTTCGTGCTGGCACGAACGCTGAATGCGGCGGCCGGCGGAGACGTGATGTGGGTGCCAGGGGCAAATCGGTAATCGATCCCACGCCGGTGTCGCCGAACGAAATCTTGCGTACCGCCGGCAGGCCGCTGGTGTGCGCGGGGCCTCAGCCTGGAGGCACCATGTGCCGCGGGGACTGCCCCGGCGGTGTCGGCTCGGGCGTGGGCGGCGGGGCGCCGGGCGCGCCTTGGAGAATCACGCCGCCCCCCTGATAAGCGCGGTTCGCCTGCGGCGTGAAGGGACCGTGATCCACAGGACGCCCGGTTGAGCCCGGCACTTGCCCGGCCGTCGATCCCGTCCCTGTCCCTGGATGGGCGCCCGGCGGAGACTCGGCGCCTGTCGGAGATTGGGCGAATGCGGGCGCGCTCGCCACTGTCGCGATCACCGCAAGCAGGAGAGTCTTGCGCATTCTGTGCTCCGTCGTGGCTGGGCCGCCTCCCTTGCGTACACCCCATCCGCGCCGGCGGAAAGCCGGTCCGGCGCTACCGCACCAGCTCCGGCAGCAGCGCATCGAGCCGTAATCTCCCCTCCGCGGTTGCGGCCAGACGGCCGCCTGGCCACGCGACATACCCCTCCGCTTGCGCCCGCCCGAGCGTTTCCCGATCCAGCGCGTCGGCGAGCGCGATCCCGGTGCGGGCCGCGAACCGCGCCGGCTCGATCCCTTCGGACAGGCGCAAGCCCATCAGCAGCATTTCGCGGGCGCGCGTCGGCGCGTCCAGCACCTCCTGCTGCGCGGTGCCGTGGCCCTGCGCCTCGACCAGTGCCGCCCAGGGCTCCGGCGCGCGATGCCGGCGGGTTGCGACCAGCGTCGCCCCAAGCGCGAGTCGCCCATGCGCGCCGGGACCGATTCCGGCATAGTCGCCATAGCGCCAATAGGTGAGATTGTGCCGGCTCTCGGCGTTTGGGCGGGCATAGTTCGAGACCTCGTAGGCGCTGAGGCCGAACCGCGCCGCTTCTTCCGCTGTCGCCTCGTAGAGGGCCGCCGCCGCATCCTCGTCGGGCAGCACCAGCGCACCGCTGCGGGCACGCGCCTCGAAGGCCGTGCCCGGCTCGATCGTAAGCTGGTACAGCGAGAGATGGTCGGCGGCGTACGACAGCGCCGCCCGCAACTCCTGCCGCCACGCTGCCAGCGTCTGGCCAGGCCTGGCGTAAATCAGGTCGAACGAGAGCCGCGGAAACAGGCGCCGCGCCGTTTCCAGCGCCGCCAGCGCCTCGGCCGCGTCGTGCTGCCGGCCGAGCGCCGTGAGTGCGGCGTCGTCGAGCGCCTGCACTCCGAGCGAGAGCCGGTTCACGCCCGCCTGCCGGAACGCGTCGAGCCGCCCTGCCTCGACGCTGGTCGGGTTCGCCTCCAGCGTCACCTCGAGATCGGGCAGCGGCACGAACAGCCTGGTCGCGTCCGCAATGAGTGCCGCGGCGATCTCGGGCGCCATCAGGCTCGGCGTACCGCCGCCGAAGAAGATCGAGCCGAGCGCACGCGGCCCCAGTCGCGCCGCCTCCCACGCCAGTTCCGCCCGCAGTGCGCGTTCGAACCGCTCCTGCGGGATGCGTTCGCGCACGTGGCTGTTGAAATCGCAATACGGGCACTTGGAAAGGCAGAACGGCCAGTGGAGGTAGAGTGCGAGCGGTTCCATGCGATACGGTCCATGTAGGCTCTCGTCGCGTCCGCCGCGACCCGCCGGCCGACGTTGACGGCACGGATCGCAGCGGCTACATCGCCCGCCCTGCCCCGACCCGTGCCCAGGTGGCGGAATTGGTAGACGCGCAGGTTTCAGGTACCTGTGGCCGCAAGGCTGTGGAAGTTCGAGTCTTCTCCTGGGCACCATCAGAGGCGGCGGCACCACCAAGGCGGCAACCCTGACCACCACGCAGTTCCTGCCTCAGGCCACCATCCACCTCCACCGGCACGACCTGCCGGATGGGCTCGACCTCGGCCGCGTCGTCGCGGTCGATACCGAGACGATGGGGCTCGACGCCCGCCGCGACCGGCTCTGCCTCGTGCAGCTCTCGGCCGGCGACGGCCACGCCCATCTCGTTCAGATCATCCCGGAGGCGCTCGGCGGCCGTGGCGCCGACTGTCCGGTGCTCAAGCGGCTGCTCGCCGACGCCGCCACCATCAAGCTGATGCACTTCGCCCGCTTCGACGTCGGCATCCTACAGCACGCGCTCGGCATCACCGTCGCCCCGGTGCGCTGCACCAAGATCGCCTCGAAGCTGGTGCGAACCTACACCGACCGGCACGGGCTCGCGGTCCTCTGCCGCGACCTGCTGGGAATCGACCTCAACAAGCAGCAGCAGACCTCCGACTGGGGGGCCGCGGAGCTGACTGCCGAGCAGACCGCGTATGCCGCCTCCGACGTGCTGCATCTCCACGCCCTCTGGCAGCGGCTGGAAGCGCTGCTGGTGCGCGAGGGGCGGCTCGGGCTGGCGGAGGCCTGCTTCGGCTTTTTGCCGACGCGCGCCCGGCTCGACCTGCTGGGCTACGAGGAGCCGGACATTTTCGCGCACTAAACGCGCGGTGCCTATCCTTCGGGGGTCGGCGCCATCGACTTGATGAGGTCGAACACCCGCTTGCGGACCGCCGGATCGCTGATCCGATAATAGGCCCGGACCAGTTCCAGCGTCTCGCGGCGGTTCATCGTCTCGTCGGCGGCGCCGAGCCCCTCCTGCGTCTCGGCAAACCCCGCCATCGCGGCCCGGTTGCGATGATGTTCGGCCATCGGCGCCGGGATGTCCTCGAAGAAGAAGCTGATCGGCACGTCGAGCACCCGCGAGAGATCGAACAGCCGCGACGCGCCGACGCGGTTGATGCCGCGCTCGTATTTCTGCACCTGCTGGAAGGTCAGCCCGAGCGCGTCGCCGAGCCGCTCCTGCGACATGCCGAGCAACGTGCGCCGCAGCCGGATGCGGGTGCCGACATGCGCATCGATTGGGCTCGCGCGACCCTCGCGCTCGCCCGAAGCCGTCGCGCCGGCCCGCGCCGCGTCGGGAAAGCCATCATTCCGCGCCATCAGTCCCAACTCTGCCCCCAATCGTCCCGAGCGGACGTTGCATACCGGGCCGCTGCCCGGTGTTCGCCCAGAGGTTAACGATGCAACCGCTAATCGTCAAGAACTATCCATTTTGTTGGCACAGATTACGAAAATGTATACGTCTCAGGAAATGCGACTCCCGACGCGGCGCTTCCGCGCCAGATCCAGGCCGCCGCCGATTGCCGCCAGCGCGAGCAGCCCCGGGATTGCCAGCCCATAGCGGCCGAACGGCGTCTCCGGCAGGGCGCCGGGCAGCTGCAGCACCAGGTCGCCCGTGCGGTCGAGACCGAGCCGCCCCAGCACTCGACCGCGTGCATCGAAGCCGGCCGAAATGCCCGTGTTCGCGGCCCGCAGCAGCGGCAGCCCTTCCTCGACGGCGCGCAGCCTCGCCGCCACCAGGTGCTGCCGCGGACCGCTCGAGTTGCCGAACCAGGCGTCGTTGGTGATGTTGATCATCCAGGACGGCCGGTCGGCCCGGTTGACGACCTCGCCGGGGAAGATCGCCTCGTAGCAGATCAGCGGCCCGAAGGGCGGCACGCCCGGGATGCGCAGCGTCCGCGGCCCCACGCCGGGCGCGAGATTGGCTGGCACGAGCTGGATCGGTACCGGCACCCAGTCCGGCTGGTATTCCCCGAACGGCACCAGGTGCCATTTGTCATAGGTGCCGAGGACCTTTCCGTCGCCTTCCAGCGCCACCAGGCTGTTGCGCGGCCGCCGGTGGAAATTTCCGTCAGGGTACGTGATCGAGCCGACCAACGCCGCCGTGGCACCGTGCGCCGCCTGCATCACCGCCTGCCGCGCGCCGGGATCCTGCTCCAGCAGATAGGGGCTGGCCGTCTCCGGCCAGACGACGACGATCCGCTTGCCCGGATAGCGCGCTTCCGCGGCCGCGACCCCTTGCGCGGTGAGCCGCAGGTAACGGAAGAAGATGCGCCCGGCGATTGCCTGGCTCCATTTCGAGGCCTCGGCGACGTCGCCCTGCACCAGCACTGCGGCCACGTCCGTCGCCGGCAGCCGCGGCCGCGACAGCCGCGCGAGGCCGAGCGCTGCCCAAAACGCCAGCGCCGCAGCGCCCAGCGCCACGAAGCGCCGCCCGAGATACGGGCTCGCCGCCAGCAGCACCGTCACCAGCGTCAGGCCCGGCACCCCGATCCACGAGGCCGGCTGGATCATCGCCGTCCCGAGCAGGCCGGGAAATGCCCACATGCTGCCCCACGGGTTCCATGGAAACCCGCCAAGCACGAATTCCCGCAGCAGGTCGCCGATGACCCAGCCGCCGCCGAGAAGCAGCACCCGTCGCCATCCTGGCGCGGCGCAGCAGGCGAGCGCGCAGGCGAGCGCAATGAACGGCGCCAGCAACACCGCCAACCCGGGCACGGCGAACGGAACCAGCCACCAGTACTGGGCCGCACGCAGCAGGATCGCGTCGGTGACCCAATAGAGCCCGAGCATGTGATGGCCGAACCCGAACCAGAAGCCGAGCACGGCACCGCGGCGCACGCCGCCGCCGGCATCCAGCAGGAACAGCAGGCCGGGGACGGTGAGCAGCAGGATCGGGAGAATGAACGTGGGCGGCAGGGCAAGCGCGGACAGCGCGCCGAGAGTTGCGGCGGCGAGGCAGGCGTTCCAGCCCCGCAACCCGGAGAGGCGGGCGGAGAGATCGGCCAGGGGCGCCGCCCCCTGACCCCGCTGGGGCCCGGAGGCCGCAGACCCCCGGGGCATCCGGGTCTCCGTCACCTTTGTCCTGCTGGGCACGACGACGCTCAGTCCAGCGCGTCGCGAAGCTGCCGTTCGTAGTGGCGGTAATACTTGTCGGTCACGAGGTCGGTCTTCACCACCACGGCGACATCCGTGCTGTTGAACTGCTGGTCGATCACCGCGCCGTCGCCGACAAAGCCGCCGAGCCGCAGATAACCCTTGACCAACGGCGGCAGCTTGGCGATCGCGCGCCTGCGGTCGAGCCGGTCGGGATCGACCCGTAACATCTCCACATACCGGCCCGGCAACGCCCGCGGCCGCAGCGCCGGGGGCGCCAGATGGTAATGAAACAGATAGGTCAGCTCCTCGCCAAGCGCCTCCGGATCGGTGCCCGGCAGGCTGGCGCAGCCGAACATCACGTCGATCTGATGCTGGAACACATAGGCCGCGATGCCACGCCAGAGGAGCTGCATCACCGAGCGGTTGCGGTATCCGGCATCGACGCAGGAGCGCCCAAGCTCCAGCATCCGCCCAGGGAAATGCTCCACCGGAGTGATGTCGTATTCGTCCGCCGAGTAGAACCGACCGAGCGTCGCCGCTGCCTCGGCCTGGATCAGCCGGTAGGTGCCGACCACGCCCTCCGGCCCCGGCCCGATCGCGTGGTCGAGCACGAGCAGGTGGTCGGCAATCGCATCGAAACGGTCTCGGTCGCGCTCCGTCGCGCCCGCCGCCGCGTCGGCGATGGCGCCCATCTCCTGATAGAACACGCGGTAGCGCAGCGACTGCACCGCATCGATTTCCGCCGTCGTCGTCGCGAGGCGAACGCCCAAATGTCCGGCGCGCAATTCGCCGAACCCGGCGCCGGGCGCGGCGCCGGTCGGCTTCTCGGCCGTCAACGCGACGCCCTAGCCTGGTGAGTTGCTTCCGGCAGCCGGCCCTGCTCGCCCAGCGGGCGCGCCGGCGCATCGCCGGCAGGCGCCGCCTGTGGCTGGACCGACGCCTGAACGCCGCCCCGGCGGCGACCGAACAGCTCGAGCCGCAGCGAGACCAGATCGAACCCCAGCCGCTCGGCAATGGCCGAAATCATCTGTTCGTGCTCGGGATCCTCGAACTCGATCACCCGGCCGGTGTCGACGTCGATCAGGTGGTGGTGGTGGCTTGGCCCGGTCGGCTCGTAGCGCGCCCGGCCGCCGCCGAAATCCCGCCGCTCCAGGATGCCGTTCTCCTCCATCAGCCGCACCGTGCGATAGACGGTGGCGATCGAGATGCGCGGGTCCAGTCCGCTGGCGCGGCGATACAGTTCCTCCACGTCCGGATGGTCGGAGGCGTCCGAAAGGACGCGCGCGATGACGCGACGCTGGCCGGTCATCTTGAGTCCCTTCTCGATGCAGAGCCGCTCGATGCGCGTTTCCATCGGCCTTCCAGGTCAGCCGCGAGACGGCGTAGCCGATCCGGCTCGGCCCTGTCCAATGCGGCGGCGCGGCGATTGCGACCGGCCCCGCCGCAGCCGGTCGCCCGGCGAAGCCGTGCCCGCGCGCGTCCGGGTCTTGGCTACCGTGCCCGGCTGCGGGGTTTGGTGCCGAGCCCGATCTTCTTGGCCAGCGAGGAGCGGTGCTTCGCGTAGCTGGGGGCGACCATCGGATAGTCCGCACCCAGGTCCCAACGCTCCCGGTACTGGTCCGGCGTCAAGTTGTAGGCGGTCTTGAGGTGGCGCTTCAGCATCTTCAGCTTCTTGCCGTCCTCCAGGCACACGATGTAGTCGGGAAAGACCGACTTCTTGATTGGAACGGCCGGCTGCGGCTTGCTGGGAGCCGCAGACTCGAGGCCGACGCCGGCCAGCGACCGATACACCTCTTGGATCAGGGCCGGCAGCGCGTCGGTCGTCACAGTGTTGTTCGAGACGTGGGCCGATACGATCTGCGCCGTCAGGCCCAGCACGTCGGCGTCGGCGGTCGGTTCGGTCATCCGGCTCCTCGGGACTTCTGATAATGCAGAACAGTCTGCGGCATTTCGAGCCTTTTCGCAATATCCCCAACCGAAATACGAACGAGGATGCAGTCATGGATCAGTCCAAAATGACGGTCGAGCCCGACGCGGAGATCGACATCACCGGGGAGATCTGCCCGATGACCTTCGTTCACACCCGGCTCGCACTCGATCGCCTGCCGCCGGGCGCCGTGCTTCGGGTCCGGCTCTCCGGCGACGAGCCGCGCCGCAACGTCCCCCGCACCGCCATGGCCCAGGGCCACGCGGTGCTCGCCGACAGCACGGCGGCGGACGGCGTCACGACATTGCTGATCCGCAAGGCGTGAGCGCTGCCCGCAGCAGCAGCGCATCCTCGCCGTTCGGGTAATAGCGCCGCCGCCGCCCGACCTCGGCGAAACCCGCCTGCGCATACAGCGTCCGTGCCGCTGCGTTGCCCTCGGCGACCTCCAGCAGCATCGCCGACGCCCCATCCGCCACAGCGCGCGCCATCGCCGCCGCCAACAGGCGGGCGCCGACGCCCCGGCGGCGAAAGGCAGGATCGACGCCGAGCGTCAGCAGTTCCGCCTCGTCCGCCGCCACGCGCAGCATCGTCATCCCGCCCGCCTGGTCGAGCAGCCCATGCGTGCCCGGCATCGCCAGTAGCCTCGCGATCGCCTCCGCGCTCCAGACCTCCGATGGCGGGAAGGCGCCGGCATGCACCGCCGCCATCGCCGTGGCATGGAGCGGGCCGGCGGCGACGATCACGAAAGCGCAGGGTGGGGCGCGGGACGGGGCGGCCGACCGGGCGCGCGGGTCGCGGGCGGTGCCACGTAGAGCGGATGCGCCGGGCGCGGTGCG
>DATAYA010000034.1:0-5263 GCA_036272815.1 Acetobacteraceae bacterium
GGCGCGTTCGGGAACGTGCTGAACACCGGCTGCAGCTCCGGCAGGTCGAGCCGGCCGTGCAGCGTCGTGACGAACGGCACGCGCTGGCGGCTGAACAGCGAAAACGGCCAGTAGTCCATGTGGAAGTGCAGCACTTCGAAATCCTCGGCGAGCCGGCGCACCTCCTCCAACAGCAGCATGTGCGGCGCGATCGGATCACGGATCGCCGGGTCGAGGCGCAGCGCGCGCGGCCACACCGAATGCAGGCGCGCGGAGGTCACGGCATCCCCCGTGCCAAACAGCGTCACGTCATGTCCGAGTTCGACCAGTGCCTCTGTCAGATAAGAGACGACGCGCTCGGTGCCCCCATACAGCTTCGGCGGCACGGCTTCGTGCAGGGGCGGTATCTGCGCAATACGCATTCGAGAAGGCTCCTTCCGTGGCCCGGACGATCCGGCTCACGCCACAGAAACCGTTGGATCGCGGCATTTCTGCGGCGCCAAAAGCACGATGTCGTGACGCGACCCGATCGCCGCGTCTGCCGCATTTCTGCCCCGATTGCCGCCTCATTTTCGCTGCAAGGTGTGCGTAGTTGGCAACCGAGGGGACGGTTCAGCGTCCCGCCTATGTTCACGGAGGCTCACTCGTGTTCGCAACCGGATTGGACGTCGCCGCGGCGGCGCCCCTGGAGAGCATGGCAAGGCGCCCGCTCGGCTTCATGGCGCATTACGTCCGCCGCCATGCGCTCGGCCACCTCGTCATCGCGCTCTCCGTGGTCGCGGCGGTTGCCGCCGCGACACTGTCGCAGTACGCGATCAAGAACCTCGTCGACGTGCTCTCGGCGCGCGACGTGGGCGGGCTCCAGATGGCCTTCGTCGTGCTCGCCGGCCTGATCACCGCCGACAACCTGTTCTGGCGGCTCGGCGGCTGGGTATCGACACACTGCTTCGTCGCGGTCACCGGCGACATGCGGCGCGACCTGTTCCGCCATCTCACCGGCCACTCGATGGCGTATTTCGCCGACCGCCAGCCCGGCACGCTGGCCGGCCGCATCACCGCGACCGCGAACGCGATCTTCCAGGTCGAGAACACCTTCGCCTGGAACGTGCTGCCACCCTGCCTCGCGCTGGTATTCTCGATCGCCATGCTGGCCAGCATCAACGCCACGATGGCCGGTTTCCTGGTGGTGATCGCGGTCGGGCTCGGCCTGACGCTGGCCTGGATGGCGAGCCGCGGCCGGCGCCTGCATTCGGCCTACGCCAGCACCGCGGCGGCGGTCGATGGCGAACTGGTGGACGTCATCAACAACATGCCGCTGGTGCGCGCCTTTGGCGCCGGCGTGCGTGAGCGCGACCGCTTCTCCGGCCGGGTCGAGTGCGAGATGCGCGCCCGCGGCGAGAGCCTGCGCTACCTCGAGCGGCTGCGGCTGTTCCATGCCGGGACGACGGCGGTGCTCACCGCCGGCCTGCTCGGCTGGGCGCTGCTGCTGTGGTCGCACCATCAGGCGAGCACTGGCGACGTGGTGCTGGTCTGCACGCTCGGCTTCACCATCCTGCACGGCACTCGCGACCTGGCGGTGGCGCTGGTCGATACCGTGCAATACGTTGCCCGCCTCGCCGAGGCGCTCTCGACGCTGCTGCTGCCGCACGAGATGACGGAGCCGGCCAATGCCCGGACCATCCCCGCGCCGCGCGGCGAGGTGGAGTTCCGCGAGGTGACCTACGCCTACCCGACCGGCGGACCGGTGCTGCGCGACTTCAATCTCGCGGTTCGCCCCGGCACGCGGCTCGGCCTGGTCGGGCGCTCCGGCTCCGGCAAGTCCACCGCGCTCGGCCTGCTGCAGCGGCTGCGCGACGTGCAGCACGGGCAGGTGCTGATCGACGGCGAGAATGTAAGCCGGCTGTCCGATGCGAGCCTGCGCGCCGCGATCTCCGTCGTGCCGCAGGACGTCTCGCTGTTCCACCGCACGGTGATGGAGAACATCCGCTACGGCAGCCCCGACGCGACCGAGGAGGAGGTGCGCCGCGCCGCCGCCGGCGCCGGCTGCCTCGACTTCATCGAGCTGCTGCCTGAGCGGTTCGATACCATCGTGGGCGACCGCGGCGTGAAGCTCTCGGGCGGGCAGCGGCAGCGCATCGCGATCGCGCGGGCCTTCCTGCGCAACGCGCCGATCCTGCTGCTCGACGAGGCGACCTCGTCCCTCGACTCCGAGAGCGAGGTGCTGGTGCAGCGGGCGCTGACCCGGCTGATGGAAGGACGGACGGTGATCGCGGTCGCGCACCGGCTCTCGACCTTGCGCGACTTCGACCGGATCGTGGTGATGCAGGAGGGGAAGATCCTGCAGGACGGCACGCCGGCGGAGCTGGAGCAGCAGCCCGGGCTCTATGCCGAGCTACTCGGCCGCCAGTCGCTGCGTCTCGTGGATCGCGCCGCCTAGCCGGCGGGCGGCCTCGGCGGCCAGCGCCGCCGGGGTCGCCGCGAAGCCGCAGACCAGCCCCGCCAGCCGCGGGGGGCCGGCGTAGTAGCGCCGCAGCGGCGCGACCGCCAAGCCGCGCCGCTGGGCCGCCGCCGCGGCCGCCGCCTCGTCGGTCCCGGGCGGCAGGCGCAGGATCATGTGCAGCCCGCCGGGGGCGCCGAGCGGCTCGACTGCCGGCGCGTGGCGTGCAAGGGCCGCCAGCACTGCCAGGCGGCGGCGGTCATATTCGATCCGCATCCGCCGGATGTGGGGGGCAAGCAGGTCGCGGCGCATGAACTCGGCCAGCACCGCCTGCACGAGCGTCGTAGGACCCCGGTCGGTCAGCAGGCGCGCCTGCAGGAATGGCCGCACCAGCGGCGCCGGCAGTACCGCGAAGCCGAGCCGCAGACCGGGGGCGAGCGTCTTGCTGAAGGTGCCGCAATAGATCACCCGGCCGGCGCGATCGAGCGTCGCCAGCGGCGGCAGCGGCTTGCCCTGCCAGCGGAACTCGGAATCGCAATCGTCCTCCAGCACCCAGGCATCGGCGCGCGCCGCCCAGTCAAGCAGGGCCAGACGCCGCCCGACCGGCAGCGCGCCGCCCATCGGCGTTGCGTGCGAGGGTGCGACGAGGGCCAGACGCGCGTCGGGCGCCGCATCGATCCCGGCCGCGACATCAATCCCGTCGCGGTCGGCCGGCACCGGCACCGGCACCGCGCCCGAGGCGAGCAGCGCGCCGCGGCCGGCGGCATACCCAGGGTCCTCGACCCACACGCGGTCGCCCGGATCGAGCAGGAGTTGCGCGGTGACGAACAGCGCCTGCTGGGTGCCGGAGGTGACGACGACGCAGGCGGGATCGGCGACCAGACCGCGCGTCGCGGCCAGATGCGCCGCGATCAGCGCCCGCAGATCGGCCAGTCCCTCCGGCGGCGGATAGCCCGGCGGCCCGCCCGGCCAGTCGCGCAGCACGCGGGCGGCACAGTGCGCCCAGGCGGCCGCAGGGAATAGCTCGGGCGCGGGGACGCCGGGCGTGAGCAGGCCGGGCAGCCCGGCGCCGCCGCCGAGATCAAGCCCCGCCAGCGCCGCCCCGCGCTGCGAGAGGCGCCCGGTCGCCACCAGCGGTGGCGCGGCCGGCACCGGAGCCGCATCCGGAAGATCATCGGTGACGAAGGTGCCGCTGCCGACGCGGCCGCGGACGTAGCCCTCGGCGGCCAGCCGCTCATAGGCCAGCACCACGGTCTGCCGCGCAACGCCCAGCTCCTCGGCCAGCGCACGGGTCGGCGGCAACCGGGCGCCGGGCGGCAGGGCGCCGCGCAGGATGCCGTGCCGGAGCCGCTGGAAGACGGCCTGTTGACGAGATTGGTCTGGTATGAACATGCGGAATTGGGTTGAGCGATCGGTCCAATGGCACCGTATCACGATCCGCGATCGCGACAAGAGGCTCCTCCATGTATCTCCGGCCCGCCTTCACCGAGACCGACCCTGAGCGGATCGCCGGGCTGATCCGGGCGAACCCGTTCGGGCTGCTGGTGACGGCGGGCGCGCGCGGGATCGAGGCGACGCATATCCCGTTCGCGCTCGCCGGGCCGGCCGGCGGGTTTCGGCTGGTCGGGCATCTCGCGGCGGCGAACCCGCAATGCGACGCACTCGACGGCGGCGCGGCCCTGGCGGTGTTCTCCGGGCCGCACGCCTACGTCTCGCCCGGCTGGTATGCGACGCAGCCGGCGGTGCCGACCTGGGACTACGCGGCCGTGCATGTCCGCGGGCGGCTGGAGGCGATCGTGGAGGCGGCTGCCGCGGGTGCGGCCGCGCAGGCGCTGGCGGGTGGCGACCCCAACGGCTTTCACATCGACCACCTGCCGGGCGATTTCCGCAGCCGCATGGTCGCCGGCATCCGCGCCTTCGTGCTGCATCCCGAGCAGGTCGAGGCGCAATGGAAGATGAGCCAGAACCGCTCGGCGGCGGACCGCGCAGGGGTGATCGAGGCGCTGCGGGCCCAGGGCGATCCGGGAGCGGAGGCGGTCGCGGCGCTGATTGCGGAGACGCTGCCGCCGGCGTGACCGCGTCGGCCTTCATTTATCCTTGGCTCCGGCCTCTATTGATGGTTTGCAGCAGGGAACGCCGCGCCTACGCCGTCGCCAGATCGTCCGGGGCTCGCGTGGAGACGGATTGATGGACAGCCCCACCCCGGCCGCCACGCGGGATTCCACCGAGCCCGCCGCGGTGGCCGAGACGCGGGCAACGGCCGCCTTGGTGCTCGCAGCTCTCGGGATCGTCTATGGCGACCTCGGCACCAGCCCGCTGTACACGTATCAGACCATCGTCGGCACGGTCGGCGGCCATCCCTCGGCGCGCGCGGCGATCGGGCTGTTGTCGCTGGTCGTCTGGGCGCTGATCGTCACCGTTTCGATCAAGTACTGCGTGTTCGTGATGCGCGCCGACAACCACGGCGAGGGCGGCATCATGGCGCTGATCACCCTGGTCAGTCGCCTGGGTAGGGGCCGAGGGCGTCGCACCGCAATCGCGCTCGCCGCACTCGGGATCTTCGGGGCCTCGCTGTTCTTCGGCGACAGCATGATCACTCCCGCGATCTCGGTGCTGTCGGCGGTGGAAGGCCTGAAGGTCGTCGAGCCGCGACTGGAACCCTGGGTGGTGCCGGTCACCGTGGTGATCATCGTGGTGTTGTTCGCCGTCCAGCGGCGCGGCACCGCCGCGGTCGGGCGGCTGTTCGGGCCGGTGATGCTCGTCTGGTTCACCTCGATCGGCGCCTGCGGCGTCAGTGCCATCGTCGGCCACCCCGAAATCCTTGGGGCGCTCTCGCCGCTGTTCGCG
>DATAYA010000035.1:0-17939 GCA_036272815.1 Acetobacteraceae bacterium
GGCCGGCGGCGGCACCGGCGGCAGGCGCGCGTCGAGTTGGCTGAGCTGGACGAACTGCGTCGGTGCGATCGGCCGGAGCTGGAGATAGCTCGACGCAAGCTGCTGGAGCCGCTGCGGGTCGTTCAGCAGCGCCCAGTCGGCGTGCAGCATGGTGGTGCGCTCGCGCGCTGTCGCGGCGGCTCGGATCGTGTTCTCGATATGGCGATCCAGCACCTGCGACTTGTGCTTGACGTGATAGAGCCAGAGCCCTGAGCCTGCTGCGAGCAGCATGCAGGCGCAAGTGAACGGGCGGATCATGCGGCTTCACTCCCGGCATGGTCGCGGTTGGTGCGGGCGAGAGCGCGCAATCGTGCGCTGCGGGCGCGCGGATTGGCGGCAAGCTCGGCGGCGCCGGGGCGCACGGCGCGCTGGGTCAGCAGCGAGAAGCGCGGCGGCGCGCCGGGTGCGATGTGCCCGCGCGGATCGTGGCGCGACGGCGACGGAGCACGGCCGGCCTGCGCCAGCATGAACTGCTTCACCAGCCGGTCCTCGAGCGAGTGAAACGCGATCACCACCAAACGGCCTCCGGGTGCAAGCAAGGATGCTGCCTGCTCAAGTGCCCGCTCGATCTCGCCCAGCTCGTCGTTGACCAGGATGCGCAGCGCCTGGAAGCTGCGGGTCGCAGGGTGGTTTCCCGAACGGTCAGGCGGCAGCACGCCGCGGATGATCGCGGCCAGCCGCCCGGTCGTCATGATCGGCGCCTCGGCGCGGGCGGCGATGATCGCCCGCGCGATGCGGCGGGAGGCGCGCTCCTCGCCGAGGCGATAGAGCGTGTCGGCCAGCTCGGCCTCCGGGAGAGTGTTGACAAGGTCCGCGGCGGAGACGCCCTGCCGCGCCATGCGCATGTCGAGCGGGCCGTCGGCGCGGAAGCTGAAGCCGCGCGCGGGGTCGTCGAGCTGGAAGGAGGAGACACCAAGATCGAGCACGACCCCGTCTAGCCGTCCGACTCCGCGTGGCGCCAGAAGGTTCAGCAGATCGCCGAAACTTCCTTGTAGCAGGTGCAACTTCCCCGGATACGACGCAGCGAGCGCGGCGCCGCGCGCGATCGCATTTGGGTCGCGGTCGATCGCGAACAGCGTGCAATCGGCGGCCGCCAGGATGGCCGCCGCGTGGCCGCCGCCGCCGAACGTACCGTCGCAATAGACGCCGCCATCGACCGGCGCGAGAGCCCGCACCAGCTCGGTTGCGAGCACGGGAATGTGGCCGCCGCTCATGCCGCACCGGCCGCAGGCAGGGTCATCCCGCCGGTGCGCAGCCGCTCGCGAGCCTCCGACCGGCGGCGCTCGGCCGCTTCCGGCCGCCAGATCTGGAAGATGCGGCCGAGGCCCATGAACTCCACCTGCTCGGAAAGCCCGGCATGCGCGACCAGCTTCTCGGGCAGTACGATGCGGCCCTCGCGGTCCGGCTCGACCGGAAACGCGTCGGCGTAGAGTGCCACCGCGAAACTGTCATGCGCTTCGCCGAACAGATCGAGCCGGTCGAGCGGGGTTGCGAGCGACTGGAACACCGGTTCGGGCCATGCCTCGATGCAGGGATGATTGTGGCTCGGCCGCAGCACCACGACGCCGCTCTCCGACAGCGTGCGCAGCGCCGCGCGGAACGGTGCGGGGACCGACACCCGGCCCTTCGCGTCCAGCCGGTTGAGGTGGGTGCCGAGGAACTGGCTCATCCGTCCCGGCCGCCCCCTCCGTTCCCTGGCGGCTCCCGTCCGCCGGATGGCCGGGATGCCGGGGCCGCGGCGCGCCGGCCAATCGACGCCGACCGCCGCCGCGACCCTCTCCCGCGCTGCGAGACCCCCCCGCCACCTGGGATGGCATGGGATAACATGGGCTGGCATGGGCGTCAAAGGGATTTGCCGACTTTGCCGGATTTTACGGCGGGTTTTCGAAGTTCGTTGACCAATCTCTAAGAAACGTCGCGCAAGCCGCCCAAAAATTGTGGGAACGGGCAACTACGTTTTCGTTTAGTTCCTGTTGATAACTCTGGGGATGACGCGGGGCGCCCAGGATGACGCCCAGGATGACGTCGGGCCCCGTCTCGACGGACATTCGATGAAAGCGTGCCAGACGGCCTGTAAGCCGGGTTCTGTCCGCCGCCCGCGGACGGGCGGCGGGACGGCCATTCCTCTGCGACGCGCCTCGCGGCGCGCCTCGCGCGACCAACCCGGGCGGCGGGGCGGGAGCCCCTGGCGGACGCGCGACCGCGCTGCCTGCCGCCCCTATTCGGTCTTGCTCCCGGTGGGGTTTGCCCTGCCGCCCCCGTTGCCGGAGGCGCGGTGCGCTCTTGCCGCACCGTTTCACCCTTGCCTGCGGCGCCCGGAGGCGGCGCGGGCGGTCTGTTTTCTGTGGCACTTTCCCTGGGGTCGCCCCCGCCGGCTGTTGGCCGGCACCGTTCTCCCGTGGAGCCCGGACTTTCCTCCAACCCGGGCTCGCGCCCGGATCAGCGGCCGCCCGGCCGTCTGGCGCGAGCACGAATGGGCCGGCGCGGCGAACAAGGCAAGGGGCTCTGCCGCTCGACCCCGTCGAGGGCGGAGACCTTGAAATCCGGTCTGCAGAAATCGGGCTGGGGCTGGCGGGGCAGCCCGACTCAGACGGGTAGCGTTACGATCACCCGCGCGCCGCCCCCGGCGCGGTTGCCCAACGTCACGTCCCCGCCATGCGCGCGCAGGATGTTGCGCGCGATCGGCAGGCCGAGGCCGGTGCCGCCGGTCTCGCGCGAGCGGCTCGCCTCCAGCCGGTGGAACGGCTCGAACACGCGCTCCAGCTCCGAGGGCGGGATACCCGGCCCCTCGTCCTCGATCTCCACCATCGCCACCCCCTCGCGCGGCGGCCGCAGCCGGACGTGGGCGGCCGCGCCATAGGCGAGCGCGTTGGCGACGAGGTTGGCGAACGCCCGCTTCAGCGCCAGCGGCCGTGCCCACACCGTCAGCCGCTCCGGCCCATCGAGATCGACGCAGGCGCCCGCCTCCGGCCGTGCGTCCGCCGCCTCGTCGAGCACGGTGCGCAGCAGGGCGGCGAGGTCGACCGGGCGCACCGGCTCGCCACTCGACGCCTCGCGGCCGAATTGCAGCGTCGCCGCGACCATCGCCTCCAGCTCGTCGAGATCGGCGAGCATTCGCGTCCGCTGCTCGTCGTCCTCGATGAACTCGGTGCGCAGCTTGAGCCGGGTGATCGGCGTGCGCAGGTCGTGGCCGATCGCGGTCAGCAGGAAGGTGCGGTCCTGCACGAAGCGGCCCAGCCGTGCGGCCATCGTGTTGAAGGCGGCGGCCGCGATCGCGATCTCGGTCGGCCCGTCCTCGGCCAGCGGCGGCGCGTTGACGTCGCGGCCGAGCCGCTCGGCGGCGCCGGCGAGGGTGCGCAGCGGGTCGGTGAGCCGCCGCACCGCCCAGAAGATCAGTCCGGCGGCGGCAATGGTCATCACCGCAAAGGCGATCAGGAAGGTGGGCGAGTTCCACGGCCGCGCCTCCCGCACATGCATCCGCAGCACCAGCCAGCGCGTGTCCGGCATCCGCATCGCGACCAGCAGCCGCTGCTTGTGCGGCTGCTCCTGCATCAGCACGGCGTGCGGGCGCAGCATCGGCGGCAGCGGCACCAGTGCCATGTTGAGGAAGATGATCCGCTGCAACGGCGCCGGCATCCCCTGCACGGCGTCGGGCGGCAATGTGGCGGAGAGGTCGGCCCGCATCCCCGGCGTCTTCGACAGTTCGGCGACCAGAGCCTGACGCTGCGGCCCGGATGTCGTGGCGACCGCCCGATAGGTGCTCATGATCCGCAGGCCAAGGTCGCGCATGATCGAAAGCCGTTCCAGGCCCATCCGGTCGAACGCGTGGATGGTGAGCCCGACTGCCTGCACCACCATCAGCGCCAGCAGCAGTGCCAGTGCCGTGCGGCCGGCCAGGCTTCGCGGCCAGAGCCAGCGCGGTGCTCGAAATTGCCGGCCGCCTGGCGAGGATGTGCTCACGCGCGCTCGACGTCGCTCGCGAGCACGTAGCCGCCGCCGCGCACGGTCTTGATGAGCTGCGCGTGGCGCCCGTCATCGACGAGCTTGCGGCGCAGCCGGCTGATCGCGACGTCGATCGCGCGGTCGAATGGGCCGGCCTGCCGGCCGCGCAGCAGATCGAGCAGCATGTCGCGCGTCAGCACGCGGTTGGCCCGCTCCAGCAGCGCCAACAAGAGATCGTATTCGCCACCGGTGAGCGGCACCTCCGCACCGTCCGGATTGAGCAGCCGCCGCCGCGCCGGCTCCAGCAGCCAGCCGGAGAAGCGGAACGCGCGCGGCCCTGCCTCCATCCGGTCGGCCGCCTCGCCGGCACGGCGCAGCACGGCGCGGATGCGGGCGAGCAGCTCGCGCGGGTTGAACGGCTTGGCGAGGTAGTCGTCGGCGCCGAGTTCGAGGCCGATGATGCGATCGGTCTCTTCGCCCATTGCAGTCAGCATCACGATCGGCAGGCTAGCGTTGCCGCCTCCGTGGCCGACCCCGCGGCCGCGCAGCCAGCGCGCAAAGTCGAGCCCGGATTCGCCGGGCAGCATCAGGTCGAGCACGAGAAGCTGGTGGTTTGCGCCAGCCAGGGCCCGCCGCGCCTCGCGCGCGTCGCGCGCGGTGCTGACCCGCATCCCGTGGCGTTCGAGGAAGCGGGCGAGCAGCTCGCGGATGTCGCGATCGTCGTCGACCACCAGGATATGCGGCGGGAACTCCATGCGCCGTACCATAGGGAGACGGAAGCGCTCGTGCCACTGCGGTGCCTGGAGGAGCCGCAAGCCGGGCCGACGACGGCCCGCATGTGCCGGCATCGCAGCCAAGTGCCGCGAAGCCACGGGACACGCGCATCCGGCCGGAGCGCTCATCGCGCGCCGGCTGCTCGGCCAGGCGGCGCCGCTCTGTGATGGACAAGGCGGGTGCGGCGTGCTGTCGAGTGCCCCATGGGCCGCCTCCCGCAGCCGGCCAGGTATCGAGAGAGTCGACGATCATCCCTGACGCAAGCGCGACCACCTTCCCGCACCCGCCGCAGACAGCCCGCGCCGCGCTGGACCTTCTCGCTGCGCGCGATGCCATGCTCGGCCGCATCGAGCCCGCCTGCGGGCCGCTGCCCTGGCGCCGTCGGCCGGCCGGCTTTCCGGGCCTGCTCGCGGCGATTGTCGGCCAGCAGATCAGCAACCAGGCGGCCGCGGCGATCTGGCGCCGGCTCGCCGCCGTCCCCGGCGCGCTGACGCCCGAGGGCATCGCCGACCTGCCGGACGAGACGCTGCGCGGCGCCGGACTGTCGCGCCCGAAGATCATGCACGCCCGCTCGCTTGCTGCGGCGTTCGCAGAAGGGCGGCTCTCCGCGGAGGCGCTCGCCACGCTACCCGACGAGGCGGCGGTCGTGGCGATCGCCGGCGTGCGCGGCCTCGGGCGCTGGAGTGCCGAGGTCTATCTGCTGTTCGCCGAGGCGCGCGCGGACATCTTCCCCGCCGCCGACCTGGCGCTCGCCGCGTCCCACGCGCACCTCACCGGCGCCGCAACGCGACTGTCGGCCGCCGCCCTGCTGGCAGCGGCCGAGGCATGGCGTCCGTCGCGCGGGCTCGCGGCGCGGCTGCTGTGGCACCATTGGCGGCACGTGACCGGCCGTCCGAGCTTCGACGACTGAGCAGGAGAGGCCATGCCCGACCCCCGCATCCGAATCGCGCGCGATGGCCCGATCGCGACCGTCACCTTCACCCGCGAGGAGGCCCGCAACGCCTTCGACCTCGCGATGTGGGCGGCCCTGCACGAGGCGATGGACGCGCTCTCGGCCGAGGACGCACTGCGCTGCGTGGTGCTGCGCGGCGCCGGCACCGCGGCGTTCTCGGCCGGCGCCGACATCAAGTCCTTCGCCACCGAGCGCGGCACGCCCGAGCAGGAGGCCCGCTACGCACCGATTTTCCACGACGCTATGCAGTCGATCCGATGCTGCCGCCATCCAGTCGTGGCGATGATCCTGGGCCACTGCCTCGGCGGCGGCGCCGGCATCGCGACGATGTGCGACTTCCGCGTCGGCGGCGAGGGCATCCGGTTCGGCATCACCGCCAACCGCATGGGGCTGTGGTATCCGCATGCCGAGATCGCGCCGATCCTGGCACTGGCGGGCAGCGGCGTCGCCGCCGAGATGCTGATCGAGGGTCGCATTTTCACGGGTCGAGAGGCCTATGAGCGCGGCCTGCTGTCACGCCTGGTGACCGATGATGCGGTGGAGGCGGAGGCGCTCGCGCTGGCCGGGCGCATCGCCGCCGGCGCGCCGCTCGCCGCGCGGTTCCACAAGGCGGCGATCGCGGCACTGCTGGGACCGCTTCCGATGCCGGCGGCGGCGCAGGCGACCGCCGGGGGCTTTGTGCAGACGGAGGATTTCCGCGACGCGGTGCGCGCGTTCGCCGAACGCCGGCCGCCTCGCTTCGTGGGAAAATAGATTTAACGCCTGGTTCATCGGTCGGCCCTGGGCTGGGCCGATCATGACCGGCAGCCTGCCGCCACAGGGCGAGGAGTGACAGATGCGGCTCCACGCTGCTGCGCGAAGCGCGGAGCGGCTGCCCCCGGCCGTGGCAAACGGGGCCGCGCTGCGCCCGGTCGACGCAGCGCGGATGACGGAGACCTTGCTCGGGCCCGAGGCGGCGATGGCGGTGCTGCGGGCGGGCTGACAAACTGCGCGGCCCCGCCCGCGTTGCGGCACGGTGGCCGAACCGAAATCTTCCATCGACGCGATTCCGGAACGGGGTGCCGCTCTGCTCGCTGTCGTGCACGATCTGTTGCCGGCGATGCAGGCGCGTGCCGCCGCGATCAATACGGGCCAGGAATTCCAGGCCGAGGACATCGATTTCTTGCGTCAGGCCCGGGCGCTGGCAGCGCCGATCCCGGAACACCTGAGCGGCCTTGGCGCCGGGACCGAGCCGGCCGGTGCCAGGTTGCTGCTCGCCCTGTTGCGTGCCCTGGGCCGCGGCAATCCGGCCGTGGCGCGGCTGTTCGAGGCGCATGTCAACGCATTGCGGCTGGTGGTCCGCTACGGCACGCCGGCACAGGCACGCTGCGCGGCGGGCGAGGCACTGGCGGGACATCTGTTCGGCCTCTGGGTCACCGACACGCCGGGCGGGGCGCCGCTGCGGGTGCAGGACGGCCGGCTGCATGGCAGCAAGGGGCCGTGCAGCGGTGCCGGACATTGCACCCGCGCCGTTGTCACCGCTGCAACCCGGGCGGGCATCTCCCTGCTGCTGGTCGCCCTCTCCGGACGCGAGCCCGTCGAGGCGGTCGCCGGGATGCAGGGGATGCGCGGCGCCGCCAATGGCGTGATCGCGCTCGACGGCGTCGCGGCACCCGCCGACGCGGTGATCGGGCGTCCGGGCGACTACCTCCGCGAGCCGGATTTCTCCTGCGGGGCATGGCGCACCTCGGCCGCGATCTCGGGCGCGCTCGACGCCCTGGTGGAGGAGGCGCGGCTGCAGCTGCGCCGCCGCAACCACGCTGCCGCGCCGATGCAGCAGGCCCGGTTCGGCGAGATGCTGATAGCGCGGGAGACCGCGCGGCTCTGGGTCGAGCGGGCCTGCGTGGTCGCCGAATGCGAGCAGGGAGCCGCCGCCGCCCGCGTCGCCCACGTCAATCTGGCGCGCTCCGCGGTCGAGGCGGCCTGCACCGAGGCGCTGCGGCTGGTGGAGCGCTCGCTTGGCCTCTCGGCCGTCATCGCGCCGCACCCGGTCGAGCGGCTGGGGCGCGACCTGCGGACCTATCTGCGCCAGCCCGCGCCGGACGAGGCGCTGATGGAGGCCGCCGCCTGGCACCTCGACCCCCCCGCCCCATGACCGCCGTTCCCATGACCGCCGGAGAAGCGAAGCGCCGGATGCAGGAGTTGCCGCTCGGGGACCTCGCCACGATCCTGGGCGGCCGCACGCCGCTGGTGCTCGCGCCGCATCCCGACGACGAGAGCCTCGGCTGCGGCGGCCTGCTCGCCGGCTGCGCCGCGAGCGGACGCCGCGCCTTCGTCCTCGTGCTGACCGACGGCACCGGCTCGCACCCGAATTCGCGGGCCTGGCCACCCGCCCGGCTGCGCGCGCTCCGCGAGGCGGAGGCGGCGGACGCGATCGCGGCACTCGGGATCGCCGCCGACCGGATCGGCTTTCTCCGCCTGCGCGACACCGCGGCGCCGACGGCGGGTCCGGGGTTCAATGCCGCAACGGCGGCGATCGCGGCGGCCCTGCGCGCGCACGGGTGCGACATGCTGCTCGCGCCCTGGCGGCACGATCCGCATTGCGACCATGCGGCAGCGCATCTCATGGCGGCTTCGGTCGCGCGGGATGCCCGCGTGCCGCATCTCGCCTATCCCGTATGGGGTTGGACGCTGCCAGACGCGATGCCGCTGGCCGGCCCCGTGCCGGCCGGCTGGCGTCTCGACGTCACGCCGCACCTGGCGGCGAAACGGCGCGCCGTGGCGGCACACGCCTCACAGGGGACGGACCTGATCGCCGACGATCCGGAGCGGTTCCGCCTGCCCGCCGAACTGCTCGACCGCCTCTGTGGCCGCACCGAGACGTTCCTGACCCCGCCATGACGCCCGTCTCAGTGCCGCCGACGCATTTCGACGCGCTCTATGCCGCCGATCCCGACCCGTGGCGCTTCGCGACCAATCCCTACGAGCACGCCAAATACGACGACACGCTGGCTGCCCTCGGCGAACGCCGGTTCGCCGCCGCCCTTGAGGTCGGATGCAGCATCGGCGTGCTGACCAGCCGTCTCGCGCCGCGTTGCGACCTGCTGCTGGCGATCGACGTGGCGGAGGCAGCGCTCGCTGCCGCCCGGGCACGGTGCGCGGTGCGGGGCCATGTCGGTTTCGCCCGGATGCAGGTGCCGCGCGAATGGCCGGCGGGCCGGTTCGATCTGATCTTGCTGAGCGAGATCGTCTATTATTTCGCGCCGGCCGATCTGGCATCCCTCGCGGCCCGCGTCCGCGGCAGCCTCGCGCCGGGCGGCTCGGCGCTGTTGGTGGCTTGGCTCGGGCCGACCGGCGCCGCTCTGTCCGGGGACGCGGCGTCGGATGGCTTCATCGCGGCGGCCGGTCTGGCGCCGATGGTGCAGCTTCGGCGGCCCGAATACCGGCTCGACCTCCTGCAGGCGGGCGGCGCGCGATGAGCTTCGCTGGCCCCGCACTTGTCGTCGTCCCCGTCCGGGACGAGGCGGAGCGGATCGCCGACTGCCTCCGCGCGCTCGCCTATCAGCACGACGCGGCGGCCGACGGCATCGTGCTTGCGATCAACAACACGACCGATGGCACCGCCGGCATCGTGCGCGCCCTGCGGCCGAGCCTGAAGGTGCCGATGCAGGTGCTGGAATGGCAGTTTTCGCCGGAGCAGGTCCATGCGGGCGGCGCGCGCCGCCTCGGGATGGAGCACGCGGCATTCCTCCTGGGGGACAGCGGCTGGGGGGACAGTGGCGCGCTGCTGACGACGGATGCGGATGCGCGCGTGCCGCCCGACTGGATCGCGGCCAATCTCTGGCACCTGCGCCGCGGCGCGGATGCAGTGGCCGGGCGCGCCGCCCTCGACCCGCTCGACGCCGGCCTGATCCCGGCCAGACTGCACGCGGACGATGCGGTGGAATGCGCCTATGCGGCCACGCTCGATGCCATCGCGGCCTGTCTCGATCCGGAGCCCTGGGATGCCCTGCCACGGCATTGCGAGGAGTCCGGCGCCAGCATCGCCGTCACCCTCGCCGCCTACCGACACGCCGGCGGGATACCGGCGGTGCCGCTGGCCGAGGATCGGCGCTTCTTCGCAGCCCTCCGAGGCGTCGATGCCCGCATCCGGCACGCGCCGGAGATCGCGGTGGAAGTCTCGGGGCGGATCGTCGGCCGCGCCGAGGGTGGGATGGCGGACACGATCCGGCGGCGTCTCGCGGCACCCGATCCATATCTCGACAGCACGCTGGAGCCGGCCGGGATGCGGGCACGGCGGGCACGGCTGCGGGGGCAATTCCGCCGTGCGCACGCCGCCAACGACGACGCACTGTTGCTGACGCTCGCCCGCCGGCTCGGGCTGCCGATCGGGACGCTGCGCGACGCCTGCGCGGACCCGCTCTGCGGCCGCGCCTGGGCGGCTCTGGAGCAGAGCAGCCCGGCTTTGGGAATGCGGCTCGTGCCGGTGCGGCAGGTTGCACGGCAGCAGCACATCGCCGATCGCATCCTCGCAGCGCTGCGGGTCGAGCAACCACGGCCGGGCGTGCTCCTGCCGACCTCCTGACCGGCGGCAACGCCCGCGTCGCGGCTGCGTTGGTCTCGGCATCGCCGGGAGATGCCCATGCCGCAGAGCGAGGTTGATGTCGCTTGCCTCGACGACGTCCCGGACGGATGCCTGCATCCGATCGAGATCGATGGCAACAAGCTGCTGCTGATCCGCGAGGGCGCCGCGGTGCATGCGCTCTCGGCCACCTGCCCGCATGCGGGCGGGCCGCTCGCCGAGGGCGTGCGGCACGGCGCCCGGCTGGTGTGTCCCTGGCACAAGGCGGCCTTTTGTCTGCGCACCGGCGCCGCGCTGGAGCCACCGGCCATCGATCCCCTCGCGCGTCATTCCGCGCGCATCGAAGCCGGGCGCGTTCTCGTCGCAACGGCACCCGATGCGCAGACCGCGACGCCGGAGACGCCGGACCAGCGATGCTTCGTGATCGTGGGCGCCGGGGCGGCGGGCGCGGTGGCGGCGCAGACACTCCGGGAAATCGGGTTCGGCGGCCGCGTCGTGATGCTCGATCGCGATAACCGGGTGCCCTACGACCGGACCCTGCTCAGCAAATACGTCCTCTCCGGCGAGAAGGGGGGCGAGAAGTCGCCGCTGCAGTCGCAGGACTTCTATCGCCGGATGCGGATCGAGCGGCGCACCGCCGAGGTGGTCGCGGTCGAGCCGGGCGCACGCCGCATCACCTGCGCCGACGGCGCCGTGCTGCACTACGACGCGGCGCTGCTGGCGACCGGCGGCGCGCCGGTCCGGCCGTCCCTGCCCGGCATTGGCCTGCGCGGCGTCTTCCTGCTGCGCAGCCGCGCCGATGCGGACGCGCTCCTCGCACAGGTGGAGCGCAGCGAACGCGCCGTGGTCCTGGGTGCGAGCTTTATCGGCATGGAGGTCGCGGCGAGCCTGCGCGAGCGCGGCCTCGACGTGATCGTCGCAGCCAGGCAGCCCACGCCGTTCGAGAAACAGCTCGGCGTTCGCATCGGGAGCGCCTTCGCCCGCCTGCACGAACAGCGCGGCGTCGCCTTCCGGCTCGGGCGCGAGGTCGCCGCGATCGAGGGCGACACAGACGCCTCGGCGGTGCGGCTCGACGACGGCGAGCGTCTGCCGGCCGACGTCGTGGTGATCGGCTTTGGCGTCCGGCCCGTGACCCAGTTCCTGCGCGAAGTGCGCCTCAACGACGATGGCGGCATCCCGGTCGATGCCACGCTGCGGGTCGCGGACGGGCTGTATGCCGGCGGCGACATCGCGGCGTTTCCGCTCCAGGGGGATGGGCCGTCAGTACGCGTGGAGCACTGGCGGGTCGCCGAGCAGCACGGACGCGTGGCCGCGCTCAACATGGCGGGCCGGATAACGCGCTACGAGGCGGTGCCGATGTTCTGGACCATCCAGTACTTCAAGGACCTCGACTACATCGGGCACGCCTCCGGCTCCGACGAGACCATCATCCACGGCGATCTCGATGCGCCGGAGTTCCTTGCCTACTACGTGCGGGACGGCCGCGTGGCCGCGGCGACGGGGCTCGGGCGGGATGCCGATACCGCGGCGCTGACGGAGCTTATGCGGATGCGCCGGGACTGGACGGCGGCAGAGCTGGGCGAGCATCCGTCGCGACTACTGGCTTTATCCGCATCGAGGCAGTGACACTGCCGGCCGGCGGCGCTCATCGCCCGGCATCCACGGTCCCGGCACAGAAACTCAGGAAAATTTCCGTCTTCCGCTCCCAACCCGCCTCCGCGGCGCAGGCGAGCCCGTTCTGGCGCAGCTGCGCCCGCAGCGGTGCATCGTCGCGCAACCGTTGCATCGCATCAGCGATCTCCTGGACGGAATTGCCGTCGACGACGAGGCCGTTGACGCCGTCCTGCACCGCATCGGTGCTGCCGCCGTCGCGGCCGGCGATGACCGGCAGGCCGCAGCCGTTCGCCTCCAGGAACACCAGGCCGAACCCCTCCGTGTCGCCGTTCGGCAGCCGCCGGTTGGGCATCACGAACACGTCGCCGAGGCGGTAGAAGTCGATCAGGTCGTGCTCCGACACGAGACCCGTGAAGGCGACGCGGTCGGCCACGCCGAGCTGCTGCGCGAGGTCCATGAGCACCGGCTGGTGCGGGCCACTGCCGACCACCAGGAAGCGGCTCCGCGCCGCCTGCGGCCCGGTGAGCGTGGCGAAGGCCCGCAATGCGTTGTCGACGCCTTTTTTCTCCAGCAGCCGGCAGACCGAGACGTACACGAAGCCGCCGTCGAGACCATACTGCGCCAGCAGGTCGGCACGCTTCGGCCCGGGCGTGAAGAACTTGGCGGCGACGCCGTTGCTCACCAGCATCACCTTCTCCGACGGCACCTGCCCCATCAGGTCGTGGATCACCGTCTCGGTGAAGCGGCTGACCACGATAATGCCGTCGGCCTCCAGGAGCCGCTGGCGGCAGCGCCGCTTGCCCGGATCGTAGGGGTCGTCGGTCGTGATCTCCTCGCCGTGGATATAGACGATGACGCGCAGGCCGAGGAGGCGGCGCAATGGACGGATCAGCCAGCCGCTGGCGACCAGTTCGCCGAGGCAGACCGCCCGCACCCGCTCGCGCCGCACCAGCCGCAGGATCGCGAACCAGAGCTGCAGCCGGATCGCGAGGTCATTTGCCAGCAGGCGCGCGCGCTGCGCCGGCGAGGACGGCGCGCTACTCGCCAGCACCGTGCGCAGCAGCCGCAGCCGGTGGACGCGATAGGGCGCGCGCCGGTCGTGCTCCCGCCAGCCGATCAGCGGCAGCCCGTCGGCGTAGCCGATGCGGGGCGCGAGCACGTCGATGCGGCCGCAGGAGGCGCTCGCGATGTTGTCGTAGACGACCGCCGAGCCGCCGCGCACGGGCGGGAAATTGTTCGCGAGCAGCAGCACCTTGCCGGTCATGCCGCGGCGGCTGGCTGGATCAGGAGCGGGCGCATCATGGCGGGCACTTGGGGCAGGCTCGCGAAATGGCAACCGACGTCGTCGCCGAGGAACGCGAGCGTCGCCGACAGGCGATCATAGAACGCGTGCAGCTCCGCCTTCGAGCCGACATACGGGTTGCGGCCGACCACGAGGGAGGAACTGTGGAAACTGAGCGGCAGCACCGTGCAGCCGCGCGCGACCAGCCGGCGGACCAGCCGCCGGATCGCCGCGAGGTCGTTGCCTTCCGGCGACAGCGTGATCCGCTCGGCGGCGCGGCTGCGGGTGAGTACCGAGCTGATTCGCAGGTCCACGAGCGGCGGCTGGACCAGTTTCTGGAACAGCGCGCCCAGCAGCGGGCCGCCCCAGCCCACGATGCTGCGGCAGAGCGGGATCTCGAGCAGCCGCCGCTCCGCGCCGAACCAGAACGGCAGATACTCAAAGCGGCTGAAATCGGGGCCGCCCTCGATGCTCAAATTGGTGCGGGGTGCGAGACTGGTGTCGACCTCGAAGCCGTGCTTCTCCAGCAGCGTCGTCGTGGTGGCGCTGAGGCCGTAGCGGCCGGAGCGGAAGACCACCGGCTCGACGCCGAAGCGGGAGACGAACGCCGTCTTGAGCGCCAGCAGCTTGCGCTCCTCCATCGCCGGCGGGAGGTTGCCCGAGAACGAGTCCGCGATGACGGTCTCCCCGCCCAGCGGTGGCGTCACCCAGGTGTGGAGCTGCAAGCCGAGGGCGCAGTCGCCGCGCTCCAAATGACGGCGCAGCGCCCTCACCGCGACCGCGTCCTGCAGGATCGGATAGGTCAGGAGATAGGTCGGCCGCAGGTCCCACCCCTCGGCAATCGCCTGGACGTCGCCGATGTTCCGCATGCAGTCGGTCGTGTAGGCGGTGCCCGCAAACGGCCGCAGCCAGTCGAAATCCTCCTCCGCGTCGATGACCATCGTGGCGATCGGCCGATCGGCAATCGGGCGCGCGGGCTGCGGGTTGGGGAACATGGGCGCCCCGCGGCACCCGTCGACCGCGCCGCCATGCCTGCCGGCCGTATCGTCGGACACATGCGAGACCACCTCAGCCGGCCTCGCCACGGGCGACCTCGTCGTTGCCATTGCGCCCCGATCCGTGCCGCTCCGGCACAGCAAACCGGGGCAGATGATGATGCCGCAAGCCCAAGCCGTTGTGAAGCGGACACTCAGGCAGTGCGGTCGCCGCCGCTGCCGAGTGCGGCCTGCGCCGCCGCCAGCCGCGCCACCGGCACGCGGTAGGGGCTGCACGAGACATAGTCGAGCCCGGCCGCCTCGAAGAAGACGATGCTGGCCGGATCCCCGCCATGCTCGCCGCAGATGCCAAGCTTGAGGTCGGGCTTGGCCGCCCGGCCGCGCTCGGCGGCGATACGAACCAGCGCGCCCACACCATCGACGTCGATCGACACGAACGGGTCCTTCGGCAGGATGCCCGCCTCGACATACCGCGGCAGGAACCTGCCGGCGTCGTCGCGCGACAGTCCGAAGGTGGTCTGCGTCAGGTCGTTGGTGCCGAAGCTGAAGAAATCGGCGACTTCGGCGATCGCATCGGCGACCAGCGCGGCGCGCGGGAGCTCTATCATCGTGCCGACCGTGTAGTCGAGCGTGCGGCCGCTGGCTGCGAACACCTCGGCCGCCACCTGGTCCACTTGCGCGCGGGTGATTTCGAGTTCGCGCCGCGTGCCAACCAGCGGGATCATGATCTCCGGGACCGGCGCGCGTCCTGCCTCGGCCGCTGCCGCAAGCGCGCCCTCGAAGATCGCACGCGCCTGCATCTCGTAGATTTCGGGATATGAGATGCCGAGGCGGCAGCCGCGATGGCCGAGCATCGGGTTCGCCTCCGCCAGTTCCGCGGCGCGGCGGCGGATCGCCTCCATGTCCTGCCCGAGGGCGGCGGCGACGTCGGCAAGTTCGGCCTCGCCATGCGGGAGAAATTCGTGCAGCGGCGGGTCGAGCAGCCGGATCGTCACCGGCAGGCCGGCCATGATGCGGAACAACGCCAAAAAGTCGTCGCGCTGGAACGGCAGCAGCTTTTCCAGCGCCGCGCGCCGGCCGCGCTCGTCGGCGGCCATTATCATCTGGCGGACCGCGCCGATGCGGGCGGGGTCGAAGAACATGTGCTCGGTGCGGCAGAGGCCGATGCCCTCGGCGCCGAACTTGCGCGCCGTCTCGGCGTCGAGCGGCGTCTCGGCGTTGGCGCGCACGCGCATCCGCCGCGCCGCGTCCGCCCATTCCATCAGCGTCGCGAAATCGCCGGAGACGGTCGGCTCGATCATCGCGACCGCGCCCACGAACACCTCGCCGGTCGAGCCGTCGAGGGTGACGGTCTCGCCCGCGCGCAGCGTGCGGCCGCCGGCCGAGACCGTCTGCGCGCCGTAATCGACCGCGAGCCCGCCGGCGCCGGCGACGCAGGGTCGGCCCATGCCGCGGGCGACCACGGCGGCGTGGCTGGTCATGCCGCCCCGCGTGGTCAGGATGCCGCGGGCGGCGTGCATCCCGTGGATGTCCTCGGGGCTGGTCTCGATCCGCACCAGGATCACGCTCTCGCCCTTCGCGGCCCGGCTTTCCGCCTCGTCGGCGCTGAACACGACGGCGCCGGACGCGGCTCCGGGGCTCGCGGGCAGGCCCTTGGCGAGCAGCGTTCGTTTAGCGCCCGGATCGAGCATCGGGTGCAGGAGCTGGTCGAGGGAGGCGGGATTGACCCGGCGCACCGCCTCCTCGCGCGAGATCAGCCCCTCGCCCGCCATCTCGACGGCCACCCGCAGGCCGGCGACGGCGGTGCGCTTGCCGTTGCGCGTCTGCAGCATATAGAGCTTCTGCTGCTGCACCGTGAACTCGATGTCCTGCATGTCGCGGTAATGGCCTTCGAGCTGCGCGCGCACGCGCACCAGCTCGGCGTAGGCCGCCGGAAGCGCCTCCTCCATCGAGCGCTCGCCGGGCTTGGCGCGGGCGCGGGAGAGGGGCTGCGGCGTGCGGATGCCGGCGACCACGTCCTCGCCCTGCGCGTTGACCAGGAACTCGCCGTAGAAGACGTTCTCGCCCGTGGACGGATCGCGGGTGAAGCAGACGCCCGTGGCGCAGTCCTCGCCCATGTTGCCAAACACCATCGCCTGCACGTTGACCGCGGTGCCCCAGTCGGCGGAGATGTCGTGCAGCCGCCGATAGGTGATGGCGCGCGGGTTCATCCAGCTTCCGAACACGGCGCCGATCGCACCCCAGAGCTGCGCCTCCGGCGCCTGCGGGAACGGTGCGCCGGTCTCGGCCTGCACCATGTCCTTGTAGCCTTCGACGACCCGCCGCCAGTCCTCGGCGACGAGGGCTGTGTCCTCGACCACGCCGCGATCGAGCTTTGCGCTTTCGATGATCTCCTCGAAGCGGTGATGGGGAACGCCGAGCACGACGCTGCCGTACATCTGGATGAAGCGGCGATAGCTGTCCCAGGCGAAGCGCGGGTCGTGCGACAGCGCCTCCAGCCCGGCGACGGTCGCGTCGTTGAGGCCGAGGTTGAGCACGGTGTCCATCATCCCCGGCATCGAGACGCGGGCGCCGGAGCGGACGGAGACCAGCAGCGGGCGCTCCGGATTGCCGAAGCCGAGGCCGACGGCTTTCTCGACGCGCGTGAGGGCTTCGCGCACCTCGGCTTCGAGCGTGTCGGGATAGTGACGGTCGTTCTTGTAGAAGGCGGTGCAGACCTCGGTGGTGATCGTGAAGCCGGGGGGCACCGGCAGGCCGATGCTGGCCATCTCGGCGAGGTTCGCACCCTTGCCGCCGAGCAGGTCGCGCATCCCGGCGCTGCCCTCGTTGCGGCCGGCGCCGAAGCTGTACACCCATTGGGTCATTCGGATCAGCCCTCGATCTTGGAGAAATCGGCGACGCGGTTCATCACGCGGCGGACGCGCGCGAGCAGGCGGAGGCGGTTGCGGCGCAGGTCGGGGTCGGGGTCGTTGACGGTGACGCTGTCGAAGAAGGCGTCGAGCGGCGAGCGCAGGGCGGCAAGGTCGCGCATGGCGCCGGCGAAATCCTCCGAGGCTAGGCGGGCTGCCATCGCCGGCTCGATCGCGTCGAGCGCGTCGGCAAGCGTCCGCTCCTCGGGCTCGCGGAACTCATCGCGGTCGGGGGCGCCATCGTGCGGGCCGTCCTTTCGTTCCTCGATGCGCAGGATGTTCGCGGCGCGGCGATAGGCGACGAGGAGGTTCGTGCCGTCCTCGGTCCTGAGCAGGGACGCGATCGCATCGCTGCGCGCCAGCAGCCGCACGAGGTCGTCGTCGTCGCTCGCGGCGAAGGCGGCGGCGAGCACGTCATGGCGAGCACCCTCGGCACGATGTTGCACGCGGAGGCGGTCGGCGATGAACGCCAAGACCTCTGAGACGAGCGGATCGGAGTCGCTCACCGGCAGAAGACGGATCGCCTCAAGCGCGTCTTTGAGCACGCTGCGCAATGGAACACGGATACCGTTGTCGCGAATGATCCTGATGATACCAAGCGCGGCGCGACGAACCGCGTACGGGTCGCTGGATCCGGTCGGTTTGTCGCCGGCGCAAAACATCCCGACAACCAGGTCGGTTCTGTCGGCGAGCGCGACGGCCACGGAAACGGGTGTGCGCGGACCATCGTCGGATGCGCCGCGCGGCAAGTAGTGATCCCGGATCGCATCGGCCACCGCCTGATCCTCGCCGTCGTGCAGCGCGTAGTAGCGGCCCATGATGCCCTGTAGCTCGGGGAACTCTCCAACCATGCCGGAGGTCAGGTCGGCCT